>RFZI01000118.1 GCA_009920775.1 Paracoccaceae bacterium | reverse complement strand
CGTCGCGCTGATGGTACTGCGTCTTAAGACGTGGGAGAGTAAGTCACTGCCAGACCTAATAAAATCCTCTTCTCTCTAATCGATCCAAACCTACACCACCGCGGGATGGAGCAGCCCGGTAGCTCGTCAGGCTCATAACCTGAAGGTCGCAGGTTCAAATCCTGCTCCCGCAACCAACATTACCGAAACGCCCGCAGCAACGCCGCGGGCGTTCGTGTTTCGGCGACAAACTTCGCCGGTGACGTTGGAACGTGGTTTGGCATGCAGCGGTGTAGCCCAATGGACGGTCAAGCCATGGCTTTAACCGCCGCAACGCCCACCCAAGCCGAAAAGCCGGTCAGGATGGCGCCCCAGATCACATCAACGGCGACCATAGACGGGCTCCAGTTCTTCAACGTGGCGTAGTTGGTGAACTCGTAGGTTCCGTAGGCAATTGCGCCCAGGAAGGCGCCGGCGATCAGGGCTTGGCTTGTGACGCCCGACCTGAAGGCCGGCATCGAGACAAACCAGACGATGCCCGCCACATAGAAGAGATAAAAGCCAACGGCCGGCAAAATGCGGATATCGTCGAGAAGCCAGTTTCCGATGTGTTGGGAAAACAGCGGGCGCATCACGAATTTTAGCATAATCGCGTCAATTGCCAGAAAGACGATGACGGTTGTGGCGTAGATAGCTGCGAGTTGCACTTGGCTCTCCTCATTGCGGTTTGACAACTCTACGGCACAACCGCCGAGATGGATCATTTTGCCCCTGACTGATCTGGACTGATCGCTCTTGCGTATTCTTTCCGAAATCATCCAAGCGGGGTTGCCAAAGTGCCTTTTGATCTAGCGAAGAAAAAGCGAATTGCCGTGATCGGCGGCGGTGTGTCGGGACTAGGTGCAGCCTATATGCTGGCGCCCGATAATGAGATCGTTCTGTTTGAATCCGCTCATCGCCTTGGTGGCCATGCTCGGACCGTCCTGGCGGGGCGTCGTGGAGAGACCGCAGTCGACACGGGTTTTATCGTCTTCAACTATCATACCTATCCGCATCTGACGCAGATGTTCCGCGATCTCGATGTGCCGGTGAAAAAGAGCGATATGAGCTTTGGCGTGTCGATCAATAACGGCGGTCTGGAATACAGTATGCGCGACCTGTCGGCTTTGACGGCCCAGAAGCGCAATCTTGCCCGGCCCCAGTTCTGGCGGATGCTTGGCGATATCGTGCGGTTCAACAAGAACGCCGTCGCTGCAGCTCAAGATCCTGACCTGCCGCTTGGGGAGTTCCTCGATCAACTGAAAGTGGGCGAGTGGTTCCGCAATTATTATCTCCTGCCCATGTCTGGTGCGATCTGGTCGTCGACTCCAGAGCAGATGGAAAGCTTTCCGGCCCGGTCACTGGTTCAGTTCTTCGACAACCACGCGCTTCTGACGCCGAATACCCATCAGTGGTATACGGTCGACGGCGGGTCGATTGCTTATGTGACGCGTATCGCGGCGGCCATTCGGTCCGCAGGTGGCGATATTCGGACTGACGCGCCGGTCGCCTCGGTCACAAGGAGCGATCTTGGCGTCGAGGTCCGCTGCAAGGGCGGTCTGCCCGAGTTCTTTGATGAAGTGGTCTTTGCCTGCCATTCAGATCAGGCGCTGGCGCTTCTTTCGGATCCAACCGACAAGGAAAAGAAGATCCTTGGCAATATTCGGTATCAGCCAAACCGAGCGGTCCTCCACCGCGACACAAGCCAGATGCCCAACCGAAAGAGGGCTTGGGCATCGTGGGTCTATAAGAGTACGACCAATCGTCCCGCGGCGCGCATCGGCCTGACCTATTGGATGAACAGGCTTCAAGGCCTTGATGCATCGGATCCGCTTTTTGTCTCTCTCAACCCAGAGGTCGAGATACCCGATCACCTTGTCTACGAGGAGACGGAGTTCGCCCATCCTGTGTTTGATCGCGCGGCCATCCGGGCACAAGCCGAGCTACGGCTTGCTCAAGGGCAGAACAAGACATGGTTCTGCGGCGCCTGGACCCGGCACGGCTTTCACGAGGATGGATATGCTAGCGCTGTTGCGGTGGTCGAGCGTCTGAAAGCCGGAGTGCTTGCCGCATGAGACCGCAGCACATCAGGGCAACGACGATGCACCGGCGGCTGGGAGGCGAGGCCAACAGCTTTCGCTATGGCGTCGACTATCTGCTGATCGATCCGGAAAAAATCGAAAAGACGTCGGCCTTGTTTTCGGCAAATGCTGCGAACCTTGTGTCCTACCATGATCGCGATCACGGTGGTGTTCGCGGTGCTGGGCAAGGGGCGCAATGGGTGCGCGACCGGTTTGCTGAGGCGGGAATCCCCGATCAGGCCTTCGGATGAAATGGTGGCCCAGAAGATCTTTCACGTTTCGCCATTTCAGCCTGTCGCTGGCGAATACAGGTTTCATTTTGCGCTGACACAAGACGAAGTTTCCGTCCGGATCGACTATCGCCACGGCAAAGGCGGGCTTTTGGCGACCTTGGATGGACCGCGCCACGAAATGACAACGCTGGGGCTTCTGGCGTCACTCGTCCAAAGGCCATTTGGGTCGCTGCGGGTTATGGCTCTTATTCATTGGCAAGCGCTCAAACTGTGGCGCGCACGCGCGATGTTCCACAGACGCCCGATGCCGCCGGTGCAAGAATTGAGCCGCTAGAATGGAACGGACTTTGAACGGAAAGACCTACTGGCTTGTCGGTGCGAGCTTCGGGATCGGCGCTGCACTGGCGCGAGAGCTTGATAAGCGCGGCGCTGGATTGGTCTTGTCCGGGCGCTCTGAGGAGCGGCTCAAAGAGGTGACCAAAACACTCTCGAAATCGGCGTTGATCATTCCTTGCGATGTGACTGATAGCCAATCGGTGGCTAGAGCCACGAGCGAACTGGGAGAGATCGACGGGGTAATCTACATGGCCGGCGATTATGAGCCAATGACCGCCGCCGAATGGGATTCCGAAAGGGCGCTCCGCATCGCCGACGTCAACTTCAACGGTGCATTGCGTGTCTTTGGCGCGGTCGTTCCGGGCTTTGCCAAGCGCGATCGTGGTCATATCGTCGTTGTTGGCTCTCTTGCGGGCTTCACTGGCCTCCCCGGGGCCATTGGCTACGGGTCGAGCAAGGCCGCTGTCATGCAGCTAGCGCGGGATATGCGGGCAGACCTGAAGGCAACGGGCGTGCGGGTTCAGCTTGTGAACCCGGGTTTTGTGGATACGCGCCTGACGCGCAAGAACAGCTTTCGAATGCCTTTTATCATGGACGATCAAAAGGCCGCCAAGATTATCGCCGACCACATGGGCCGGCGGCGCTTTTCGCGCAGTTTCCCATCCGTGTTTTCGTGGGTGTTCCGGCTTCTAGGTATCCGGGATCTGCTTCGGGCCTAGCCGGCGGTCGTCGCCGCCAGAGCATAGAGCTCGCTCGGTTCGATCCGAAGATCGAGCCCAAGTTTGATGCCGACACCGAGAACAAGCGCAGCAAGCAGGATGCGAAGTTGTTCGCCGCGCAGCTTTGCGCCAAAGCGAGAGCCGATCTGCGCCCCGACCACTCCTCCGATCAGAAGCAGCAGAGCGAGCACCATATCAACGGTATGGTTGGTTATGGCGTGCATCATCGTGTTGAACGCGGCGACGAAAATGATCTGGAAAAGAGAGGTTCCGACAACAACCTTTGTCGGCATCTTCAGCAGATAGATCATCGCTGGAACCATGATGAAACCGCCGCCAACGCCCATGACGGCGCCCAATAGACCGACAAGCGCGCCGACCAAAAGGGGAGGGATCACCGAAATATAGAGGCCGGACACTCGAAACTTGACCTTGAAAGGGAGCTTGTGAATCCAGTTGTGCTTGCGCCTTTTGGGCGCTTGTTTGCCGCTTCTGATGAAGGCTTGGATGCTCTCGACCATCATCAAAGAACCGATCCCGCCCAAGAAGAAAACATAGCAGAGATTGACGAAGAGATCGACTTGTCCGAGCGATTTCAGATAGTTGAAGATCTGCACGCCGATGGCCGAACCGAGGAGGCCGCCGATCAAAAGCACCGTTCCCATCCAGAAATCCACGCCCCGTCGCCGCACATGGGCCATGAGCGCCGAGACTGAGCTTGCGACGATCTGGTTTGCGGACGTCGCAACCGCGACCGCAGGAGGGATGCCCACGAAGAACAAAAGCGGAGTGATCAGAAACCCGCCACCCACACCGAAGAGGCCCGAGAGGATTCCGACAGCACCTCCAATCCCGAGGAGGAGGAACAGATTGACCGACACCTCGGCCACGGGAAGGTAGAAGTACATGTGGAGCGGTTCCGAATTGCTAGCTCGGCCCGGGGCAGCGTCGTTACGGCGTCGTCGGGGGCCCTCCGTGATCCACGCCTAGGTCACAAGGATGCCAAGCGCAAGTCGACGGCCAGCTGAAAATCGCGATCCCTCTGCGAAGTAGCGTCGCAGGCTGCCGCCAGCCGATTAGGAGAAGGGCGCCCGAAGGCGCCCTTTCCATCAGTTAACGTCTTTGTAGCTCACACCCTTCACATCCTCGCCCGGCGCGGTCTTTTCGCGGCGGACGATCAGGCGGTTGAGCGCGTTGATATAGGCTTTGACCGAAGCGACGACCGTATCGGTATCGGCCGACTGGCCGGTGGCAATGCGCCCGTCCTCCTCGAGGCGGACCGAAACGGTTGCCTGCGCGTCGGTGCCTTCGGTCACGGCATGGACCTGATAGAGCTGCAAGCGCGCGTGATGCTTGAAGAGCGCTTTCACGGCGTTAAAGGCCGAGTCGACCGGGCCATCGCCCGTGGCGTGAACCGATTTCTCCTCGCCGTCGATCTCGAGCGTCAGATCGGCGGTTTGCGGCCCCTCGGTGCCACAGACCACGCGCAGATGCTTGAGCTTGAGGTGATCCTCGACAGTATCGTTCTGGCGGATGAGCGCGATGAGGTCGTCGTCGTAGACCTCCTTCTTGCGGTCGGCCAGATCCTTGAAGCGCACGAAAATGTCGTTGAGCTGGTTGTCGGCCAGATCAAAGCCCAGCTCCTTGAGCTTGGCCCGCAGCGCGGCGCGGCCCGAGTGCTTGCCCAAGGGCAGCGAGGTGCCTGAAAGGCCCACGTCCGAGGGGCGCATGATCTCGAAGGTTTCCGAGTTTTTGAGCATCCCGTCCTGATGGATGCCGCTCTCGTGGGCGAAGGCGTTTTTGCCGACGATGGCTTTGTTGAACTGAACCGGAAAGCCCGAGACAGTGGCGACACGGCGCGAGATGTTCATGATCTTGGTGGTATCGACGCCGGTATAATAGGGCATGATATCGCCCCGCACCTTGAGCGCCATAACCACCTCTTCGAGCGCGGTATTGCCCGCCCGCTCGCCGAGGCCGTTGATCGTGCATTCGATCTGGCGCGCGCCGCCCAGAACGGCGGCGAGGGCGTTGGCCGTCGCCATGCCGAGGTCGTTGTGGCAGTGGGTCGCGAAGATGATGTCATCCGCGCCCGGCACTGTCTCGAGGAGCCGCTTGATCAGGTCGGCGCTTTCCGCCGGCGCGGTGTAGCCCACGGTATCGGGGATGTTGATCGTGGTCGCGCCCGCTTTGATGGCAATCTCGACCACGCGGCAGAGATAATCCCACTCGGTCCGCGTTGCATCCATCGGCGACCACTGGACATTGTCGCAGAGGTTGCGGGCGTGGGTCACAGTGTCGTGGATGCGCTCGGCCATCTGGTCCATGTCGAGGTTGGGGATGGTGCGGTGCAGGGGCGAGGTGCCGATGAAGGTGTGGATACGCGGCGATTTCGCGTGCTTCACCGCCTCCCAGCAGCGGTCGATATCCTTGTAGTTGGCGCGGGCGAGGCCACAGATCGTGGCGTTCTTGGTGCGCTCGGCAATTTCGCTCACGGCGCGGAAATCGCCTTCCGAGGCGATTGGAAAGCCGGCCTCGATGATATCGACGCCCATTTCGTCGAGAAGCTCGGCAATCTCGAGCTTTTCCTCGTGGGTCATGGTTGCGCCGGGAGATTGCTCACCGTCACGCAGGGTTGTGTCGAAAATCAACACTCGATCTTTTGTCATGGGTCTATTCCTTGGTCCTTAGCGTTTCTATCCGGCGCTGATCCTCCCCTGAGCGGTCGCGCCGAATGGCACGCTCAGAGGCGGCTAAGGAGAAGCAGGCTCAGCAGGCCAAGCCC
>RFZI01000117.1 GCA_009920775.1 Paracoccaceae bacterium | reverse complement strand
AGTTCGGAGAGGATGATTTCGTCTTCGTCTGACATTGGGCAACTCACTTGAAAAGTGGCGGGATTTAAACCGGATGTGCTTGGATATCGCACGTCGGTCTGAGCGGATTGCGACACTGCCTGCCCCTGAACCGACGCAAGGTCAATGGAATAGTCATCTTGCGGTGCTGTGACCGATTTCAATGTCGTCTCGAGGGTCGAAAAGAGGTGGTGAACGTCGACATGTTCATGGTATGTTCCAATTCATGGCGCCCCCATCGACACCCAACGATCATGCGAACGGCATCCGAACCCCCGGGCGGGCGGCCGGATCGAACGCAACGAACCGGTTTGAACCCTACCAACGTGAGAGGGTTGATGACGGTTGGGGCAAGGACGACGACCTTCCCGTTCTGCGGACCGAGGTTCGGGATGAGCGGCCGCGAAAGGTCATTACCCGAAACACCTCACCCGACATTTCCTTTGACCGCTCCATCAATCCCTATCGCGGCTGCGAGCATGGCTGTATCTATTGCTTTGCCCGCCCGAGCCACGCCTACCTCGGCCTTTCGCCGGGCCTCGATTTCGAAACCCGGCTGGTTGCCCGCCCCGATGCCGCCGAAGTCTTGCGGGCGGAGCTTTCGGCGAAAGGCTATGTCCCGGCGACGATTGCGATCGGCACCAATACCGATCCCTATCAGCCGATCGAGAAAGACCGGCGGATCATGCGGAGCATCCTCGCGGTACTAGCCGAGTTCAATCACCCGGTGGCGATTGTCACAAAGGGCGCATTGATCGAGCGAGACATCGATATTTTGGCACCGATGGCGAGGCGGGGCCTTCTGCGCGTGGGGATATCCGTGACGACGCTAGATCCAAGGCTGTCCCGTATGCTGGAGCCTCGGGCTCCGGCACCCGCGAGGCGGCTCGGCACGATCCGCAGGCTTTCGGAGGCGGGGATCGGCGTGCGGATCATGGTTTCGCCGGTCATCCCCGCTTTGACCGACCATGAGCTTGAAGCGCTCGTTGCGGCCGGAGCCGAGGCAGGTGCGCAAGCCGCATCATCCATTGTTCTGCGGCTGCCGCGCGAGGTCGCGCCCCTGTTCCGCGATTGGCTCGCGACACATATGCCGGACCGTGCCGAGCGGGTCTTGGGGCGGGTGCGCGAATTGCACGGCGGGCGGGACTATGATCCAGAATGGGGTCAGAGGATGCGGGGTCAGGGGCCCTGGGCGGAGCTGATGCGAGCGCGGTTCGATCTGGCGCTCCGGCGCCACGGCCTCGATCGGAGGTTGCCATCTTTGAGGACAGACCTCTTTTGCCCGCCACCTCGGCTGGAAGATCAGTTTATCCTATTCTGAATGGCAGGAGGGGGCGCTGCCCCCCGGCACTTCGTGCCGTCCCCCGGGATATTTATGGGCCTCGGAGAACAGGTCTGGTCTCTCAGAGGCCGATAAATATCCTCCGGGGGGAAGGCCGCGCAGCGGACTGGGGGGCGGAAAGCCCCCCTCTATCCTCGACGCCGACGGCCGCTGCGCTCGCGGGTGGGGCCTGCATCATCGCCGGTGCCATCGCTGGCCGAGGAGAAGGGGCCAATCTTGTCGGCAATAATATCGAGAGAGGGACGCGGGCCGGGCGATGTCGATTCCAGTGCTTCGCGCATATATTTGAGGTGCTCAGGGGTCGTTCCGCAGCAGCCGCCGATGATCTTCGCACCGGCATCGCGCGCCAGAATGGCATAGTCAGCCATGAGGTCGGGTGTGCCGTCATAGTGGATGTGACCGTCGTGATATTTGGGAATGCCGGCGTTGCCTTTGGCGATAAGGGGCAGTTCGGGAGCGGCAGCGGCAAATCCAAGAAGTGTGCGCAGAAGATCCGAGGCGCCGACGCCGCAATTGGCGCCGAAGGCGAGGGGCTGGTAGGGGAGCTTTGAGATCATCTTGGCCATATCGGCCGAGGTCAGGCCCATCATGGTGCGGCCCGCGGTGTCGAAACTCATGGTTCCGCACCACGGCATATTGGCGCGGGAAAAGGCTTCGGCCGCCGCACGAAATTCGTCGGCGGATGAAATTGTCTCGACCCAGAGGACGTCTGCGCCGCCCTCCTTCAGACCCTCGGCCTGTTCGTGAAAGATCTCGACAGCGCTATCGTAGGTGAGGCTGCCCATCGGCTCCATGATCTCGCCGGTCGGGCCGACGGAACCGGCAACGATCACAGGACGCCCAGCCGCGTCAGCCACCTCTCGTCCCAGTTCTGCGGCAACGCGGTTGAGCTCGCGCACACGGCCCTCGGCGCCGTGCAATTTCAACCGAGATGCGTTGGCCCCAAAGCTGTTGGTCAAGAACAGGTCGCTGCCGGCCTGAACGGCGCCCTCATAGAGCGCCCGGATCCGGTCGGGGTGGTCGATGTTCCACATTTCCGGCGCATCGCCCGAGCTCAGCCCCATATTGAAGAGGTTGGTCCCGGTTGCACCATCGGCCAAAAGCCAGTCGCGGGTGTCAAGAAGGCGGGAAAGGGCGTCGGTCATGAGCGGGGCCTGTGATCTGGGGCAGGGCGGACGCCTGCCCGGGCTGGGGGTTCCACTCGTGGGCATCGCACGATGCGACCGGCAATTCAAATCGAATTTCCGTTTCTGTGCCGTGAGGACGCAGACGCAGTGTGAGCGGCCCCGGATAATGAATGGCCGCTGCAATGGTCACGGCTGCGCGCGCGAGGGGGATCGACCCTTTGACACAGAGGTAGCGTGGCTCCCATCTCGGGGCAAAGCTCTGCTTGAACCGTCGTAGCCCCGGCAAGAGCGCTTTGTCGGGGACAAGCCGCCCAATATTGCCTCCCGCTGCCGGCACAGCGGCCAGGGACAGGCGATCAATCTCTTCCGCGCGGCAAGCCTCGATAGCCGAGGTCAGCAGAAGGTGCATGGTCCCGTCGGGTATGCCGTCAATATGCCGGACCAGATCAAGAGACCAATCCTGCGCGCCGGTATGGAAGGTTGCAAAGGCTATGAGGCGATCACGCGAATAGGCCAGAAACACACGCTGCCGATAGAGCAGTTCGGGCGCAAAGCGCCCCATGCTGAAGCCGCGCTCGCGGCGATTTTTCAACGTCCAGGCTGCGTTGACCTCGGCCATTTCGGCGAGCGGCAAGGCGCGCCTTGAAGTGACGATACGGATGGCGGCCTGCTCGGCGTGCCGCAAATGGCGCCGGAGTTGGCGTCGTGCGGACCCGTCGACGGTCCAAACCCGGGGGTTGATGACCGCCTCTTCGGCAACCTTCAAAACCCGCCATCCAAGGGAGCGGGCGGCCGATGCTTCCGCTGGTCCGGCCTTGTAAAGAACCGGGGTCAGGCCCGCGCGGCGCATCAGCTTTGAAAATGCCCTGAGGTCCACGGGCCCGAGCGCGGGACCGATGGCTATGCCGAGGCCCAGCCGTTCACGGCACATCCACCTGGTGGATCCTGCACGCAGGATCGAGGCACCTTGGGCGACGAGCCCCCATTCGGCGGGACCGAGGGGGGCGCGGGGCTCATGAACAAGAGGGGCCGGGGAACGCAGGAGACCCGCCAGACCGAGGAAGGCGGGACACAGGTAATAAATGATCCGAAAAGCCAATATTGCGCCGATCAAAGCGGCTTGGTCGGGGTGCGGCAGAAGGGCGAGAAGGACGAGCTCAAACGCGCCAAGCCCGCCCGGTGCGCCGGTCGCAAGGGCCGCGCCGAGGGCGAGCAGATAGATCGGATAGATCGCCAGCCCGACGTCCGAAGCGCCGGGCAATAGGCAGGCGAGGGCGACCGCGGCAAAAACCGTATCGACAAGCGCCGCGGTGAAGAGCGGCAGGAAAGCCCCTTTAGGGATCAGCTTAGAGACAAGCCCGCGAAGGGGCGGTGCGCCAGCGACGATCCCGAACACGACCAGCCCCCCAGCCGCGGCCCATACCGCCGTCTTTGGGGCCTCGGTCCAAAACGCGACCGCAAGTGCAGCCAACAAAGACCAAAGGAGAAGGAACGAGAAGCTGACCCGAAGTGAAAACCGAGCTGCTTCCCAAAGCGACCAATTGGACAAAGAACGCCATCTGACCAAGGCAGAAACCAGCGTACCGAAGCAGGCCGTTTGGGCAATCGAGATTGCGATGAGGCCGGTTCGTCGCGCAAACCTTGGCGAAATGCCGGTATTCAGGACGCGGTGCAGGATGGCATCGTACTGGCCGACTGCGGCCAAGCTGAGCCATGTTGCCGCAATCGCGCCAACCCAACCAAGCGGCGAGACGGCGAGGACGGCATCAAGAACATGGGAGAGTTCGACACCCTCAAGCCGTATATTCCTCAGGACTGCAATCTATTGCGTCGCGATCAGCCAACTTCCTTCATGATCTGATCCTTGGCGACAAGGTGAAGCTCTTTCATCTTGCCGCGAATGGTCGCCTCATCTGCAAGGCTGCCAAGATCGGCGGCCAGCTTTTCGTAGACGTCCTCGTCGCCCGCGTGCTTGAGATCCTCGCGAACGACATCGGCGGCATAGGCCTTGGCGTCCTCTTCCGACTTGCCCATCAGACCTGCGGCCCAAAGACCCACGAGCTTGTCGCGGCGGGCGGCGGCTTTGAACTGCATCTCGGCGTCGAGAGCGTATTTGGCTTCGAAGGCGTGTTCGCGATCGTCAAAAGTGGACATGAGGCTTTGGTCCTTATTCTCGAATTGCTGTTAATCCTGATATGCCCGCGGATGCGCTTGCCCGCAAGGGGGGCTTGGACTATGAGGCCCACATGACGCACGTCTGTGAGGCTCTATGGCGGAGCCGCGCGTGTGGACGAGAGGTAGGCATGGCCCGTCGGAAGAAGATTTACGAAGGCAAGGCCAAGGTTCTCTATGAAGGCCCCGAGCCGGGAACGCTTGTCCAGTATTTCAAGGATGATGCTACCGCCGGCAATGGCGCCAAGAAGGCGACGATCGACGGCAAGGGCGTGTTGAACAACCGCCTGTCCGAGTTCTTCATGACCGGCCTGCAGGGAATCGGTGTGCCGACCCACTTCATCAAGCGCCTGAATATGCGCGAGCAACTGATCCGTCAGGTCGAGATCATCCCGCTCGAGGTGATCGTGCGAAACTATGCCGCAGGTTCGATGGCCAAGCGCCTCGGCATGGAAGAGGGCACACAACTGCCGCGCCCGATCGTCGAATTCAGCTACAAGAACGATGCGCTCGGCGACCCGCTGGTGCCCGAGGAATATATTGTGGCCTTTGGCTGGGCGAGCCAGCAGGACCTCGACGACATCGTCTCCATCGCCCTGCGGGTGAACGATTTCCTCTCCGGCGTTATGCATGGCGTCGGCATCCGCCTGATCGACTTCAAGATCGAGATCGGTCGGATCTGGGACAACGATTATCACCGCCTTGTCGTCGCCGACGAGATCAGCCCCGACAGCTGCCGCCTGTGGGATATCGAGACCGGCCAGAAGCTCGACAAGGACGTATTCCGCCGCGATCTCGGCAGCCTGACCGACGCCTATACCGAAGTGGCGCGGCGCTTGGGCGTTCTGCCCTCGAACGTCACCCACCCGCGCAGCAAACCGACCCTGATCAACTAAGACCCGAAGGATACCGCCGATGAAAGCCCGCGTTCATGTTATGCTGAAGAACGGTGTTCTCGACCCGCAGGGAGAGGCCGTGCGCCACGCGTTGGGCGCGCTCGGTTTTGGCGGTGTTGAGGGCGTTCGGCAGGGAAAGGTGATCGAACTCGATCTCGCCGACACCGATGCAGCCGGCGCCAAGGCGCGCGTGACCGAGATGTGCGAGAAGCTTCTCGCGAACACGGTCATCGAAAGCTACACGATCGACATCGCCTGATTGCCCACTGGGCTCTTTGGAAACTTGGCTGTCTGATGTAACCTAGCGCCGAAAAGTAGCGGTGCGGGTGGGTGATGCCATGTCCTTGAAGGGTTCGTCTGACCCTCGCGCTCGGCGGCTGGGATTAATCATTCTGATGCTTGGCGCCGTTTGCATCGGCATCATGCCCAATGCCGCGAAACTCGCCTACGGTGAGGGTGTTAGCCCGCTGGGCCTTTTGGTGCTTCGGTCGGCCATCGGAGCGGGCGGCCTTGCCATTTTCCTCTGGGCAAGGCGCGAGAAACTGCTGGTGCCGCGAAGCCACATTCCCAAGACAGCCGCGGCGGGGGTTGCGCTCTTGATGGCGGCCGGAGGCGGGATGGGCGCGGTGGCCTATATCGACGTGACTGTCGCCAG
>RFZI01000116.1 GCA_009920775.1 Paracoccaceae bacterium | reverse complement strand
GTCGCGGTCATGGCAGGCTCGATTCTGGGATCAGACCGGCCTCATATAGGAATTCGGGCCGGTTTCAAAAGAAATCCGACCCGAATTTGCTTTACTTGCAGCGGTTCTCGGCCTCGGTGACGGCAGCGGTAAAGCCGCTAAGCGAGAATTTGTCGGTGGTCACGGTGCCGCGGCCCGAGCGGGCGACGAGCGTTGCCGAAGAGCCTTTCTTCATCGCCGCGACGATGGTGGCATCATCCTCGGGCTTGGCGGCCCATGCCCATTCGCCTTCGGTGAAAAGCGCGTATTTGGTGCCATCTACATCAAGATCGACGGTCGAGCCGCCCGCGAAAGGATAGCCGCCGGTAAAGGCAAGCTGGCCGTTCACGCCCTCACCGGGCCGATAGAAAACGAAAAGCAGGATATCGCCGCGGCGCACCGAGACGACATTTCCGTCACGGGTGTTGACCGTTTCCTTGGGTGCCGAAACCGCCCAGCATTCCTTGGGATTGCTCTCGACAAAGACGCTCCAGTCAGTGCTGGCCTGAACGCGGTTCGACGATTCCTGCGCAAAGGCCGTGCCCGACCAACTTAGCGCGGCACTCAGTGCCACCACGCCCGCAACGATAAATCTCATGTAACAGCCTCCAGCTGCGCTTGCCTCTTTCGCCCTTTGTCCCGATGCATTCTTTGGCATCTTTTGACTGGAAGGGCGGGTTCCAACTCGATACCGCTAGAGATAACAAGAAATCCACCCACTGGGAAAGCCCCATTGGGTCACAATCCTGCGCGGAATACCGCCAAAGCAAGGAACCCCTATCGAATGACCGGCGCTGTTGAACTTGTCGAAACTTGGCGTGGCGATCTTCTTGAAAGCGTGCATCAGGGGCACGCGGTGATCGTCGGCGCCGATGGCGAGATCCTCGAGGCTTGGGGCGCGCCGGAGACGATCATCTTTCCGCGCTCGTCGTCGAAAATGCTGCAGGCGATCCCGCTCATCGAAAGCGGCGCGGCGGATGCCTTTGGCCTGACCTCGAGCCAGCTTGCGCTGGCCTGCGCCAGCCATCAGGGCGCGAAACTTCATGTGGGTCACGTCAACCGCTGGCTTGCCGACCTCGGCCTCACCGACGATGCGCTCCGCTGCGGCCCCGAGCCGTCGCGCGATCAGGAATACCGTGACGAGATGACCTGTTCGGGCGATCCGGTTTGCCAAGTGCACAACAACTGCTCTGGCAAGCACTCGGGCTTTCTCACGCTCAACAAACATATCGGCGGCGATGCCGAATATGTCGATCCGGCCCATCCCATCCAGATGATGGTGCGCGAGGCGACCGAGAGCCTGACTGGAGAGGACAGCGCGGGCTACGGCATCGACGGTTGCTCGGCCCCAAATTTCGCCATGAGCCTTCATGGGCTTGGCCGCGCGATGGCCTTCTATGCCTCCGCCCACGAGCGCAGCGATGTGCGCTCCAAAGCCGCCGCACGGCTGGCAGAAGCGATGCGCAAACACCCCGAGCTGGTCGCTGGCGAAGGCCGCGCCTGCACGGAGCTTATGCGCGCGATGGATGGCCGTGTTGCGATCAAGACCGGGGCGGAGGGCGTTTTCATCGCAATCGTGCCCGAAAAGAAGATCGGCATCGCGCTCAAGATCGCCGATGGTGCGACCCGCGCCAGTGAATGCGCTATGGCCTCGCTCTTGGTGCGTGTCGGCGTTCTTGACCCGCACCATCCGGCGGCCCGTGCCCGTATCCATGCGCCGATCCACAACCGACGCGGCATTCATGCGGCAGGGGTCAGGCCGGCGGCGGCGCTGGCCTAGGCGGCGAAGTCAGACCGGGCGTAGCCCTGAATATAGAGTAGTGCAGTCAGATCGCCGTGGTTGATACGGATATCGCATTGGGCCTGAACCGAGGGCTTGGCGTGCAGCGCCACGCCAGTGCCCGCAAGGCCCAGCATCCCAAGATCGTTCGCGCCATCGCCCACCGCCAGAGCGTCTGAAGCGGCGAGGCCCAGCCGCGCGGTGATTTCGTGCAGCGCCTGCACCTTGGCCTCACGCCCGAGGATCGGCATGGCGACCTTGCCGGTGAGTTGCCCCGCCTCGGCCAAAAGCGTATTGGCGCGGTTTTCGTCAAAGCCGAGCGAGGCGGCGACACGGCCTGTGAAGGCCGTAAACCCGCCCGAGACAAGCGCCGCATAGGCCCCCGCGGCCCGCATCGTTGAAACCAACTCCTTGCCGCCGGGCATGAAGGTGATCCGGCTTTCCAGAACCGCGTCGATCACGTTTTCCGGCAGGCCCTGCAAAAGCCCGACCCGCTCTTTCAGCGCCGCCTCGAAATCCAACTCGCCGTTCATCGCCCGCGCGGTGATCGCAGCCACGCGCTCACCCACGCCCGCTTCGGCGGCCAGTTCGTCGATGCATTCCTGCTCGATCATCGTGCTGTCCATGTCGGCGAGAAGCATCTTCTTGCGGCGGCCCGCTTCGGGCTGGATCACCAGATCGACACCTTGCCCCTGCAGGCTCTCCCACACGTCCCAGCGGTTCCCCGGCATCTGCGGCACGGCAAACTCCGCCGCCTCGCCCGCCGAAAGCCACTGGGCCCCACCGCCGCCCCAAGCATTGCGGAGCGACTCGACAAGCGGCGCCTCGAGCGAGGGGTTGGCGGGGCTCGTGAGAAGGGTGACGGCGAACATGGCGGCTCCGGTCTTGGTTACCGCGCCTAATGCCTGAACGAGAGTGGGATTCCAAGCGGGCCAGCAGGTGCAAACACCTCGGAACGAGCAGCAAAGTTTCCTATCGTAGCCATTTGGCGTCGCATTCGAGGCGGAAACAGCCGCCTTTGCGTCATTTTGGCCATTGTGGCCCGCACCGCCCCCCGATATCCCCATCCGTGGGACACCCCTCCCCAACGAGGGGCATATATCTGTGAGGATATCACAAATGGCACTGACCAAACCGGCATCGCGGCCGGTCAATCCGCGGTTCTCTTCCGGCCCCTGCGCCAAACCCCCCACATGGACGATCGAAGCACTGGCAGACGCGCCGCTTGGCCGCTCGCATCGCGCGGGCGTCGGCAAGGCCAAGCTCAAGGAGGCGATCGACCTGACGGCCGAGATCCTCGGCATCCCCGCCAATTACCGCGTCGGCATCGTTCCGGCCTCGGATACCGGTGCGGTCGAGATGGCGCTCTGGTCGCTCCTTGGCGAACGCCCCGTCGAGATCGCCGCCTGGGAGAGCTTCGGCGCCGGCTGGGCGACCGATGTGGTCAAGCAGCTCAAGATTCCCGCCACGGTCCATACCGCCGACTATGGCAAAATCGTCGATCTCTCGGCACTCGATTATGACAACGATGTTGTCTTCACATGGAACGGCACGACCTCGGGCGTGCGCGTAGTTTCGGGCGAGGTGATCCCCGCGGATCGCAAGGGCCTGACCATTTGCGATGCCACGAGCGCCGCCTTCGCGCAGGATCTGCCGTGGGACAAGCTCGATGTCGTCACCTTCTCGTGGCAGAAGGTCATGGGCGGCGAGGCCGCGCACGGGATGCTGGTGCTCAGCCCCCGCGCTGTCGAGCGGCTGGAAAACTATTCGCCCGCTTGGCCCCTGCCCAAGATCTTCCGCATGACCTCGAAGGGCAAGCTGATCGAAGGCATCTTTCAGGGCGAGACGATCAACACGCCGTCGATGCTGGCGGTCGAGGATTATCTCTTCGCGCTCAAATGGGGCAAATCCATCGGCGGGCTTGATGCCTTGAAGCACCGCGCCGATGCCAATGCCCGCGCGATCTGGAATTTCTGCGCCAGCCGCGACTGGATCGACAACCTCGCCGAAGACAAGGCGATGCGGTCGAACACCAGCGTGTGCCTGAAGTTCACCGATCCCCGCATCATCGATGGCGCAGCCTTCGCCAAGGCCGTTGCCAAGCGGCTCGAGGCCGAGAAGATCGCGCTTGATATCGGAGCCTATCGCGATGCCCCTGCGGGCCTTCGCGTCTGGTGCGGCGCGACGGTCGAAACCTCGGACATCGAAGCGATGCTGCCGTGGCTCGAATGGGCCTACCAGACCGAGATCGAAGCGCTGCTGCAGGCGGCCTGAGGGTGTGGCGGGGAGACCCCCGCCCTACCCGATCCGAACCCAATTTTCTCATGTAGGGCGGGGCTCGCCCCGCCACCCCAATGAAGGACCAAACCATGGCCCCCAAAGTTCTCATCTCCGATGCCCTGTCGGATGCCGCCGTCCAGATCTTCCGCGACCGCGGGATCGAGGTCGATTTCCAGCCCGCCCTCGGCAAAGACAAGGACGCCCTCCTTGCCATCATCGACCAGTATGACGGCCTCGCCATTCGCTCGGCCACCAAGGCCACCGAAAAGCTGATCGAAAAGGCCACCAACCTGCGGGTGATCGGCCGTGCGGGCATCGGGGTCGACAATGTCGATATTCCAGCCGCCTCGAAGAAGGGCATCATCGTGATGAACACGCCCTTCGGCAACTCGATCACCACCGCCGAACACGCCATCGCCATGATGATGGCCGTGGCCCGCCAGATCCCCGAGGCCAGCACTTCGACCCACGCCGGCAAATGGGAGAAATCGCGCTTCATGGGGGTCGAGCTGACCGGCAAGACCCTTGGCGTGATTGGCGCAGGCAACATCGGCTCGATCGTCTGCGACCGCGCCCGTGGCCTCAAGATGAAGGTTATCGCCTATGATCCCTTCCTTTCGGAAGAGCGCGCGACCGATATCGGCGTTGAAAAGGTCGAGCTTGAAGACCTCCTGCACCGCGCCGATTTCATCACGCTGCACGTGCCGCTGACCGACCAGACCCGCAACATCCTCTCGGCGGAAAATATCACTAAGCTCAAGAAGGGTGTCCGTATCGTCAACTGCGCCCGTGGCGGTCTGGTGGACGAGGATGCGCTGGCCGAGGCGCTGAAATCAGGCCATGTGGCTGGCGCTGCCTTCGACGTTTTCGCCATCGAGCCTGCAACCGACAGCCCGCTCTTCAACCTGCCCAACGTCGTCGTCACGCCGCACCTCGGCGCTGCCACCACCGAAGCGCAGGAAAACGTGGCCCTTCAGGTGGCCGAGCAAATGGCCGACTATCTTCTGACCGGCGCCGTCACCAACGCGATCAATATGCCCTCGATCACCGCCGAAGAGGCCAAGGTCATGGGTCCGTGGGTCAAGCTGGCGGGCCACCTCGGCAATTTCATCGGCCAAATGACCGACGAGCCGATCACCGCGATCAACATCCTTTATGATGGTGTTGTCTCGTCGATGAACCTTGCCGCACTGAACTGTGCCGCAATTGCCGGGATCATGAAGAAGGCCAACCCCGACGTGAACATGGTCAGCGCGCCGGTCATTGCCAAAGAGCGCGGCGTCAAGGTCTCGACGACCAATCAGGATCAGTCAGGCGCCTTCGAGGGCTATATCAAGGTCACGGTTGTCACGCCGCACCGCGAGCGGTCGATTGCGGGAACAGTGTTCAGCGATGGCAAGCCGCGCTTCATCCAGATCAAGGGCATCAACATCGACGCCGAGATCGGCGCGCATATGCTCTACACCACCAACGAGGACGTTCCGGGCATCATCGGCACCCTCGGCCAGACCATGGGCCGGAATGGCGTAAATATCGCCAACTTTACCCTCGGCCGTGCGGCCCGTGGCGGCGAGGCCATAGCGCTTCTCTACGTTGACGAACCGATCCCCGCCAAGGTTCTGACCGAGCTGGCGACGACTGGACTCTTCAAGCAGGTCAAACCACTTACCTTCGATGTGAACTGAGCTGCGAACTACTTGGTGAAGATGCCGTCGGCCCTGCTGGCGGCATCTTTCTATTTGGCAGGCTCTTGCTGACCGAAACAGTCTTCCTTTGGTCGCAATCCGCTCAGACTGAGAGAGGAAGTCGGCAGAACTCTCGCAGCAAGACAGCTCTGCGAGGCGGCCATGCTTGCTCTTTCACCGATTTCGGCGCTGGCCCAAGAAATGGCGGCGATCTTTGCCACAGAAGGCCGCGAAGATGCAGATCTCACTGGCATCGAGCTGACCACGGGGCTTTGGCCTGAGGGCCTGTTTCATGAGCCGATGGCCCTCGAAGCGGCGATGCGGGCCTGCCTCGCCACCTCCGGCCATCCCTGTGCCGCTGCAATCGAAGCGGCCATCCCGATGACGCCGTGGGGCACCAATCCTGTGGCAGACCGGATGCTCGACAAGGAAGCGGCGATGATTGCGGTGGCGACCCTTCTTGATCCCGAGGGG
>RFZI01000115.1 GCA_009920775.1 Paracoccaceae bacterium | reverse complement strand
GTCAGCTATGGCGGCTCGGCGATGCTTGTCTTGCTCGCGGCCTTCGGCCTCGTCCAAAGTGCCCATGTCCACCGCCCAAGATAGGCCATCCATGATCAAAGCCCTTTTCGCCGCTTCAGATGCCGACTGGCGCACCTATAAAGCCGCCCTGAATGCCGCCTTCGAGAAAGCGGAGCTTGAAGTCGATCTGAGCCGGAGCCATGCGCCGGAGGAGGTCGGATATATCATTTATGCCCCGAGCGGGCCGCTTCAGGATTTCTCTCCCTTCACGAACTGCAAGGCTGTTCTCAGCCTCTGGGCCGGGGTCGAGCGGATTGTCGGCAACAAGACCCTCACGCAACCGCTGGCCCGCATGGTCGATCCGTCGATGGCGCAGGGGATGATGGAGTATGTCGTGGCGCAGGTTCTGCGGCACCACCTTGGCATGGATCGTTACCTGCGTGAACAGGACGGTGTCTGGCGGCATGGCGAGATGCCCCCTGTGGCGCAGGATAGCCTGATTACAATGCTCGGCCTCGGCGAGCTTGGTCGGGCGGCTGGCCTTGCCTTGGCGTCGCTCGGGTTTCCGGTGCGCGGCTGGTCGCGCACCAGGCGCGAGGTGGCGGGGATCGACTGCTATTACGGCGATGACGGGCTCACCGACGCGCTCAGCGGGACCAGAGGGATTGTTCTTCTCCTCCCTGCGACGGCTGAGACCGAAAACATCCTTGATGCAGAGGCCCTCGCCCTTCCCGACAAGGGGGCTTTCATCGTTAATCCGGGGCGCGGAACACTGATCGACGATCAGGCCCTCTTGGCGGCGATTGAGTCCGGCCAGATCGGCGGGGCGACCCTCGATGTGTTCCGCACCGAGCCCTTGCCAAAGGATCACCCCTACTGGTCGAACCCCAAGATCACCGTGACCCCGCACATCGCGGCCTTCACCCGACCCTCTTCGGCCTGCGACGTGATCGCCGAGAATATCCGCCGCTCTGAAGCGGGTGAGCCGCTTCTCTATCTTGTTGATCGCAAGCGCGGCTACTAGCGCAGCTTTGGCGGGCTGTCGGGGTCCATTCCCGGCGCCTTCGGGGCGTTTGTCTCGACCTGGGCCGGCTCGGGCAAATCAAAACGCAATCCCCATTTGGCCAGCGAGGCCGCGATCGGATCCTGGGCGCGGATGAAACTCACATCAAGTGCGCCGGCCTCGATCCCCGAAAATGTCAGCGCTTCGCCGACCGCCGAGGCAAGCGCGGGCTCGGCCTCTTCAACCGCATCGACAAAGGCCAGCATATGCCCGCGGCCACCGTCTTTGTAGGACACGGACACAAGATACGCCGCCCGCGCAAGGCCGCCCGCGGTTGCAAGTTTGCGGTCAAGGCCGAGGAGGAGCTCTTGCGGCACATCCTGCGGCGCTCCGACCTCGCTGATCTGAGCCGAGGTTTCTTCTGGCCCTTCCGCAAGCGTTCGAGCCAGCCAATCAACCGCATCGGCGGGGATTAACATGGCGGAGGGCGCCACATCGGGATTAAGCGCGAGGCCCGCGCCCTGCCCTTCAAGAAGCGCACATAGGCCTCGCCCCGAGGTTGCGGCAAAGGGGGCGACCTTGCCTACGAACTCAGCAAGACGATCCGCGGTGTCGAAAACGAGAACATAGTGCTGATCGCCCACATTGAAGAGCTCTGGCGTGATGCTGTCTCCATCGGCTTCTTCGGAGAGAAGCAGGAACAGCTCGCTATCCGCCAGCCTTTCGAAGAACCGAAGCCGCAGCCGGTCATCTGCAGGATCTGCCTCCATCGCGTCATGGGCTCGGTCTAGGTCTGTCAGGTTCATCGTTGGTCCTTTCGCCGCTCATATGACGGCCCTGCTCGGGCGGTTCAATCCCATTCACGCCTGCGGCCTTTTGCGCCTCAGATCGGCGATTTTGCGGACCTTCAATGAGCTTGGCTGCGTTGCACAGCCTGCAACTTTGCGGTAACCGCAGGTCAATGGGAGAAATGAGGTAAACAATGTATCGCGTCTGGAACTTTCTGGCGAACTATTCGCTTCTTCTCATCCTTGGCGCGCTCATCGCACTGGTCTGGGCCAACGTCAGCCCGGAGAGCTACCATCATTTCGTTGAATACCCGCTGCTCGACCATTCGTTCATCGGACACCCCCACTATGGGCCGGACGGCGAGGTCGAATACCGGACCCTGACCCTGCACTATCTGGTCAACGACGTGCTCATGGCCTTCTTCTTTGCCATCGCGGCGAAAGAGGTCTGGGAAGCCATCATCCTCAAGAACGGCTCGCTGCGCGGCAAAAAAGCGGCCACGCCACTTGTTGCCACGCTCGGCGGCATGATCGGCCCGATCGCGGTCTACCTCGGCCTCGCCGCGTTCCTTGGGTCGGATGTCTACGACGCCGTCGCCCGCGGCTGGGCGATCCCGACCGCGACCGACATCGCCTTTTCTTACTTGGTCGGCCGCCTCGTCTTTGGTGCCGGCCACCCCGCGGTGCGTTTCCTTCTGCTTCTGGCCATCGCCGACGATGCCGGCGGCCTGATCATCCTTGCGATTTTCTACCCCTCAGGGGCGCTTGCCCCGATGTGGCTTCTGGTGTCCTTCGGCGCAGCTCTTGCTGTCTATCTTCTGGCCAACTGGCTGCCGCGCCGCCTTGATCGCGGCAAGGAAGCCCGCCCCAACTCTACATGGATGCGCAACAAGCTGGGGTTCTGGCCCTACGCGATTGCCGGCGCCGTCAGTTGGTTTGCCTTTCAGGAAAGCGGCATTCACCCCGCGCTTGGCCTTCTGCCGATTGTCGTGACCATCCCGCACGCCGACCGCGCCTTCGGCATCTTCTCGGAAGCCGAGCAATACCTGACCGATCTTTTGAACCATATCGAACATATCCTGAAGCATCCGGTCGAGATCGTCCTGTTCTTCTTCGGCCTCCTCAACGCCGGGGTCGAATTTTCGGCGATCTCCGAGCCGACTTGGCTTGTTCTCGCGGGTCTATTGATCGGCAAGCCGCTGGGCATCCTCCTCTTTGGCTGGTTTGCGGCTAACATCCTCAAACTTGGCCTGCCCAAGGGGATGCGGACTATCGATCTATTCGTCATCGGATGCGTTGCCGCGATTGGCTTTACGGTTGCGCTCTTTGTTGCCTCGGTCGCTTTCCCAAGCGGACCGGTTCAGGATGCCGCAAAGATGGGCGCCTTGCTCAGCTTTGGCGCGGCAATCATTTCGGTCATCGCCGGCAAGGTGACTGGCGTGGTCAAACAGGACGGCTGACACCCGCCAAGTTCGTATTCTGGCCAAGCCCGACAGGGCTGCAGAATTCTATGTATTTCGTAATCTCTTTCCCACAAAATGCCTTGGCCATGCGCGAGCCGGCTCGGCAGGAGGCCGACCGGCAAGTCAGATATCTGTCGATGGGCGTTGAGCCGGTTGCACCCGACGAAGCCACATATCCGCGAGCATTCGAGAACACCCTCGTCTCTCTTTTGATCTTTGCGGGGATCTATCTCATGATCTCGCTTACGGTTTCGATCTTGAGAGAACAGGTCTCGTCGTGATCCGAGAGGTCGAGGTCGGCAAGATCAGGATCGGCAACGCCCTGCCGCTCACTCTGATCGCTGGTCCCTGCCAGCTTGAGAGCCTGACCCATGCCGAGGCCATTGCGGGGCACCTGCGCGATCTCTGCGATAAGGCCGGATTGGGCTTCGTCTTCAAAGCCAACCGGACCTCTCTCGCTTCGGCCCGCGGCCCTGGCATCCGTGACGGCCTCACAATTCTCGATCAGGTTCGGCGCTCGATCGGCTGCGCCACCCTGACGGATGTGGATCTTCCCGAGCAGTGCCAAGAAGCCGCCGCTGCCGTTGACGTTCTTCAGATTCCGGCCTTTCTGTGCCGTCAAACTGATCTTCTTTTGGCGGCAGGGCAGACAGGGGCCGCAGTCAACATCAAGAAAGGCCAGTTCCTTGCGCCGTGGGACATGGCGCAAGTCGTTGCCAAGATCGAAAGTACGGGCAATCATCGCATACTGCTCACCGAGCGCGGAACGAGCTTTGGCTATAATGCCCTGGTCAGCGACATGCGCAGCCTGCCGATTATGGCGCAAACGGGCTATCCGGTCGTGATGGACGCGACCCATGCGGTCCAAATACCGGGCGGGCTCGGCAGCGCTTCGGGCGGCCAGCGAGAATTTGCGCCGGTCTTGGCGCGCGCCGCTGTTTCGCTTGGGATCGCAGCGGTATTCCTGGAAACGCATGAAGCGCCGGACCGTGCCCCCTCGGATGGCCTCAACATGATTCCCCTCGCCGAAATGGCCCGACTGGTCGACGAACTCGCCGCCTTTGACGCGCTCGCCAAAGCCCGCCCCCTGAGCGTGTGATCTCCCTTTTTTGACGGACGAAATCTGTTGTCTTCAACAATGATTTTTTTGCGCCGGAAGGGGTTGAACAGGATCAGGCTTCCGCGTATCTAGCGGCACCGTGTTGGGGCGTAGCCAAGTGGTAAGGCACCGGTTTTTGGTACCGCGCACCGTAGGTTCGAATCCTACCGCCCCAGCCAAACACTCCCTGATTTTCGCCCCGTGAGAGACCGCTCCAGTATTGTGGCGCGATTTCCGCGACTTGCCCTGCGCGGATGCCTACGGACACCAGACCTATTCGCAGCCGACTAGCGACATAATTTGTTGACTTCCTGACTTGCGGAAGCGTTGCTCCATCTCGCTGATCAACGATACGAGTGACACGATGACCGGTTCTTCTTCTCCTACCGCCTTCACCTCTCAAAGCCCGGACACCGCGATTCAGCGGCTCGCTGACTACATCGAGACCACGGGCCTCGTGCCACTACCCTTGCCGCGGGAGTTCTTCTACGCCTCCCTGCCACTCTGTATCATCGACGCGGTTTTCTCGATCGGGGTCACCTATACCTCGACCCGCAACACGGTTATCCGCTTTGCTGATCGACAGGGCTGGGCTTTGGGTCCGGTCGAGGATCGCCATCGCGGCGAAAAGACCATTGCCGACCTCCTCGCCTGCTATGCCAGTCTCTCCCCGGATGAGGCCGCCGATCGGCTCTATGGCAACAGGCAACGAACCTCTACGGCCTCGGGCATTCTCAAGGCGGAGGCAGTGCAACGTTTTGCTCAGGCCCTTCAGGGAGCGGGCATCGAAGACTTCGCGGATATGACCGACGAGCGACTCGCCGATGCCGACGTTGCCATTCGACAGATCCCCGGGCAGAAGAGCGGCATCTCGGTCGACTATTTCCGTATGCTTGCGGGCGATGACGCCCTCATCAAGCCTGACCGCATGGTCCAGCGCTACATCGCGCGGGCCATCGGCACCACGCCAGATAAGGTTGACCCCGAACGGGCACGGACACTACTGCGGGGAGCCGTGGGTGAACTTAACGGGCGGGGCGCGGACTGGTCACCGCGCAGGCTCGACTATGCCGTCTGGAGCCTTGAGAGCGGGCAGCCTGAGGCGTGAAGTACGCCAGAGACCTAGCATCGGAAATGATGGGCGGCGACTGCCAGGACGCTGGCAGTTTGGCCAATCGCGCCCTGCCCCGGCAAGGCTGCTCCGATGGGTTTCGTTAGTACGACAAGATCCCGGACCGGATATACGCCACTGCGATCATCTCGACGCGGACACCCGGGCTTGCCAGGTCGACACCCGCCGTCGCTCGTGCAGGCGGCCTCTGCGGATCAACCCATGCCTCCCAGGCAAGGTTCATCCCGGCAAAATCCTTCATATCGCTGAGCCATACTTGAACCGAGACGAGATCGGCCTTGGACCCACCCATCTCGGACAGTAGGGCATCAATCTTGCCAAGGGTCTCGGCCGTTTGGCCAACGATATCAGCGGTGCGGTCATCCGGGATCTGCCCAGCCAGATACACCATGTTGCCTGCGCGCACGGCCTGGCTCATCCGCGACCCAACCTTGTGACGGACTGCATTCATTTTGTCTTCCTTCAGCCAAACGTAAATTCAGATTTCGGCGCGGCTTTCCCATTCGACCAATTTCATCCGCCCGCTGACTCCCAAAGAGCGGAACGGATCCGGCGGGATCGTCGAGGGTTGGCCGCTGACAGCGATAATGTCGTCGAGCGCTTGCGATGATCGCCCGAGCGCAAGTTCGACCAGAAGCCGCCCCGAGCTTGTGCCGCGGGTCATGCCGACCCCGTTATAGCAGTTGGCCGAATAGACGCCGGGGGCCATTTCGCCAAAGTAGGTGGCGTGGTTTCGCGACAGGCTCACCACCCCGCCCCAGGTCGAGGTGATTGGCACGTTCGTCAAAGCCGGGAACCGTTTGTCGAGCCCCTCCCTATGCGCTTCGGCCACCTTGTTGAGATCGCGCGACGTCGCCTTGTAGTTGGGCGCAAAGCCATAATGGTTGCGGATCAGCAGCCGCCCGTCTGATGTCATACGAAGCGTGGTTCCACCCGCATCGGCCGGGGTAAGCCCCCAGTTCATCCTGCCGGTGTATCGTCTGCGTTCGGCAGGCGTGAGCGCGCGGGTGATGCTGGCGTAGGTGATCGTTGGAAGGATCCGGTCTTTC
>RFZI01000114.1 GCA_009920775.1 Paracoccaceae bacterium | reverse complement strand
AGGTCTGACGCAGCATTCAGGAGGCCCAGATGGGACCGACATCCGCTCTCGTTCTTTTCGCCGTGATCTGGTTCATGGTGTTCTTCATCGTCCTGCCTCTGCGCCTCAAGACCCAAGGCGATGTGGGCGAGGTCGTGCCGGGCACCCACGCCTCGGCGCCTTCCGAACATAACCTCAAGCGCAAAGCGTGGATCACGACAGGCATTGCCGTCGTTCTATGGATCCTGATTGCCGGAACGATCCTGTCAGGCGTGATCTCGATCCGTGACCTCGACTGGTTCCACCGGATGTCGACCCCGCAGGGCTAGGCCTTGCGCGCCAGCCGGTGATAGAGGTGGGTGAAGGTCGCCGCACCTAGAACCGGGATCAGAAGGTTCACCAGCGGAATGGTCAGCGGCAGAGCCATCAGGCAGCCCGCGATCCAGATTTCCGTGCCATGCTTTTTCCGCATCGCATAGGCCCGCTCGCGCCCCTCGCGGCGTATGGCGGCCATGGTGAAATATTCGCGTCCCAGAAGGAAGCCGTTGAGCAGATAGAAGATCAGCACCGAGGCGAAGGGCAGGATCACATAAAGCGCGAAGGCGAGGATGTTGGCGCCGATCAGTACGCCGAGAAAGCTCACGGTATCCCGCAGCGCCTCGGTGAGGCCGACCTTGGGGGCCGCCGGAAGGCCGGGATAGTGCACGTCTTCAACGGCTTCGGCCACAGTGTCGAGAAACATCGAGGTGATCGCCGAAGCCACGGGGATCATCAGGAAGAACGACAAAAGCACCATCAGCGCGAAGGAACCGACCGAAAGCGCGGTCCCGAGCCAGTCGATCTGGCCGAAGAAGGGCAGGGTGATCGACGAGGGATCGAAAAGGCCGATCAGGAATACGATAAGAAAGTAGGCGCCAACGAAAAGCGCAAGGCTCAGGCCCACGCCGAGGGCTATCACCCGGCGAAAGCGCGGGTCGGTGAGTTGGCCGATCGCCTTGAAGAAATCGCCGATAATCATGCCTCGACCCAAGTGACTTTCTTGGCGAGGTCCGGGCGCGGGCGGTCGGGAGCATCGGCTTTCATCGTTCCAAGGTGGATGATCCCGGCGACGGTTTCGTGGCGTTCCAGCCCGAGGTTTTCCTCGATGAAGGTCCGGTCATGGCTGAACCAGCCGCTGAGCCAGCTCGCGCCCCAACCCGCCGCCGTGGCGGCATTGACGAGGGCAAGGCAGGCGCCGCCGGCGGAATAGATCTGCTCCGAGGTCGGGATCTTGTCGAGCGCGACAGGAGAGGAGACGACCATCACCGCGCAGCCCGCGCCCCGATAGGTCGCCACGGATTTCGCCACCTTCTCAGGATCCACGCCCATCTCCGGCCCCCGCTTTTCCATCGCATCGGCCAGCCGGTCGAGCGCCGTGCCATTCAGCACGATGAACCGCCACGGCTCGAGCTTGCCGTGATCCGGCGTCCGCGCGGCGGCGGTCAGCATCTCGGTGATTTCCTCCCGCCCCGGATAGGGCGCGGCGAGCATCTTGGCGGGATAGCTCTTGCGCGAGAGCAGGAAATCGAGGGCGGCCTGATTGCGGGCGGGCATGAGAACTCCTTTTGTCTGCCCCGCTAGATAGGGTCAGCCAAGCGCGGTTTCCATATCGGAAATGAGCCTGCTGACGAAAGCGTTGAACCGCGCGTCGGGCTGGCGCTGGTCCCAGATGTCGCCGAATGGGTCGGCTGCGCGGGTGTCGCTTCCGGCCATTTCCGCGATGACTTCATGGCCGAGGAAGGGCACATAGACCTCGGAATAGCCGCCCTCATGGACCACCACGAGCCGCCCGCTGCATATCTCGGCCGAAAGGTCGAGCACGCGGCGGGTCATCTGCCGGAACGTTTCCTGATGGCAGAGCATCCGCGCGAGGGGATCGTTTCCGGCGGCGTCATAGCCGCAGGCAATGATCAGCACATCGGGCTTGAAGGCGCGGATCGCGGGCAGGGCGAGGCGGTCCATCGCCTCAAGATAGCTCACATGGCCGCATCCGGGGGGCAGGGGGATATTGAAGTTGGTGCCAAGCCCCGCGCCCTTGCCGCGATCTTCGAAAAAGCCGCTGTCCATAGGATAGTTGCGGTCTTGATGCATCGAGATGGTCAGAACGTCGGGGTCTTCATAGAAGATTGCTTCGGTGCCATTGCCGTGGTGCACGTCCCAGTCGAGAACGGCCACACGGCGAGCGAGCCCCGCCGCTTGCGCCGCGCGGATGGCGATGGCGATATTGGCGAGAAGGCAAAAACCGTTGGGGAAGTCCGGCAGGCAATGATGCCCCGGCGGGCGCGAGAGGGCATAGGCATTATCGACCTCGCCCTTCAGGACCGCGAAAAGCGCATCGCGGGCGATGCCTGCCGAAAGCGTGGCAATCTCATAGCCGCCGGGACCAAAGGGTGTGCGGCGGCCCAATTCACCCCCTTGGGCGTCCGACAGCGCCTTGAATTTGTCGAGATAGCTTGCGGGGTGCACCCGCAACAGCTCTTCCCGCGTCGCAGGCTCGGCCGAGGCAAGGTGCAATTCCTTGGTCAGCCCCGTCACGTCCATCAGGTTCTTCAAACGCCGCTTGGTCTCGGGGTTTTCGGGCAGACCTCCATTCGCCGCAGGCTGGACAAGGCCGCCCACCGGCAGCATCCCCGCATAATTGCCGCCGCCGTGCCAGAAACAGCGCTCGTCCCAATAGAATCCCGTGGTCATCATCCCTCCCCGTCTTTGTCGCCACTCTTGCCCATGCCGCAGGCCCTGCCAAGGGCGGCGAAACGTGTTAGGGCGAGGGGTATGAGCGATGAACTCTCCCACCTAGCCCTTGAGGGCGCTGAAATCGCTGTGCGCGTGACGCCCAAGGCAAGCCGCGACCGGATCGTCGTCGAAGAGGGGCAGATCAGGATTTACGTCACCACTGTCCCCGAAGACGGCAAGGCGAACGCGGCGGTGCAGAAGTTACTGGCCAAGGCGCTGGGCCTGCCGAAATCGCGGCTCTCGCTGATCCGCGGGCAAACCTCGCGTGACAAGGTCTTTCGGGTCGGCTGACTATTCTTCCTCGTCCGCCGCCTTGAGCCGATAGATCCCCTCGGGCAGATCGAGCGCCGCCTCGAGATCGCGCAGCTGGGTCATCGACAGCGTGATCGTCATCACCTGATCGGTGCGCGGATCTAGCTGTTCGATGGTGATGCAATCTTCGAAAGCATTGATCGTGATATCTTCCTTGAGGGCGCCTTGGCCCTCGTCGATCAGCGTCACGACCGTCGCGTCAAACTCGTGTTCGATGGTAAACATGGCCCCAGCGTAGCGCGCAGGTTTTTCTTGGCAAGCGTTGGCTCTGGGGTAACCTGCATCGCCAAAAGGGGAGGGACAAATGATCCGGAGAGAATGGGATAGGTTCAAGATGCGGGTGATCTGGTCGACCGCAGGGTTCGTCCATGTCTGGAAGACCGAACATTCGCTGCATCAGTGGATTGTTCTCAACGTCGCTTCGGCCCTTCTGGCATTCGTCCTGCCCCTCACGGGCCTTGAGCGCGGTGTTCTCCTGATGGGCGGCATCATGGTGTTGGCGGCCGAATGCATGAACACCGCCATCGAGCGCGTGGTCGACGATATCTCGACCGAGAAGCGCGACCGTGCGCGGCAGGCCAAGGATGCCGGAAGCGCTGCGGTCGCGATTATGGGGCTCGCGGTGCTGGCCGCGTGGATCTGCATCATCTTCGGGTTGGTCGCTCGCAGCTAGGCGCCGTTCCTGACGTGCCGCGTATCTGGATGGAGCGCCTTGCCGAGGATATGATCGTCGCGGTGGATCACCTTTGCGGCGGGGCCGACGATCTCGGGGTCGGGCGGCAGGGCGATTTCGGGATCCTTGTCGGGATAATCGAGGGTCGACAGAAAATGACGCATACAGTTGATCCGCGCGCGCTTCTTGTCGTTTGACTTGATGACCGTCCAAGGCGCGTCGGCGGTGTCGGTGTAGAAGAACATCGCATCTTTCGCTTCGGTATAATCATCCCATCTCTCAAGGCTCGCCTTGTCGATGGGGGAAAGTTTCCAGCGTTTGAGGGGGTCGGTCTCGCGCGAGAGGAAGCGGCGCTTCTGTTCATCCTGCGTGACGGAAAACCAGTATTTATAAAGCCTTAGGCCGAATCGGACGAACATCCGTTCAAGCTCGGGCGCCTCGCGCATGAACTCGAGATATTCGTTGGGCTCGCAAAAGCCCATGACCCGCTCGACGCCTGCGCGGTTGTACCAGCTGCGGTCGTAGAAAACCATTTCGCCACTCGTTGGCAGGTGCTGGATATAGCGTTGGAAGAACCACTGGCCCTTTTCCTCGGGCGTGGGTTTGTTGAGCGCCACGACCCGTGCGCTGCGCGGATTGAGGTGCTCCATATATCGCTTGATCGTGCCACCCTTGCCCGCCGCATCGCGCCCCTCAAACAGAAGCACGAACTTCTGCCCCGTTTCCTGCGCCCAAAGCTGCACCTTCAGAAGCTCGACCTGAAGTTTGGCTTTCTCCGCCTCATAGCTCGCCCTGTCCAGTTTCGGCCCATCATGGGCGATGGCCTCGTCGATGGGCTTGGGCAGATCAGCAGCGTTATCCATGGGGGGCTCCTCAATGGTGATCCGCCCCTCCTATCAGTTTTCTGCTTGATCGGCTTTGACGTGGGTCATGGCCCGGGCGGAGCGATCCTGAACCCAAGTGAAACAGGAGTTTTCGATGTTTTGGGTGAAGACAGACGCCCATCACGCGGACCTCGTGAAGTGGATGGCCGGGACGGTTCGCGCCAAGCTTGGCGATGCCGTTGCGAACCATCGGCTGAGCGCTTCGGGCCACTGCACGGCGGTGATCCGGGGCACGACCTGCGATGCGTCTGAGGAATGCCGGCTCTGGATGGACAGCCACGCCCACCCCGAAGGCCCGCCCGCCTACTGCCGCAACCGTGATTTTCTGGAGCGGCTTTCGCACGCCGAGGCTTGAGGCCGTCTGACACCGGTGGCAGGGTCCGCCCATGCGGATCCTTGAGAATGTCATATCCGATCGTGGCTCGCGCTATGCGGTGTCAGGGGTCGATGTCGGTTCGGCCGAGGATGTGAAGGATTTCCTCAAAGCCCTCTGCCGCAACAAGAAATTCGCCAAGGCAACGCACAACAGCTGGGCCGTACTTTTGCCCGAGGGGCCGTTGAAGAATGATGACGGCAAAGCGGGGGCGGGGATGGTGATCCTGCGGATGCTCGAGCGCGAGGGGCGCGTGGGCCATGTCGTCTGCGTTACCCGCTGGTTTGGCGGCAAACACCTCGGTGGCGACCGCTTCCGCCATGTGGCAGAAGCGGTGCGGATCTATCTGGAGGCGAACGACGGCCCCTAGACTTATTTAAGATTGGTCAGGACGTTGTAGGCGTAGAGCACAATTCCTAGAAGGATTGCCGCTTCCGAAATCGGAGCAATCGGGAACATGGCCGAATTGCGAATATGTCCTGCAAACAGAAGATAGAGCATGGTCAGCATTACGACGGTGCCGCCAAGATGCAGCCAGAAATGGATGCGTGCCAGTCTCGAAAGCCCTGTTTCCGGAAAGACGCGGTAGAGAATACCGAAAACCGTCATCAGGGTAAACCCGAGCAGGTTAATATGGGCGTGCACCGGAGCGAACGAATACTTGGCTGCTGATGCCATGTAGATGCCAAAGCACACACCGATGATCAGATACACCGCTCCGGCGAGAATAAAATATCTTGAGACATTCATGAAAAGATTCCCCTATTGCCGAACCTCCAAAACGGGTTCGGTTGCGGCATTATAGCGCAGGGGGCGAAGTTCGGTCGATAGGCAAGCTAGTCCCAGCGGCGGCGCTTGCGGGCGGCGGCGCCGCCACCGGCCCAGCTGGTCAGGCCCAGAAGGAAGCCGAAATCATACCAGCCGCCGGAATTGGGAATGCCGTAGATCCCGACGCTGTCGGAGAACCAGCTGATGATGAAGGCGATGGGCGCCACCGCGCCATCGAAGAACCCCCAGAAGAAGCCGCGCGAGCCTTCGATGGCCAGGGGCGCCGTGGCGCAGGCGGTCAGGAGAAGGAGGGCGGCGAGGGGGATGAGGCGTTTCATGGGGGTATGAAACGCCGCTTTGGCGCAAAAATCAACCGGTGTCAGGGGGCTCTGCCCCCGCGCCTTGCGGCGCTCCCCCGGAGTATTTGGAGCCAAAAGAAGATCAGGCGGGGAGGCGGCCCCAGAGATCGTAGTCGCCTGCCTCGTCGACCTCGACGGTAACGATATCGCCGACCGAGAGGGTTTCGGTGCCCTCGTCGATGAAGAGATTGCCGTCGATTTCGGGGGCGTCGCCCTTGGTGCGGCAGGTGGCGATGCCGTCTTCGTCGATCTCGTCGACGATCACCTCCATCACTTTTCCAACCTTGGCGGCCAGTTTCGCCTCGGAAATCGCCTGAGCTTTTTCCATAAAGCGATCCCAGCGGTCTTGCTTGACCTCGTCGGGGACGTGACCCGGCAGATCGTTGGAGCGGGCGCCGGCGACGTTTTCGTATTGGAAGCAGCCGATGCGGTCGAGCTGGGCCTCGTCCATCCAGTCGAGGAGGGTCTGGAATTCTTCCTCGGTTTCGCCGGGGTAGCCGACGATGAAGGTCGAGCGCAGGGTGATATCCGGGCAGTCGCGGCGCCAGGCGGCGATTTCATCCAGCGTT
>RFZI01000113.1 GCA_009920775.1 Paracoccaceae bacterium | reverse complement strand
GGCCCCCTGGAATGTGGTGGTCGGCCTCAACGCCCAGCCGGGCGAAGTGACGGAGGATATCGGCGTCGAGATGAAGGTCATGAACCTGCCGACGCCGGAAACCGAAACCTCGACGCATTACTTCTATGCGCATGCCAGGCACTTCAAGGTGGATGATCCCGAATGGGACGAGATTTACCGCACCCAGTTCACCCAGGTGTTCGAGGAAGACCAGATCATCCTGAACGAGCAGCAGAAACGCATGTCGGCCATGCCGGACGCGCCGGAGATCGACATCAACGGCGATGCGCCCAACATTCAGGTGCGCCGCCTGATGGACGGACTGATCGCCGACGAACAGGCGGAAGCGGCGGGGCTGCGCGAAACCGCGTGACGATGCCCGATACCATTGAAATCAACCGGCTCAGCGCCGCGATGGGCGCCGAGGTTATCGGCGTCGACCTGAACCGGCTGGACGACGCCACCTTCGGTCTGATCAACGATGCCTATCTGGAACATCAGATGCTGTGCTTCCGCGACCAGAAACTGGAACCGCATGCGATGGTGTCGTTTTCGGAACGCTTCGGTGTGGTGTATCCGCACGACAATCTCAAATTCACACTGAAGGAACAGCCCAAGATCCTCGTCCTGTCCAACGACGTGGACGAAGACGGCAATCAGATCGGCGTCATCGACGCGGGCGGTCGTATCGGTCGCGATTTCGCCCCCGAACGCCAGCAAGAAAGCATTAGCCTCTTCGGCTCCCTCACGGCCCATATCAAGACCAAGCTGGACAAGGGACCCGTCGTCATCGCCTCCTATTCCGAGGGCGCGCGCGAGCGGCTTTCGGGGCTTCTGGAAGACGAGGGCATCGGCGAGACTATCGAGATCACCGACTTCTCGCGGGTCGGAAAGAGGGGGGTTCACCTCGCTGTCTGGCCGCTTGAGGACGGGTTCGAGGCGCCGGGCCTGACGGTGATCTCCGAGCAGGACGTTCTGGGTGACCGCCTCATCCGCCAGACCAAGAAGAAGCGCCGCGCCGAGAATTTCCTGACCGAAGCGCAGGGCCTCACGCCCGGCGATCTGGTGGTGCACGTCGATCACGGGGTCGGGCGCTATCTGGGCCTTGAAGTTATCACCGCCCTCGGGGCCGCGCATGAATGCCTTGCGCTCGAATATGCCGAGAACGCCAAGCTCTATCTGCCGGTCGAGAACATCGAACTTCTCTCGCGCTTCGGCCATGAAGAAGGCCTCCTCGACAAGCTCGGCGGCGGGGCGTGGCAGGCCAAGAAGGCTCGTCTCAAGGAACGCATCCGCCAGATGGCGGAAAAGCTGATTCGCGTGGCAGCCGAACGCGCCCTGCGCAAGGCGCCCGAGCTGACCCCGCCCGACGGGATGTGGGACCAGTTCCTCGCCCGCTTTCCCTACGCCGAGACCGACGATCAGCTTCAGGCGATCGAGGACGTGCTGACCGACCTCGACTCGGGCCAGCCCATGGACCGCCTCGTTTGCGGCGACGTGGGCTTCGGCAAGACCGAGGTGGCGATCCGGGCGGCCTTTGTTGCCGCCATGTCGGGGATGCAGGTGGCGATCATCGCGCCGACCACGCTTCTCGCCCGCCAGCATTACAAGAATTTTGCCGAACGCTTCCGCGGCTTCCCTATACAGGTCATGCCGCTTTCCCGCTTTGTCTCAGCCCGCGATGCGGCGCTGACGCGCGAGGGGCTCACGAACGGCCGCGTCGATATCGTCATCGGCACCCATGCGCTTTTGGCGAAGGGGATAAAGTTCAAGAACCTCGGGCTTCTCATCATCGATGAAGAGCAGCATTTCGGCGTCCAGCATAAAGAGCGGCTGAAACAACTGCGCTCGGATGTGCACGTTCTGACGCTCACCGCCACGCCGATCCCGCGCACGCTCCAGATGGCGCTTTCGGGCGTGCGGGAGCTGTCGATCATCGGCACGCCGCCGATCGACCGTCTGGCGATCCGCACCTACGTCAGCGAATTCGACACGATCACCATCCGCGAGGCGCTCTTGCGCGAGCATTATCGCGGCGGGCAATCGTTCTTTGTCGTGCCGCGCATTGCCGACCTGCCCGAGATGGAGGATTGGCTCAAGCGCGAGGTGCCGGAGGTGAGCTTTGTCGTGGCCCACGGGCAGATGGCGGCGGGCGAGCTCGATGACCGGATGAACGCCTTTTATGACGGCAAGTTCGATGTGCTTTTGGCGACGACCATCGTCGAATCCGGCCTCGATATCCCGACCGCCAACACCATGGTCGTCCACCGCGCCGATATGTTTGGCTTGGCCCAGCTCTATCAGATCCGGGGCCGCGTCGGCCGATCCAAGACCCGCGCCTATGCTTATCTGACGACCAAACCCCGCGCCAAGCTCACGCCGCAGGCGGAGAAGCGCCTGCGCGTGTTGGGCAGCCTCGACACCCTCGGCGCGGGCTTTACGCTCGCGAGCCAAGACCTCGATATTCGCGGGGCGGGCAACCTTCTGGGCGAGGAACAGTCGGGCCATGTCCGCGAGGTGGGCTATGAGCTTTACCAGCAGATGCTTGAGGATGAGATCGCCCGCATCCGCGCCGGCAAGGGCGAGGGCCTTATCGACGACGACGGCCACTGGGCGCCGCAGATCAACCTCGGCGTGCCGGTCCTGATCCCCGAAACTTACGTCCCCGACCTCGACGTGCGCCTCGGCCTCTATCGTCGCTTGGCGGACCTGACGACCAAGGTCGAGCTTGAGGGCTTTGCCGCCGAGCTGATCGACCGCTTTGGCAAGCTGCCGAAAGAGGTCAACACGCTGATGCTCATCGTGCGGATCAAGGCCATGTGCAAACGGGCAGGGATCAGCCAGCTCGACGGTGGCCCCAAGGGCGCGACGATCCGCTTCCACAACGACAAGTTCGCCTCGCCCAAGGGGCTGGTGGAGTTCATCGGCGATCAGCGCGGGCTTGCCAAGGTCAAGGACAACAAGATCATCGTCCGGCGCGATTGGAAATCCGAGGCCGACAGGATCAAGGGTGCCTTCTCGATCGCCCGCGATTTGGCGGAAAAGGCGAAGGTCGCTTAAGCGTCCTGCGTTTTGGCGAGGCGCTGGATTTCCTCGATGACCGAGACCCAAAGCTCGGGCGGCTGCGCGCCGGGGACGACATGGCGGTTGTCGACGATGAAGGTCGGCACGGCGCTCACGCCCATCTCGCGGCTGTGGGCATCGCGGGACTTGATATCTTCAAGGTCGGCGTCCGAGGCGAGGAGGCGGGCGATCATCTCGCGATCAAGTCCGACCTCGCCGGCGATGTCGGCCAAGGTCTCGTGATCGCCGATATTCCGGCCATCGACGAAATAGGCGCGGAAGAGGGCCGCGACCATCGCCGTTTGCTTGCCCTCGAGCCCTGCCCAATGGATGAGCCGGTGCGCATCGAGCGTGTTGGGGGTGACTTGAATGCCCTCGAAATTGATCTTTAGCCCCGCCTTTTCGGCGTGCTGCGCCACAGGTAGATAGGCTTTCACCGCGCCTTCCTGCCCGCCGAATTTCGTTTCGAGATAGGTGCGCCGGTCCACACCACCAGACGGCATATTCGGGTTCAATTGGAACGGATGCCATTCGATCTCGAACGGATGGTCGCCCACTTTCTCGAGCGCGCGTTCCAGATTGGCTTTGCCGATATAGCACCACGGGCAGATCGGATCGGAGAGGATATCTAGCTTGATCATGGCCCCTCATAGCGCGACCCGCGCGCGGGTGCCACTCACTCTTCGTTGAAAAGCCGCGGCAGGAGGACGGCTGCGATGGCGGTCGCGATCAGCTGCCCTGCGATCCAGCCCGGCGCGCTGTGCGGCGCGATGCCTGCGGCGCTGTCGGTCAGGATTCTGGCGATCGTGACCGCCGGATTGGCGAAAGAGGTCGAAGCGGTGAACCAGTAGGCCGCCATGATATAGAGACCAACGAGGGCAGGAACGGCTTCGGGCCGTGCTTTCAATCCCCCAAAGATAGTCAGGAGCAAACCGAATGTGGCGATCCCTTCGGCGAGTGCCAGATGCGCTCCGTCGCGGGCCGAGCTTGAAACCTGCAGGATCGGCTCCCCGAACATTGCGTGGACAACCCAGACGCCGACAACGCCGCCGACAATCTGCGCCGCTACATAGAGACCCGATGCGCCCGTAGAAATGTCTCCGCGTGCGCGGAAGGCAAGGGTTACTGCCGGATTCAGATGGGCGCCGGAAACCGGGCCCAGAACCGTTATGAGGACGAAAAGAATAGCGCCGGTGGCCAGCGATCCTGCCAAAAGTCCGAGCGCAGGCGCTGCGCCCAAAAGTGATCCCATATGGGCCGCACCTACAGCCGCGCCGACAAGGAAAGATGTCCCGAGGCATTCAGCGAAAAGTCGGCGCAGCATGATGGCTCCCTGAAATTGTCAGCGGAGAATGTAAGGCGGCATGAGACGGGTCAAGCGCTCTTGCAGCCCGCTTCCCATTCTTCGCGCAGCACCCGCCTCAGAAGCTTGTTATTGGCGCCGCGTGGCAGGGTCTCGCGATGGAGGAAGAGGCGGGGGCATTTGTAGCGGGCAAGGCGCTCAGCGGCAAAAGAAACCAGCTCTTCTTCGGCAATCTCGCCCGACGACACATAGAAAAGCCCGATAACGGTCGTATCGGCCTTCATTTGCAGCTCACAGGCCGCAGCGTCGGTGATCGCGGGATGGGCGGTCATGGCGTCTTCGACCTCGACAGGGCTCACCCGATAGCCTCCGGCGTTCATCATGTCGTCCGCGCGGCCTTCGTAGGTGATCGTGAAATCCTCGGCCATCCGCCCCACATCGCCGGTCAGGAACCACTCGCCCTGAAACCGCGCGGCGGTCTCTTTCGGCTGGCCGAGATAACCAAGCATGAGGCCGGGATCAGAACGGTGCACGGCGATCACGCCGGCCTCGCCTATGAGCACGGGGCCCTCAGCGCCGATCAGCGCGACGCGGCGGCCGGGTTGCGGGCGGCCAAGGGTGGTGACGGGGGCCGGGGCCGAGGGGCTGGCGGAGACGAAGGTCGAACATTCCGACATCCCGTAGGCCTCATAGACCGGCGTACCGCTGGCCTTTTCCCAGGCGCGGGCCACTTCGGAGGGAAGCTTTTCGCCCGCCGAAAGGCCGTGGCGGAGCTTTGGGAGGGCGGGCACGGACGCGCGCAGCATCTGACGATAGACCCCCGGCGCGGCGGCGAAGATCGTGGCCTCGTGTTCGGCCAGCAGCCTAGCGAGTTCGCTGGTCGCGGTGCCCGCTGCGGGAATGAGGGCGCTGGCGCCGACGGACCACGGGTCCATGAGGCCGGTGCCGAGGGTGTAGGTCCAGTTGAAGGCGCCCGCGTGCAAAAGACGGTCGGCCTCGGTCAGCCCATACCAGCCCTGCCACATCATCCGCCGCGCCCAAATGGCGCGGTGGGCGTGTGCCACGGCGCGGGGGCGACCGGCGGTGCCGGAGGTGAAGATGATATAGGCGGGACGCTCGGGATCGCCGAGGGCAAAGTCGGCCGGGGGAAGGCCGCGGAAAGCGCGGAGCCTCTCGAGTGGCAGCACCGGAGCGTTATGGTCCGGCAGGCTGATCTCCGGTGCGGCAATGATCAGTTTGGGCGCCAGATCGGCTGACATGGCGGTGATCTCGCGCTCCGTCAGCTGCGAGGAGGTCGGGACGGGCACGAGGCCCGCGGCGATGGCGCCAAGATAGGCAATCGGGAAATCGGCGGTATTGCCGAGGCGCATCAGGACGATATCGCCGGGCGCCAAGCCTTCACGCAAGAGGCCCGTCGCCGTGCCGCGGACAGCGGCTTCCAGCTCGGCGTAAGTCCAGCTTTCTGGATGCGCGCCGCCGATGACGCTGAGCGCAGTCTTATCCGCAAGCTCGCCCGCGCGGGCAAGCACATGGGCGGCCATATTGAAGGGCGCGGGGCAGGGGGCGGGGGCGCCTTGATAAAAGAGGCTCAACATGGCCATTGGCTAGTGCGCCTCCGCGCCAGTTGCAAGCGGAAGGGGGGCGGATTATGAGGGCGCATGACCGCCCGCGACCCCAAATCCCTGATCCGTATCGCCCGTGCGCAAGGCAGCGACGAGCTGGCCGCGCCGCTCGATCTGGGCGCGCGGGTGCGCGAGCTGCGTAAAGAGCGCAGCTGGACCCTCGAGCAGGCGGCGCAGAAGGCGGGGTTTGCGCGGTCGACGTTGTCGAAGATCGAGAACGGGCAGATGTCGCCGACCTATGAGGCGCTGAAGAAGCTGGCCATTGGCCTTGATATCTCGGTGCCGCAGCTTTTCACGCCCCCGAGCAAGGGGCAGGTGAACGGCCGGATCGCAGTGACCAAGACGGGTGAGGGAAGCCGGCACATCACCACAACCTATGAGCACGAGCTTTTGGCCGATCAGTTGACCCGAAAGCAGATGCTGCCCTACCGGGCGCGGATCCGGGCGCGATCTTTGGACGAGTTTGAAGGCTGGGTGCGCCATGATGGCGAGGAGTTTCTTTATGTGCTGACAGGCACCATAAGGCTTTTCACCGAATTCTATGAGCCGATCGAGATGAAGCGCGGCGACAGCGCCTACTATGATGCGGCGATGGGGCACAACGTGATCTCGACGAGCACTGACGACGCGACGATCCTTTGGGTCACGTCGCTGGGCTAGGGGGCGCTGCCCCCGTCCGCTGTGCGGACTCCCCCGGAGTATTT
>RFZI01000112.1 GCA_009920775.1 Paracoccaceae bacterium | reverse complement strand
GCAGGCCCTAGGGCCTGCCTCTTGTGTTTTTAGGGCTATGGCAGGATCGACAGCCAGCCCCAAGCCGTCAAGATCGACGCTGCTGTTGCGATGAGAACGGTCGAGGCCGCGACGCGGCGGGCGGCGCCGTACATATTGGCGAAGATATAGGCATTGACCCCGGGCGCCATGGCGCTCGTCAGGACGGCCGAGCGCAGGGGCGCGGTGCCGAGGTGGGTAAGCTGCGCGAGGCTCCATGTGATCGCCGGATGCAGGAGCAGCGAGATCGACACCGCGTAGAGGATCACCCGCATATCGCCCTCGGGGCGGTAGCGGTAGAGCACACCGCCGAGGCCGAAGAGGGCAGCGGGCAAGGCGGCGCGGGCCATGAGGTCGACCGCATCGGTCAAGACGTGGGGCATCGGAATGCCAGTGATATTGACCGCAAAGCCGAGGGCGATGCCGACGATGAGCGCGTTGCGGAAGGCCGCCTTCACGACCTTACCTGGGAGCGCCGCAAGGCTGCCGCCGCGGTTGCGGGCGATTTCCATCGCGGTGATGCCGACGAGATAGCAGAAGGGCGCGTGAACGGCGATGATCGCATAGTTGGCGTCGAGCGCCTCAGGGCCATAGGCGCGTTCGGTGATCGGCAGGCCGAGGAGGACCGAGTTGGAAAAGAGGCCGCAGAAGCCGATGGCGACGGAATCTTCCCATGTGCGCCCGAAAATGAACCGCGCGCCGAAAAGGCCTGCGAAAAAGCCGCCCAAGGCCCCCGCGTAGAAGGGGAAAAGGAGCGCGAGATCGAAGTTCTGGCCAAGGTCCAGCTCGGAAATGGCGCGGAACAGCAGGCAGGGGATCGCGAACCCTTGCGTGAACTTCATCAGAAGGTCGATGCCGTCATCGCTGAAATACTTGGTCCAGACGGCGACATAGCCAAAGCCGAGGACGATAAAGACGGGCAGGATAACGTCGATCAGCGCGGCCATGTGCTCTCCTTGCCCGCGCCCCGCAGGCGTCTAGGCGTCAAACTCGATTTCCATACCGTCATAGGCGGCACTGATATGGGCAGGCGTTTCCGCCTCGACCGCCGCATAGTCGATATCGGCGTGCATATCGGTCAGGATCGCGCGTTTCGGCGCGGCGCGGTCGATCCAGTCGAGCGTCTGGGCCAGATGCGAATGGGTCGGGTGCGGCGTGCGGCGCAGGGCGTCGACGATCCAGACGTCGAGGCCCTTGAGCGCGGTCTGCCAGACCGGTTCGGGGATCGTCGCCACGTCCGGAAGATAGGCGAGGCCGCCCACGCGGAATCCGAGGGCGTCGATCGAGCCGTGGTTCACCTGAAACGGGGTGAGCGTGATCGGGCCGCCCGCGCCAGTCACAGTTACCGGGCCGTCGATGGTGTTCAGCTCGAGGATCGGCGGATAGGGCGAGCCCTTGGGCTGGACGAAGGCATAGCCGAAGCGCGACAGGAGCGCATCCGAGGTCTCGCCATCGGCCCAGACCTGCAGCCGCTCGCGGGTGTTGAAGACAACCATCCGCAGATCGTCGATCCCGTGGACGTGGTCGGCGTGGGCATGGGTATAAAGAACGCCATCGAGATGCCCGACATTGGCGGCAAGGAGCTGTTGGCGCATATCGGGCGAGGTGTCGATCAGGACGCGGGTCGTGCCATCCGGCCCCTCGCGGCTAATGAGGACGGAACAGCGGGTGCGCAGATTGCGCGGGTTGGTCGGATCGCAATCGCCCCAATAGTTCCCAAGGCGGGGAACGCCACCCGACGAGCCGCAGCCGAGGATCCTGAGGGTGTGGCGGGCCATCAGAGGGGCCTCCACGCGGCGGCTTTGGAGAAGAGCCGGTCGAAATTGGCCGAGGTCGCGGCGGCAAACTCTTCATAGCTCACACCGAACACCTCGGCGCCCACCTTGGCCGTATGCGCCGTATAGGCCGGCTCGTTGCGGCGGCCGCGATGCGGCGGCGGGGCGAGGTAGGGGCTGTCGGTCTCGACAAGGATCCGGTCGAGCGGGGCGGTGGCGAAGATATCGCGCAGATCGCCGCTCTTCGGGAAGGCGGCGATGCCCGACATGGAAAGATAGAAGCCGAGATCGAGCGCCGCCTTGGCAAGCTCGGCGCTCGAGGAAAAGCAGTGCATGACGCAAGAATAGGCGCCGTTGCGATAGCCCTCGGCCAAGATTGCCGCCATATCCTCGTCCGCATCACGGGCGTGGATGATGAGCGGCAGGCCGGTCTCGCGGGCGGCGTCGATATGGACGCGCAGCGACTGGCGCTGAAGTTCGGCGCTATCGGGGGTGTAGTGATAGTCGAGGCCGGTCTCACCGATGCCGACCATTTTGGGATGGCCGGCGAGGGCCACGAGATCATCGACCGAGACAAGCGGCTGTTTCTCGACGCTCATCGGATGGATGCCCGCGGCATAGAAAACGCCGTCATGCGCCTCGGCAATGCCGCGCACCTTGGGTTCGTTGGCAAGCCGCGTGCAGATCGTGACCATCCGCGTCACGCCAGCAGCGGCAGCGCGGGCCACAACGTCATCCACCTCGCCATCGAAATCGGCGAAGTCGAGGTGGCAATGGCTGTCGACAATGGCAGGCGGCTGGCTCACGGGGGCGTCTCAGGCTGCGGTGACGCCCTGCGCCACCTCTTCAATCTTGAACAGCATATCGAGGATCAGTGCCGCAGGGTCAAGATTGACCGCCCGCCCATGCCGGATGCGGGCGCTCAGATCCTGCTGGAGCTGGGCCCAGCGGCGGGCGGCGCGATCGTCGGGCGCAAGTTTGCCGATCAGGCGCGCCTCGCCCGGCGCGCCTTGCCTGTCGGGTTCGCCCAGAAGGCCCGCGCGGGCGGTGCGGGCGATGAACTGTTCGAGAAGGTCGATCACGAGGGGGAAGCGCACCTCGGCCCCCTTGCCCGCGCAGCTTTCGGCCAATGCCAAAGCGGCGGGGCGGTCGATGTGGGGCAGGCGCGAGAGAAGGGCGATCAGCTCGGCATAAAGTGCAAGGCCGTCGTGCATGGCAAGCCGCACACCTTCGCCGACCGAACCGCCGGTGAGCGCCGCCATCGCCTCGCGCTCGTCGATATGGACGCCCGCCTGATCCATCGCCTCGGCCATTGCCTCGGCTTGAAGCGGCACGCAGCGCAATTCGCGGCAGCGGGAGCGGATCGTCGGCAGGAGGCGGGCAGGCTGATGCGCGATGAGAAGGATCGTCGTGCGGGCCGGGGGCTCTTCCAGCTCTTTCAGGATCGAGTTGGCGGCGGTGACGTTCATCTCGTCGGCGGCATCGACGATGACCACCCGCCGCCCGCCATCGGTGGCCGACATATGGAAAAATTTCTTGAGGTCGCGCACCGGCTCGGCGGTGATCTCGGTCTGCAGCTTGCCGGTCTTTTCATTCACCGCCCGGCGGATCACCGCAAGGCGCGGGTGGCTACCGGCGAGGATCAGGCGGCGTTCGGGGTGGTCCGGAGCAATCTCGAGGCTTGTAGGCTCGGGAGGGGCATCGCCGAAAAGCCCACCGCCCGCTTCCTCGGGGCTTTCAGCCAGAAGGAAGGCCGCGATGCGATAGGCGAGGGTGGCTTTGCCGACGCCTTTGGGGCCGGTGATGAGCCAGCCGGAATGCAGGCGGCCGGAGGTATAGGCCCTGAGGAAATCCGCCTCGGCGCGATCCTGCCCGATCAGCCGCGCTGTTTCTCGCGGATGTGGGGCGCCTTCGATCCGGTCGGGCTCTGGGCGGTCGTCGCTCATCAGGTATCCCCGACGATCTCGGCGATTTCCGTGGCGATGGCGGCGGCGTCGCGGTTGCCGTCGATCAGGACACAGCGCTTGGGGAAATCGTGGCAGAGGGCGAGAAAGCCGTGCCGCAGGGTTTCCTGAAAGCCGAGGCCGAAATCCTCGAACCGGTCTTCGCCCGATTTGCGGGCAAGGCCGCGCCTCAGGGCCGCTTCGGGGTCCATGTCGATCACGAAGGTCAGATCCGGCTCGCGGCCGATCATCAGCGCATGCAGCTTGTCGACCGTGCCGCGCAGGTCGCCGCGGGTCGCGCCTTGGTAGACGCGGGTGGAATCGGCGAAGCGGTCGGAGATGACCGTCTTGCCCTCGGCCAGTGCGGGTAGGATCGTTTTTTCAAGGTGATCGCGGCGGGCGGCAGTGAAGAGAAGGAGCTCGGTCTCGGCCGACCACCGCTCGGGATCCCCCGTGAGAAGAAGCTGACGGATCTCTTCGGCGCCGGGGCTGCCGCCCGGTTCGCGGGTCAGGACGACATCCTGCCCCCCCGTACGGAGCCGCTCGGCCAGAAGCCTTGCCTGGGTGGATTTGCCCGAGCCGTCGATGCCCTCAAAGGTGATGAACCGGCCCTCAGCCATCCGCGGCGCTCAGTGTTTCCGCAGCAGAAGGGGAAATCTTGCGCAGGAGGACAAGTGCGGCCGTCTTGAGACGGACAGCAAAGCCGCCTTCAGCCACATCGCTTTCGGCGACGAGCGGTATCCTGACCTCCGGTAGCTCTGGCCGTGAGATGATCAACTCGCCCATCTCCTGCCCCGCGCGAACGGGCGCTTCGACCGGGCTTTCGTAGACGACCTCAGCCGAAAGATCGGCGCCGCCGAAGGTTGGCACCAGAAGGCGGACATCCTCGACAACCGTCAATCCGACCGTCTCGCTCTCGCCCATCCACACCTTGGCCTCTCCGAGGCGGGTTCCTGCTTTCAGGAGCTGCTTTTCGGCAAACTGGCGAAAGGCCCAGTTGAGAATGCGCTCGCTTTCCTCGGCGCGGGCTTCGGCGCTGTCGAGCCCGGAAATCACGAAGATCACCCGGCGATCGCCCTGTTTGGCCGAACCGACAAGACCATAGCCCGCTTCGCTGGTGTGGCCGGTCTTGAGGCCATCGGCCCCCATGCCAAGGGCGAGGATCGGGTTGCGGTTTTGCGAGTTTGCCGGAACGCGCCCGTCGAAATGGAATTCCTGCTCGCTGAAGAGGGGATAATAAGTTGGGAAATCACTGATGATGTGGTCGGCCAGAATGCCGAGATCCCGCATCGACATCAGATGCCCGACCGCAGGCCAGCCATTGGAATTGGCAAAGGATGAATTGCTCATCCCCAGCTGGCGCGCGCGGTCGGTCATCAGGCGGGCAAAGCCGGCTTCGGTTCCGTCCGGCGACAGCGCCTCGGCGATCACGGCGCTCGCGTCATTTCCCGAAAGCACGATGATGCCGCGCAGGAGATCCTCGACCTTCACCCGCTCGCCCGCGCGCAAGAACATCGACGAGCCTAGATAGTCCATCGCGTGCTGAGAAACCAAAAGCTCGTCGGTCACGTGGAGCCTGCCGTCGCGGATTGCCTCAAAGGCCATGAAGAGCGTCATCAGCTTCGACATGGACGCAGGCGGCAGCGGATCGTCTGCATTCTTGGCCAGCAGAACCGTGCCAGTCGTCTGGTCATAGACAAAGGCCGCGCGGGCCTTGGTTTCAAAAGACTGTGCGGCGGCCGAAAGGCCGACCAATAGCAAAGTGATCGTCAGAAGCGCAAATCGCAGCAGGTTCGGGGCGCGCGAAGTCATGCGGGAAAGGGCTCCCTTTCGTCAGTTCGTCACATAGTAGGCGTCGGCAAAGCCGAGCTCTTTGACCTTGGCCAAAAGCGCAGACCGCTCGTCCGAGGTCATCGCCGGGCCGACTATAATCCGCCAGAAAGTCCGGCCCTGGCTCGATTGTTCGAGTACAGTCGGAATGATGCCGTCGGCGCGCAGCAGGTCGGCCGTTTTCAGCGCGTTGCCCTGGATCGAGAAGATGCCGATCTGGATGAAGGGTTTTTCAAGCGGAGAGACGCTCGGGCTCGGCAGGGGCATCGGCGTTGTGGTCGGGGCAGGCGGGGCGGCTTGGGCAGCCTCGGCGGCGTCGATCGCGGCGGCTGCGCCGGCGATCGGATCAAGCGGCGTTGTCTCGATCTCGGTTGCGGTAGTCAGCTCGACAACCGGTTCGGGCTGGGCCACAGGAACCATCTCGCGGCGCAGCGCGACCACGCTTAGCGTCGATGGTGCGCCGGCAAGCATCCCGAGCGCTTCGGCGGCATCGGATGACACCTGAAGCGCCGGACCGGGATTGTCGCGCTCGCGGCGGAACAGGGCGCCAATCACAAACCTGTCGTTGGCAGTATTGCGGATGATGACCCGCTCGGGCTCGTCGACATCCGGATGGGCGACCCAGACACCGCCAAGTGATGGTCGTCCGTCCCAGAGGCCCGCATCCGTCACCGAAAAGACATCGGGCTTTTCGATATCCTGTTCGATCATCTGCGGTTCGACCGCCGCGGCATCTGCCCCTTCGGCAGGTTTCTGCGGGAAAAGCTCGCCCGGTTGGCACCCGGCCAAAAACATCAGTGCCGCCGCAGAGGCAAGAACCGCCGCCCGGTGATACTGAACCAAGCCAAATAGAACGCCCGACATACCCATGCCCCTTTGTATCCCGCTCCGGCACAGACCGTTAACCGGCCCTTTCTGCCTGTTTCCTCACCGCCCCTGGGGCGAATTTGCGGCCACAATAGCGAGGGCTCTGCCACATTGAAAGACCGCTGCTGTGCCTCTGAGCGGAAATCCACCCTGCAAGGGTCTTTCAGAATCGAAACGTACTGCGTATGGGTGGCCTCTGTCGGAGGAGTGGCAGAGTGGTCGATTGCACCGGTCTTGAAAACCGGCGTGCGTGAGAGCGTACCGTGGGTTCGAATCCCACC
>RFZI01000111.1 GCA_009920775.1 Paracoccaceae bacterium | reverse complement strand
CCGCCCATATCATCGGGGATCGTGCCCATGACGAAACAGTTAAAAAGGGTGACAGCCCGCGCCGTGCCCGCGCCGGCGGTGATCCGGCCGGCGGGGAGGAATTTGAAATCCTCAAGAGCGGCATAGAACCGATCCTCCCAAAGCGCGGGATCTTTCTCGACGACCGCAAGCGCACGGGCGATGCGGCGCCAGCTGTCTTCCACTGTGCCATCCACCGGCGTGCCATCGGCCTTTTTGAACCGATACTTCATGTCCCAGATTTGTTCAGCGATGGGCGCGGCGAAACGGGTCATAGGGAGGCTCCGGTGGAAATCTCGGGTGGTGGTGGGACAACGACTATAGGCCATCACGGCCCGGTTGCAATCGCAGAAGGCGCTCTGGCAGAATCGTCATTGAAGCCCTACCCTACCACATCTGGGAGGCAAACGTGACCAAAACCGTCCATCTTGTGAAACTGTCTGTGGGCACCGAGGATATCCCCGATCTCGAGGCCTGGCACCGGCTGCCGCAGGCGCAATCGCCCGATGGGTTGCCTTGGCACATCACCCGGATGTGGCCCAAGCGCGAGGCCGAAGTCTTGAACGACGGCTCGATTTACTGGGTCATCAAGGGCGAGATACAGGGCCGCCAGCGCATCGTCCGCCTCGACGAGGTGACGGGCAGCGACGGCATCCGCCGCTGCGCCATCGTGCTTGATCCCGAGATCGTCCGCGTCGCCCCCACACCCAAACGAGCCTTTCAGGGCTGGCGCTATCTCGATCCGAAAAACGCCCCGCCCGATCTCAAACCGGCGCGGGCTGGCGAGGAAGAATTGCCGGCCGAGCTTTCCGCCGCTCTTTCGGAAATGGGTCTGATCTGAACGCCGTCAGACCTTCAGCCTCGCCTCGATCTCGGCCATCGTCGCCCGATCCGCGTCCGACCAATCGGCCACGCGGCTTTTGTAGAGCGTGGCTTGGCTTGCGTGGACAAGACCATCCGCAAGGATCTTGAGGCCGTTGGCGCGCAGGGTCTCGCCGGTCGAAGTGATATCGGCAATCGCCTCGGCGGTCTCGTTCTTCACGGTCCCCTCGGTCGCGCCTTGGCTGTCGATCAACTGATAGTCGGCCACGCCATTCGCTTTCAGGAAATCGCGCACCAGCCGGTGGTATTTCGTGGCGATCCTGAGGCGGAAGCCATGCGCCTTGCGGAAGGCGGCGGCGGCGGCGTCGAGATCGTCGAGCGTATCGACATCGACCCAGAACTGCGGCACCGCGATGATGAGGGTCCGAGCCGGTGACGCCCAGATGGATGCGCCCCGCCGCCAGCTCGCGCGGGATCTCACCGGCGCTCAGAAGCACCAGTTCCAACCCCTCGATCCCGTCGACGCGGCCCGCGTATTCGCGCTCGGCCCCGTCTTTGGCAAGGCCAAGGCCACGGGCGCTGAACCACTCGAAGGTCTTTTCCATGAGCCGCCCCTTGGACGGCACGCCCAGCTTGATCGTCATGCCTGCCCCCGAAGCTGAACCACAAGATCAGGCCGGATCACCGCGCCCACCGCCGGTACCGCCCGCCCCTGCCCCAGAACGCGGGTCAGGGCGTCGTAGCGGCCACCCGTGGCCACTGCCGGAAGGTCGGGCCGCGCGGCGGCGTAGAAGCCGAAGACAAAGCCATCGTAATATTCCATCGAGGTGCGGCCATAGTTGCCCTCGAACTCGAGCGCCTCGACCGCAACCCCCAGCCGCGCCATCGCCTCAAGCCGCTGTTCCATCCGCGCCACCGCGTCTGAGATCGCGGGCAGATCGACCGCGATATCGCGCAGGATGCCCAGCGCATTCGGCGCGGTATTGCGCAAGCTGAGGATCGCGTCGATCAGGGCAATCTCTTCACCGGAAATGGCGGGCGCGGCGGCGTCCTCCTTCAGCGCGGCAATCCGCGCGGCCACATCCGCCATGCTTCGCAACCCGATTTCAGCACCAGCGGCGGCCATCGGATCAGAAGCCGCCAAGAGCGCGGCGCGGGTCGGCGGAACGGGCGAACGGCCACCAAACCGCTCCAAGAGCGACCGGAACCGCCGCGGCCGCCAGACATGGCGCAGAAGCGCGGCTTTGCGGCTTTCGATGGTGTTGAGGCCCTTCACAGCGGCCAGCAGCAAGCCGATATCGCCGGTCGCCGCCCGCAGGTGCAGGCCGTCGAGCGCCTCGCTCACCTTGGCGAAAACCTCGGCATCGGCCTCGACCGGCGCTTTGCCGTCGAAGACCTCATAGCCCACCTGAATATATTCGTTCGGGCGGCTCGGATCCTCTTCCTGCTTGCGGAAGACCTTGCCGGAATAGGTATAGCGCGCAGGCTCGGCGCGGCTTTCCATGTGCATCTGCACCACCGGCACCGTGAAATCGGGCCGCAGCATCATCTCGCCCTTCAGGGGATCATGCGTCACATAGGCCCGTGCCCGGATATCCTCGCCGTAAAGATCAAGCAGAGTCTCGGCGGGCTGGAGCACATCCGCCTTCACATAGACAGCCCCCGTCGCCAGAAAGAGCGACCGGATGCGCGCGGCTTCCTCAAGGATCGAGGCGGTTGGGGGCATCAGCCCTGCCCCTCCAGTATCTCGCGCACCTTGGCGACCAGTTGGCCGCGCGGCACCTCGTATTGCGAGGGGCGATCTTTCCATTCCTCAAGCGTCGCGTTCTTGGCGATCTCGGCCCCGAGGATCAGGTCTTTGATCTGGACAACGCCCGCCTCTTTCTCGGCCCCGCCCTCGATCACCGCGACAGGCGAGTTGCGCTTGTCGGCGTATTTGAGCTGGTTTCCGAAATTCTTGGGGTTGCCGAGATAGACCTCGGCGCGGATGCCTGCCTCCCGAAGCTCGGCCACCATTTCCTGATAATCGGCCATCCGGTCGCGATCCATCACGGTGACGACCACAGGGCCAGCGGCGGCCTCTTGCCCGATCCGGCCCTTGGCGCGGAGGGCGGCGAGAAGGCGATCAACGCCGATGGAAACGCCGGTCGCCGGAACCTCCTGCCCCGTGAACCGCTTGACCAGATCGTCATAGCGACCGCCACCGGCGACCGAGCCGAACTGACGCGGGCGGCCCTTTTCGTCGAGGATTTCGAAGGTCAATTCGGCCTCGAACACAGGGCCGGTATAGTAGCCGAGGCCGCGCACCACCGAGGGGTCGATCACGATCCGGTCGGGGCCATAACCTTGAGCGGCGAGGAGGTCGGCGATCTCGGCCAACTCGTCCACGCCCTTGGCGCCGATCTCGGAGGTGCCGATCGCGGCACGCAGATTGGCCAGCGTCGCGGCGTTATCGCCGCCCTTGGAGGTGAGGAACGCCAAGACCGGCTCGGCCTGTGCTGGCGCAAGCCCCACGCCGTCGATATAGGCCCCCGAGGCATCAAGGCGACCCTTGCCCAAAAGCTCGCGCACGCCCGCTTCGCCGACCTTGTCGAACTTGTCGATCGTCCGCAAAACCGCCGCCCGCTGGTCCTCGCCGGTGAGGCCCATGACCTCGAGAACACCGTTCAGAACCTTGCGGTTATTCACCCGCACCACATAGTCGCCGCGCGGGATGCCGACGACCTCGAGCGTATCCGACAGCATCGCGCAAATCTCGGCGTCCGCCGCCACGGTCGCCGCGCCCACGGTATCGGCATCGCATTGATAGAACTGGCGAAACCGCCCCGGCCCCGGCTTTTCGTTGCGCCAGACGGGCCCCATCGCATAGCGGCGATAGGGGGTCGGAAGGTCGTTGCGGTGCTGGGCATAGACGCGGGCCAAGGGCGCGGTCAGGTCATAGCGCAGCGCCATCCAGTCGCCCTTGCCCTCCTCATCCGCCTCTTGCCAGGCGAAAACGCCTTCGTTCGGACGATCCACATCGGGCAGGAACTTGCCCAGCGCCTCGACCGTTTCCACGGCCGAGGACTCCAGCGCTTCAAAGCCATAGCGATGATAGACCCCGGCGATCTGGCGCAGCATTTCGCTGCGCTCTGTCACCTCAGCGCCGAAATAATCGCGAAAGCCCTTGGGCGTTTCTGCCTTGGGGCGGGGCTGTTTCTTGTCTTTGGCCATGGTTCTCTCGGGTCCGGTCGTCGCCCCGCGTTTAGCGCGGCGGCGGATGGGGGGCAATGCGCTTGTGCGCACAGGCGTTTGCGGGCGCAGGGAATCGTGCTAGGCGAGGCGCATGAGTGATACCCGCACCGACAAGCTGGAAGAAACCGTCGCGCATCTGTCGCGCATCGTCGAGGACTTGTCCGAGATCGTCGCCCGCCAAGAGCGCGAGATTGATCTGTTGAAACGGCGGGTAGGCCTTCTTCTGGAGCGCGAGGCCAGCCGCGAGGCCGATGCCGGCGGCACGATCCCGCTCGCCGACCAGCGGCCGCCACACTGGTAGGCCAGAGGGCGGCGCTGTGTGCCTTGTTCCGGGCTAGACCTCTTCGACCTCGACCACGCCCTGAAGCGAGCGCAGCGCGCCCTTGATCTGCGGCGTCACGGGATAGACCTCCTCAAGCGAGACGTCGATCTCGCCCAGATCGGTCTGGGTTTGGATGGTAAAGATCACCGGCCCGCGGGCGCCTTTGATCTTCTGCTCGCGGGCGTTCTCAAGGACGGAGCGGACCGCACTCACCGCCCCCGCCTCGCCGAGGAAAATCCTGAGGCCATTCGACCCCGCATCGGCAATGGCGATATCCACAGGCGCAACCGAACGGCCCAAGAGCTTGAGCTGGTCCGCCTCCATCGTCGCCTCGACCGTGACGATGATGCGCGATCCGGTCTCCAGATGCTCGCGGGCGGCCTCGAGCGTGTCGGAGAAAAGCGTCACCTCGAATTGCCCCGTGGGATCGGACAACTGGGCAAAGGCAAAGCGATTGCCCCGCGCCGATTTCCGCTCCTGCCGGCCTGCGACCACCCCCGCCATGCGGCCGATGAACGGCCCTCGCTCGGCCTTGGCGGCGACCTCGTCGAGCGTCAGAACCTGCTTGCGCTTGAGCGCGGGAAGGTAGTCATCAAGCGGGTGGCCCGAGAGATAGAAGCCGATCGCCTTGAACTCTTCCGCCAGCCGCTCGGCGGGCAGCCAGTCGTCGCATCTGGGCAGGCGCGGCTCGGGCAAATCGTCGCCCGCCTCGCCAAAGAGCGAGACCTGACTTGAAGATTTCTGCTCGTGAATGGCCGCAGAATAGCTCACCAGCGGGTCAAGGCTTTCAAAAACCCGACGTCTGTTGGGATCCAGCACATCAAAGGCCCCGGCCCTCGCCAGCATCTCCAAGGGCCGCTTGCCAACCCGTTTCAGATCGACCCGCCGCGCCACATCGAAGAGGGTCGCGAAGGGTTTCGCCCCCCGCCCCTCGACGATCAGCTTCATCGCCTCGACACCCACGTTCTTGAGCGCACCCAGCGCATAGACGAGCTTGCCGCCCGCCACATCGAAGGTCGCCTGCGAGCGGTTGACGCAGGGCGGCACATAGTCGATCCCGAGGCCCTTCTTCACCTCCTGGAAATAGGTGCCGAGCTTGTCGGTCAGGTGGATATCGCAGTTCATCACGCCGGCCATGAACTCGACCGGATGGTTGGCCTTGAGCCAGGCGGTCTGATAGCTCACCACCGCATAGGCCGCGGCGTGGGATTTGTTGAAGCCGTAGTTGGCGAACTTTTCCAGAAGGTCGAACACCTCGCCCGCCTTCTTGGCCGGAACATCGTGGGTTGCCTTCGCGCCTTCGATGAACTTGGGCCGTTCCTTCGCCATCTCTTCGGCGATCTTCTTGCCCATGGCGCGGCGCAGAAGGTCGGCGCCGCCAAGGCTATAGCCCGCCATGACCTGCGCGATCTGCATCACCTGTTCCTGATAGACGATGATGCCCTGCGTCTCGGCAAGGATATAGTCGATGGTCGGGTGGATCGACTCGAGATCCCTCTGCCCGTTCTTGACCTCGCAATAGGTCGGGATGTTTTCCATCGGGCCGGGGCGGTAAAGCGCCACGAGCGCGACGATATCCTCGATGCAAGTCGGCTTCATGCGCTTGAGCGCATCCATCATGCCCGAGCTTTCCACCTGAAACACCGCGACCGTCTGGGCGCGGGAATAAAGCTCGTAACTCTTCTCGTCGTCCAGCGGAATGGCGCCTATCTCGTCAACTGCCCCCTCCGCCGGTTCATAAAGCTTCGAGCCATCGGCGGCGATATGCAGGTGGCGGCCGGATTTCTTGATCAGGTCCACCGCATTCTGGATCACGGTGAGGGTTTTCAGGCCGAGGAAGTCAAACTTCACAAGCCCCGCCTGCTCGACCCATTTCATGTTGAACTGGGTCGCCGGCATATCCGAGCGCGGATCCTGATAGAGCGGCACCAGCTCGTCGAGCGGTCGGTCGCCGATCACCACGCCTGCCGCGTGGGTCGAGGCGTTGCGCAGAAGGCCCTCGACCTGCTGGGCATAAGTCAGGAGGCGGTCCACGACCTCTTCGTTCTTGGCCTCTTCCCGCAGACGCGGCTCGTCGGCCAAGGCTTTCTCGATGCTGACGGGTTTCACACCCTCGACCGGGATCATCTTGGACAGGCGATCCACCTGCCCGTAGGGCATCTGCAAGACGCGGCCGACATCGCGCACCGCCGCTTTCGACAGAAGCGCGCCGAAGGTGATGATCTGCGCGACCTTCTCGCGGCCATAGCGCTCCTGCACATAACGGATCACCTCTTCACGGCGATCCATGCAGAAGTCTATGTCGAAGTCCGGCATCGAGACGCGCTCGGGATTGAGGAAGCGCTCGAAGAGGAGCGAATAGCGCAAG
>RFZI01000012.1 GCA_009920775.1 Paracoccaceae bacterium | reverse complement strand
GGCTTTCGGGCCTTGTCCATGACCTTGGCCCCAAGAATCGGGCGCTTCTGGCCAAGCGCGATGACCTTCAATCCAAGATCGACGCTTGGCACATCGCCCACCGCGACAAGCCGCATGACAACGAGGCCTACAAAGCCTTCCTTGGCGAGATTGGCTATCTTGTGCCCGAGGGCGAGGATTTCCAGATCGGCACCTCGAATGTCGACCCCGAGATTGCCTCGGTCGCTGGCCCGCAGCTTGTGGTGCCGATCACCAATGCCCGCTATGCGCTGAACGCGGCCAATGCCCGTTGGGGCAGCCTTTATGATTGCCTTTATGGCACCGACGCCATGGCCGGCCCGATTGCCAAGGGCGGATACGAGCGCGGCCGGGGCGCGCGGGTTGTGGCGCGGGCGCGCGTGTTCCTTGACGAGGCCTTCCCGATTGCCGGCACAAGCCACGCCGATGTGCGCCGTTATCATGTGGAGAAGGGGCAGCTTCTGGTCGATGACCTGCCGCTCGTGAACCCTGAGAAATTCGTGGGCTACCGCGGCCACCCCAAGGCGCCGCATTCGGTGATCCTGCGAAACAACGGGCTGCATGTTGAGCTGGTGTTTGACCGCGCCCATTTCATCGGCAGCCGCGATCAGGCGCTTCTGGCGGATGTGCGCCTCGAGAGCGCCCTCTCGGCGATCATGGATTGCGAGGATTCGGTCGCTTGCGTCGATGCCGAAGACAAGGTCGTGGCCTATCGCAACTGGCTTGGCCTGATGAAGGGCGATCTGACGGAAGAAGTTTCGAAGGGTGGGCAGACCTTTACCCGCCGTCTTAATCCCGATCTGTCGTTCCTTGATCCCAATGGCAAGGAAACCTCGATCAAGGGCCGTGCGCTTCTGTGGATCCGCAACGTCGGCCACCTGATGACCAACCCCGCGATCCTTGATCGCAATGGTGACGAGGCTTTCGAGGGGCTGATGGATGCCGCGATCACGACGTTGATCGCCATCCACGACCTCAAGCAAAAGGGCGGCAACTCGGTCAAGGGCTCGGTCTATGTGGTCAAGCCCAAGATGCACGGGCCGGAAGAGGTGGCTTTTGCCGACGAGATCTTTACCCACGTCGAAAAGATGCTCGGCCTGCCGCAGGATACGGTAAAGCTCGGCGTGATGGACGAAGAGCGCCGCACCTCGGTCAACCTCAAGGAATGTATCCGCGCTGCGAAGAACCGAGTGGCTTTCATCAACACGGGCTTCCTCGACCGCACAGGCGACGAAATCCACACCTCGATGCAAGCCGGCCCCTTCAGCCGCAAGGATTTCATCAAGCGCAAGGGCTGGATCACGGCCTATGAGAACCAGAACGTCGATATTGGCCTTGAATGCGGCCTCTCGGGCAAGGCCCAGATCGGCAAGGGCATGTGGGCCATGCCCGACCAGATGGCGGCGATGCTCGAGCAGAAGATCGACCACCCCAAGGCGGGCGCCAACTGCGCCTGGGTGCCGTCGCCCACGGCAGCGACCCTGCACGCGCTTCATTATCACAAGGTCGATGTTTTCGCCGTTCAGGCGCGCCTCGCCATTGGCGGTCGGCGTGCCTATGTGGATGCGCTTCTCGACATTCCGCTGGCAACCTATCGCAAATGGACGCCCGAGCAGATCATCCGCGAGGTCGAGAACAACGCCCAAGGCATCCTCGGCTATGTGGTGCGCTGGATCGATCAGGGGGTCGGCTGTTCCAAGGTGCCCGACATCCACGATGTCGGCCTGATGGAAGACCGCGCGACCTGCCGGATCTCGTCGCAGCATATCGCCAACTGGCTGCACCACGGCATCGTCAGCCGCGAGGACACGATGGCCGCGATGAAGAAGATGGCCGAGGTGGTTGACCGCCAGAACGCGGGCGACCCGTTCTATCGCCCGATGGCCCCCGAGTTCAACGATATCGCCTTTCAGGCCGCCTGCGACCTTGTGTTCGAGGGACGTGTCCAGCCTTCGGGATATACAGAGCCGGTCCTGCATCGCCGCCGCCTCGAGTTGAAGGCGCTCGGCCGCAACTAGGGCAGGCGTCATAGGGAGAGAGACATGGCCGAAATTTCGAGCGCAAAGGCGCGAACCATCATCCGCAAGGCGATTTCCAAGGGGCGCGAGCTGAACCTAAAACCCCTTGCTGTCGTTGTTCTCGACAGTGGCGGCCATGTCAAAGCCTTCGAGCGCGAGGATGGCGCCGCCCCCGGCCGCTTTGGTATCGCGCAGGGCAAGGCCTATGGCTCGGTCATGCTCGGCATGGCGGGCCGCGCCCAGATGGCGCGGGCCGAGCAGCAGGCCTATTTCATGGCCGCCATGAACGGCGTCTATGGTGGCAAGGTCGTCCCGGTGCCGGGCGGCGTTCTGGTGCGCGATAGGGCCGGCAAGATCATCGGTGCGGTTGGCGTGACCGGCGACACGAGCGACAACGATGTGATCTGCGCTTTGGCTGGGATCGAAGCGGCAGGTCTGACCGGCGAAGACTAGGCGAAATTCGGTTTGTTGCCGCACAGAAGTGTGCGCTGATGAAAAGCTCGCTCCTGTTTGCAGGGGGGTTCTGTGAGCATATACTTCACTCAAAATTTTGAGTGAGGAATTATGTCTCGCCCTGTCATCGGCATTATCGGCAACTCAAACATCCTTGGCGACGACTATCCGGTTCACGCGGTCGGGACGATGAATTCCTGCGCGATTGCCCATGTGTCGGGTGCAATGCCGCTTTTGATCCCTGCTGACCCGGAAATCGTATCGGTGCCGGAACTGCTCGAGGCTTGCGACGGGTTTCTGCTGACCGGCGGTCGCCCCAATGTCCATCCCGAGGAATATGGCGAGGCCGAAACGCCGGCGCACGGCACGTTTGATCGCAACCGCGATGCTATCACCCTTCCGCTTGTCAGGGCCTGTGTCGAACGGGGTCAGCCTTTCTTGGGAATTTGCCGCGGCTTTCAAGAGGTCAATGTGGCGATGGGCGGCTCACTGGATCCCGAAATCCGCGATTTGCCGGGGCGCGACAATCACCGGATGCCGCCAGACGGAACGCTGGCCGACAAATTTGCCATCCGCCACAAGGTCACGCTGAGCCCAGACGGCCCCTTTGCCAAGTTATTCGGCGCGAGCGAGGTCATGACCAATACGCTCCACGGGCAGGGCATACGCCGGCCGGGCAAGAGAATCGTCGTCGACGGAACCGCGCCTGATGGAACCCCCGAAGCGATCTATGTCGAAGGGGCGCAAGGGTTTTGCCTCTCGGTTCAGTGGCATCCAGAATGGAACGCGGCCAATGATCCCGTATCCCGGCCATTGTTCCATGCTTTTGGTCAAGCGGCGCGGGAGTGGCGCGCAAATCGTTGATCTTACTTCCGGTTGGGGTTATTAGTCGTAATTAAATTTTAAGTTGAAAAAGAATAGAGCGGCAGGACTTCGACGACGTATGAATAGAACACTCTTTGCCTCGCTGGCGGGTCTGTTGGCGGCGTGTGTGATTGGCTATTTGGCCTACTCTCAACAGCCTACAAGCGATGGGACTTCGGATCTCGGAGTACCGATGGTGGATGTTGTCGTGCCCGATCTGGGATCGGACGAGCGTGCTGGAGAAGTGGCTTTCATTTCGTTCTGTGCCGAGTGCCATGGCAGAAATGCGGGCGGGCGTGATGGCTATGGACCCCCTTTGGTGCACGAGATCTATGAGCCCAGCCACCATGCCGATATCAGCTTTCTCTACGCCCCGACTGTCGGTGTGAGGGCGCACCATTGGCCCTACGGAAATATGCCGTCGATCCCGGGAATCACTCAGGACGAGACAGCTTTGGTGCTGAAATATGTGCGCGCCCTTCAGGCGGCGAACGGGATCGAGTAAACTGAGCGGATCAGATCCTGACCAGATCGACCTCGTGCGGCTGAAGGCATCGCCGGGCGGTCTTGCCATAGCTTGCCGGAAGCGACCTCAATTCAGGAAAAATCGCGAATAGCTCCTCTCGGGCCTTCGGCTCGACAGCGGCAAGGGAGCGATCCGTCGGATGAAAGCTCTCCGTCGGCGCACCATTGGCGTAGATCACCTCGTGCTGGTCGAAGAGAATGTGGATGTAGGTGGCCTGCCGTTGGCGATCCCGCCGTACCGTGTCGCCGTCGAGCAGGTTCTCGGCAGCCACAAGAACCTCGCTCTCGCCAAACAAAAGCTCGGCCCTGTAGCCCTGAAGCAAGACCCGGTGGCGGGGCGAGACGACCAAATCGTCCTCCATTCCATTCAGCACGCCCTTCTTGAGGCGGATTGGAGCGAAGAGCCCGATACCGGAAACGGTGCGCGACTGAATCCAGCGGATCGGCTGCATCCCGTGATCCCGCGTCATGACAAGATCGCCGACATCGAGCGTTTCCACGGCACGCGCGCCACGAGGGGTCGCTATCAGTGTTTTGGGGGTGAAACAGATGACATGATCGGGCTGGAACTCAGCCACCTTTTCAAAGGAAAACTCGATACCCACAGGTTCGGCTTGGGTCTTGAGCTTGTTGATAAGCTCATTTGAGAATTCAAACATTGAAGTTTCCACCATTTATGGTTGGCCGGTCTTTTCCGAAGCCGGGCACTTTATCCGTTAACGATTACCCAAGGCTTTAGGCGTCAATTCGTTTCAATCGGGGCCATTGGTGGGCGCTTTGTGGCGTTTTTTCGAATTTACACTAATAGGTTGAATGTCTCGATGAGGGGCAGTGTGCGGGCTCTCAGGCCCGTGAGGCGGAAAAGAGCGTTCCCGAGCGCAGGCGCTGCGGGGGGCACAGCGACCTCGCCCACGCCTGAAATCCGGTAGGCGGATTCCAGAATCCTTACCTCGGTTGCAGGTGCGGATGGCATTCTGAGAGCGTCGTAGTCCCAAAAGTTCTGCTGATCCGCTGTGCCGTCGCTGAAGGTGATCTTGCCCACGGCCGCGGCTGACAGGCCGAAAATCGCACCACCCGAGAGTTGAGCCTCAAGATTGCCGGGGTCGAGAGCACGCCCCACATCTGCCGCGATCCAAACCTTGTCGATCGAGATGCCACGATCGCGCTGCGACACCTGAACGACCTGCGCGACCGCAGCGCCGAAGGAGTAGGTGAAGCCTATGCCCAGAGCCGTCCCATCGGCGCGAGCGGCGCCCCAATTCGACATTTCAGCGACAGCTTCGATGGCACCGGCAGACGGCGCATGTTCCTTCCGCGCCATCTCAAGACGGAATTGCAGCGGATCGCGCTGGGCCGCGTAAGCTAACTCGTCGATGAATGTGTCGAAGAAAAAGCCGTTGTAGCTCGGACCGACCGACCGCCAATAGCCGATTGGTGCGCCGGTGCGGGCGGTATAGCCCGAGATCCGGTAGTTCGGGATGCTATAGGGCTGATCCCATGCGCCGGCTACCAGTTCTCGGTCTCCCATTTGTTTTTCGGTTGGATCCTCTGGCGGGTTTGAGTCGTTGGTGAGCGAAGTCGAGGCGATTTTGCCTTCTAGCAGAACGGCCTGCCCGTCCTGAACCACACCTCGGAACCGCCCCCATGCGGCGGGGCGGTAAAAGTCGTTGCGCATATCTTCTTCACGGCTCCACGTTACCGAGACGGGCACATCCGGCATCGCTGCGGCGATCCTTCCGGCGAGGATGGTGAAATCGGCCACCGAGCGCCGCCCATAGCCGCCACCCAGATAGGGGACGATCAACTCGACATCGTCGGGTGAGATCCCGATAGCCTCGGCTGCGCGGTCGCGGGCAAGGATCGGAGCCTGTGCGCCCGACCAGAGCGTGAGCTTGCCGCCGGTGAAGAGGGCGGCCGAGGACATGGGCTCCATCGTCGTATGCGCCAGCCACGGCGCCTCATATTCGGCGGTGATCTCGATGCCGTCCTGCGGCTTGTCGACATCGCCTTCATCACGCGGTGTGCTGTTGGCGGGGCGGTCGAAGGCGGTGAGCGCCAGCGCGTTCAACGCCTCGGTCGTTTCGGGGTAGTTCGGCTTGTCCCAGACGATCTCGACCGCTTCGGCGGCCTGAATGGCGATCCATGTGTTGCGGGCAACCACGGCGATACCGCTGCCAAGGTCGATCACCGTCTCGACCCCCTCCATCGCCAGCGCGGCGGAAGCATCATAGCTGATCATTCCAGTTCTGCGCGGGTTCATCCGCACGGTGGCGAATTTCATGCCCGGCAGGCGCACGTCGATGGCGTATGCGGCCCTTCCCGTCACTTTGGGGATCATGTCGAGGCGCGGCATCGTCTTGCCGAGATAGCGCCATGTGGAGGGATCACGCAGCTCGACCTTTGGGGGCTCGATGCTTGCGGCCTCTTCGGCCAGATCGGCATAGGCGAAGCGCCGGCCGTCGCGGGCGACGACTTCGCCCGATGCCGTGCTCAATTCACCGACACCGACCCCAAGCCTTCGCGCCGCGACGATCTTGAGCGTTTCGCGGGCGGTCGCACCGGCCATGCGCATCTTCTCATAACCATCGCGGGTCGAGGTCGAGCCGCCTGTAAGCTGCAGGCTCAGAAGTTTGGCGCCGCCGCCCGCGATATCGCGGATATAGGCGCCCGTCGGCCCGACCTTATAGGCCAGCCCCGGCACGCCTTCGCCAAAAAGCGCAGAGTTGAAATAGGCCTGCGCGGGTGGGCCGTGGAGGACGGTGATATCCTCCCAATCCACGTCTAGTTCTTCCGCCGCAAGCGCCGCCCATGTCGATTGCACGCCTTGGCCCATCTCGGCCTTGGGCGTGATGATTGTCACGCCCTCGCGCGTGATGACGACATAGGGATTGAGCGGGGTCGAGCCATCGGAAGGCTCCAGCGGATTGGGCGGCACTTCGCGCCATTTGTAGACCCCAAAGGCCACGCCGCCGGCGATGGCGACCGAACCGATCAGGAAACTGCGACGGGCGATCTTGCGGATGCGACCAGCCATGTCCTAGCCCTCCGCCTTCATGCGCGCCGCCGCATCGTGGATCGCGGCACGGATGCGAGGATAGGTGCCGCAGCGGCAAAGGTTGCCCTGCATGGCGTCGTCGATGTCTTGATCCGTTGGCTCGGGGTTTTGCGCCAGAAGGTCGGCCGCCTGCATGATCTGGCCCGACTGGCAGTAGCCGCATTGCGCGACCTGATGATCGGCCCAAGCCTGTTGCAGAACCGACAGTTTCTCGGGCGACCCCAAGCCCTCGATCGTCACGATCGCGCCGGTCACATCGCCCAGCGCCACCTGACAGCTCCGCACCGCCGCACCGTTCATATGCACTGTGCAGGCCCCGCAGGCCGCAACGCCGCAGCCGAATTTGGTGCCGGTCAGGCCCAACTCGTCGCGCAGAACCCACAGAAGGGGAACCTCGTCGGGCAGGTCAACCCGATGCACCTTACCGTTAATCAGAAGTGTTCTCATCATGCCTGCCTCGCGTTTCCCCTAAGAGGGCATCATGGATACGCGCAAGGCAAGCCAAGAGATCAGTTTTCCCAGCTAAAGTGTTGTTCTGAGGTGCCAAAGCTCGGGGAAAAGCTCGACCGAAAGCATCTTCTTGAGATAGTCGACCCCGCCCGTGCCGCCGGTGCCCCGCTTGAAGCCGATCACGCGCTCGACCGTGGTGACATGGTTGAACCGCCAGCGGCGGAAGTAGTCTTCGAAATCGACGAGTTTCTCGGCCAGTTCATAGAGGCGCCAATGCTTCTCGGGGGCGCGATAGACCTCCGCCCATGCCGCCTCGACCGCCGGATCGGGCGCGTAGGGGGCCGAAAAATCCCGGTTCAGGATGGCCTCGGGCAAGGGGAAGGTTTCCGACAACAGCCCAAGCGCCACGTCATAGAGCGAAGGCTTTGCCAGCTCCGCCTCGAGCGCGGCCAGAAGGTCGGGGCGATGCGCGTGTGGCTTGAGCATATTTCGGTTGCGGTTGCCGAGCATGAATTCGATGAGCCGGTATTGCCAGCTTTGAAAGCCCGACGACTGCCCCAGCGCCTTGCGGAAACGGGTATAGTCGGAGGGCGTCATCGTCCTCAGCACGTCCCACGCGGAATTCAGCTGCTCGAAGATCCGCGCCACACGGGCGAGCATCTTGAAAGCGGTCGCCACGTCCTTTTGCAGAAGGGCTGCGCGTGCGGCGGAAAGCTCGTGCAGGGCAAGCCGCATCCAAAGCTCGGAGGTCTGGTGCTGGATGATGAACAGCATCTCGTCATGGGCGTCCGACAGCGGGTGCTGCGCGTTGAGGATCGCATCCAGCGAAAGATAGTCAGTATAGGACATACGGCCATCGAAGGCCATTTGCGCGCCGTGGTCGGCGGGATTGATCGGGTCGGTCATCTGAAACTCCTGAAGGCGGGAAATCGAAAGCGAGATCAACGCCGGACGGGGGCGTCTTTCATGCTTTGGGCCGCCATCTTTCGCCATGCAGAAACCCACCCGGCAGGCCGGCAAAGCGGCACGCCGAAAACGGTGGGTCCGGTCATTCCAAGCTGCATTGATGCGATCCCCGAGTGTCGCCTGACACTCTGCCGTCCGGCCAAAATCATTGCAATAGCTCGGAGAGCGGCAAATAGTTGGATTGTGGGTAATGAGGGAGGTTCCATTGGGACGTATTTCTGTTTTTCTAGCCGTGACATTCCTTTGGTCGTGGGGGCAGTGGTGGCCAGCCGTCCAGTTTTCTTCGGGCGCGTGGCAAGTGCCAGAGGGTCTGCCAGAGTTTCTTGTGACAGGCGCATTTGCCGCTTGGGGGCCGTTGATCGGGGCGCTGGTTGCATCGTTCGCATATGACGGAGGGCAAGGGGTTCGACGTCTGTTGAAAAGGCTGGTTCAGTGGCGTTTTGCCGGTGTCTGCTGGGCGGCGGCCTTCCTGCTTCTTCCCGTAGTCATCGGTGGAGCATGGGTCGTCGCCGGCATCATAGACGGAACCCGCCCCGCATCGGAAGCGTTGGCTAATCCGGTCGCGGTGCCTATCTCTTTCGTGTTCATTCTGCTGCTGGGCGGCCCGCTTCAGGAAGAGGCCGGATGGCGTGGCACCCTGCTTTAAGAGGCACAATCACGGTTCAGCCCGCTTGTGGCAACGCTCGGGATCGGGCTTGTCTGGGCGGTCTGGCACTTGCCTCTGTTCCAGCTGCCGAGTGCCGGCATCTATTACGACAAGCCCTTCTGGGGCCTTGCACTTTCGACCGTGCTTTTGTCGGTCCTGTTGACGTGGATCTACAATCGCAGCGGCAGCAGCCTGCTCGCAGTGATGATCATGCACACGTCGTTCAACTGGGCGCATTATGTGTTTCCGGCCTTGGAGAGCGATGCCGGGGGCCTTGCCTATTTTGCCTTCCTGATCGCGGCCTGCGGGGCGGTTCTTTGGGCCTCGGGGCCTAGTCTGGGGCGCCGCCAAGCGTGAGCGACATCAGGTAGGTCTCGTAGATCTGCCCTGCGGCCTCGTGCATGTGCATCTGGTCTACCTGCCAACCCTGCTTGAGAAAGAACCGGCGGGCAAGGATCGAGGCGCGGACGGTCAGGCGGGCAAGCCCCGCCATGCGAGCCTGCGCGAGGAGAGCAGCATAGAGCGAAGGCGCGACCTTCGTGCCCTTCGCTTCGGGGGTGACAAAGGCCATGTCGAGATAGCCGGAGCTATCGAGTGACATGATGCCACGCATCCGGCCTTGCTCGTCAATCGCCACCCAAGCCCATTGGTCGAGGAGCTTGTCGGGCTTGTCCCAGTTTGGTTCGACCTGCGGCGCCCATGCTTCAAGCTGGGCCTCGGTGTAGGCGCCCTTCGCCCCCTCCCGCACCGCACGGAAATAGACCTCGGCCATGGCGGCGCGATCCTCGGCGCGGTAGGGGCGGACGTGAAAGCTCACGTCACGCGGGCTTTCTTGCGGTATTCGGGGCGGTCCCAGAGGCGGCGGTTCATCACGTCGGAGATGATGTCGACCGCCTGCGCAACGTCACCCTCGTCGATATACAAAGGCGTGAAGCCGAACCGCATGATGTCGGGCGCGCGGAAATCGCCGATCACGCCGCGGGCGATCAGCGCCTGCATGGCAGCATAGCCTTCCTCAAAGCGGAACGAGATCTGGCTGCCGCGCAGGTTGGGATCGCGGGGCGAGGCGAGGGTGAGCATCGGGCAGGCGGCTTCGACGCCTTCGACGAAAGCCTCAGTCAGCTCGATCGAACGGGCGCGGATATCGGCCATGGTCGTCATGTCCCAGATGTCCATCGACGCCTCGAGCGCGGCCAAGGCCAGAACCGGCGGGGTGCCGACGCGCATCCGCTCGATCCCGTGGCCGGGGCGGTAGTCGAGATCGAAGGCGAAGGGCGCCTCATGCCCGAGCCAACCCGAGAGGGCGGGGCGGGCCACTTCGGCGTGACGAGGGGCGACATAGATGAAAGCGGGCGAGCCGGGGCCGCCGTTGAGGTATTTATAGGAGCAGCCCACGGCGAAATCGGCCTTTGCGCCCGCCAGATCGACCTCGGTCGCGCCGGCGGTATGCGCCAGATCCCAGATCGCCAGCGCGCCTGCGGCATGGGCCTTGGCGGTGAGCGCCTTCATGTCGTGGAGGCGGCCGGTGCGGTAATCGACCTCGGTGATCAGCGTCGCAGCCACGGTCTCGTCGATGTGGTCTGCAATGTCCTCAGGGGCCACGACCTTCAGTTCAAGCCCGCGCCCGAGGCTCTGGATCAGCCCCTGCGCGATGTAGAGGTCAGACGGGAAATTGCCGCTGTCCGACAGGATCACCTTGCGATCAGGCCGCATTTCGATGGCCGAGGCCAGCGCCTGATAGACCTTGATCGACAGCGTATCGCCCATCACCACATGGCCCGGCTCGGCCCCGATCAGCCTTGCGATCTGGTCACCCAGCCCCGTGGGCATCGCCATCCAGCCCGCCCCGTCGCGCCCGCCGCGATTCCAGCCAGTGATGAGCATCTCGCCCCATTCGTCGGACACGGCCGAAGCCAGACGACCCGCCGCAGCCTTGGGCAGGGGGCCGAGGCTGTTGCCGTCGAGGTAGACAATGCCCTCGGGCAGATGAAAGAGGGCCTTGGTGGCGGCAAAATCAGTCATAAGGGGAAGTCCGTCTGTATTTCCGGGTGCGCTTCTGTATCAAAGGTCTAGACTTAATGATGACCAAGGAAAAGGGCGCGGTAGGACAAGCCGCCGCAGGCTGTGTTTTCAATAGACATTCATGTTTTTGAATGTCTACCTTGCCCGGAATGGAGGAACAGGGGTTTGCTCAAGTGGATCGATATTCCACCCGTCTGGCTGGCGCTCTTCGGGGCCGTCGCGTGGCGTCTGGCCCGCGCGGACCTGTGGGGCTTGAGCTTTGGCGGGGCTTGGTCGGACTTTCTGGCAGGTATCCTGATCGGCGGGGGCCTCATCCTGATGCTCCTCGCGGTTGTCGAGATGCGCAAATGGCGGACGACCTTTATCCCGCACCGCGAGGCCTCGCATCTGGTGCAATCGGGCATCTTCCGCCGCAGCCGCAACCCGATCTATCTGGGCGATGTGCTGGTGCTGACCGGTTTCATCCTGAAACTCGACGCGCCCGAGGCGCTCGTTCTGGTGCCGATCTTTCTTTGGTGGATCGAACGGCATTTCATCTTGGCCGAGGAAGATCGGCTGCGGCGCAAATTTCGCGCCGACTTCGCCCGCTACTGCGCGAAGACCCGCAGATGGCTTTGAAAGCGGTGTTCCGCAACGTTATCGGCCCTTGGGCCGGCAAAGTGACGCAATCTCGTTGCGTTGTGAAATCAAGGTGCGTTCAGTAAAAGAGCGCAAAGCACAGTGAAGAGGGAGGTCTGCCCGTGAAAATCGGTGCACCAAAGGAAATCATAGAGGGCGAAAACCGGGTCGCGATGACGCCGGCTTCGGCCCGCGATCTGCAGAAGCTCGGCTATGAGTGTGTGATCGAGACAGGCGCCGGCGAGAAGGCCGGTTTCTCGGACGCGACCTATAAGGAAGCCGGTGTCGAGGTCGTCAAGACCGCCGCCGCGCTCTTCAAGGCGGCCGATATCGTCGCCAAGGTCCGCGTGCCCACCGAGGCCGAGGTCAAGCGGCTGCGCGAAGGCCAGACGCTCATCTCCTTCTTCAATCCCGGCGCCAATGCGGCGCTGATGGAGCTGGCCGCCTCCAAGGGCGCCAATGTCATCGCCATGGAAATGGTGCCCCGCATCAGCCGCGCCCAGAAGATGGATGCGCTCTCGTCGATGGCCAATATCGCGGGCTATCGTGCGGTGATCGAGGCGGGCAACAACTTTGGCCGCTTCTTCACCGGTCAGGTGACCGCCGCAGGCAAAGTGCCGCCTGCCAAGGTTCTCGTGGTCGGCGCTGGCGTTGCGGGTCTCGCCGCCATCGGCACCGCGACCTCGCTCGGTGCCATTACCTATGCTTTCGACGTGCGCCCTGAAGTGGCCGAGCAGGTGGAGTCGATGGGCGCCGAGTTCGTCTATCTCGATTTCGAAGAGGCTCAGGCCGACGGCGCCACCACCGGAGGCTATGCCGCGCCCTCGAGCCCTGAGTTCCGCGAGGCGCAACTCAAGAAGTTCCGCGAGATCGCGCCGGATATGGACATCGTGATCACCACGGCACTTATCCCCAACCGCGAGGCGCCCGAGCTCTGGACCGAGGACATGGTGAAATCCATGAAGCCCGGTTCGGTCATCATCGACCTCGCCGCCGAAAAGGGCGGCAACTGCAAGCTCACCAAGGCCGACGAGCGGATCGTCACCGATAATGGCGTGATCATCATCGGCTATACCGACTTCCCGAGCCGGATGGCAGCCCAAGCCTCGACGCTTTACTCGACCAACATCCGCCACATGATGTCGGACCTGACGCCCGAGAAGGACGGTATCGTCAACCACAACATGGAAGACGACGTGATCCGCGGCGCCACGGTGACCCATAACGGCGCGATCACCTTCCCGCCGCCGCCGCCCAAGGTTCAGGCGATCGCGGTGCAGAAGAAGGAAAAGCCGAAAGAGCTGACCGCGGAAGAAAAGCGCGCTCTGGAAGTGGCCGCCTTCAAGGCCCAGACCCGCAATCAGGTCACGCTTCTAGGTGTCGGTGCGGCGCTCATGCTGCTTGCCGGTCTCTATGCGCCTGCAAGCTTCATGCAGCACTTCATCGTTTTCGTCCTGTCGGTGTTCATCGGCTTCCAGGTGATCTGGAACGTCAGCCACTCGCTGCACACACCCTTGATGGCCGTGACCAACGCGATCTCGTCGATCATCATTCTCGGGGCTTTGCTCCAGATCGGCTCGGGCTCGACGCTCGTGATCATCCTCGCCGCGCTCTCGGTCTTCATGGCCGCGATCAACATCTTCGGCGGCTTCCTCGTCACCCGGCGAATGCTCGCCATGTTCCAGAAATCCTAAGGAGGCCGGGCAAATGGAAATCGGTTTCACCACCGCCGCCTATGTCGTTGCGGCTGTCCTGTTCATCCTCTCGCTCGGCGGCCTCTCGGGGCAGGAAAGCGCCAAGCGCGCTGTCTGGTATGGCATCGCCGGCATGGCCTTGGCCGTTGCCGCGACCCTCGTCGGGCCGGGTGCTGGCCTCTGGATGCTCTCCGTCGTTCTGATCGCGGCTGGCGGCATCATCGGCTATTTCGTCGCCAAGCGCGTCCAGATGACCGAGATGCCCCAGCTTGTCGCCGCGATGCACTCGCTCGTGGGTCTGGCCGCTGTCTTCGTGGGCTATAACGCCTATCTCGAGCTTGGCCGCGTTCTGGCGATGAGCGCCGAAGAGCGCGAGGCGCTGGAAGGCTTTGCCGCGATCCTTGCCCATAAGGATGCGGTCGAGCAGACCATCCTCAAGGTCGAGGTTTTCCTCGGGGTCTTTATCGGCGCCGTGACCTTCACCGGCTCTGTCATCGCTTTCGGCAAGCTCGCGGGCAAGGTCACCTCCAAGGCGACCAAACTGCCGGGCGGCCATGCGCTCAACGCCGCTGCGGCTCTGGGCAGCCTCGTCCTTCTCGCAATGTTCCTCAACGGGGCAGGTCTCTGGACGCTGATCGCCATGACGCTTCTGGCGTTCTTCATCGGCTATCACCTGATCATGGGGATCGGCGGCGCGGATATGCCTGTGGTCGTCTCGATGCTCAACAGTTACTCGGGCTGGGCCGCCGCCGCGATCGGCTTCTCGCTCGGCAACGATCTTCTGATCGTGGTCGGTGCGCTCGTCGGTTCCTCGGGCGCGATCCTGAGCTACATTATGTGCAAGGCGATGAACCGCTCTTTCATCAGCGTGATCCTTGGCGGCTTTGGCAATACTGCCGGCCCCGCCATGGAAATCGCCGGTGAGCAGGTGGCGATCGACGTCGACGGCGTGGCCGCCGCCCTCGAAGATGCCGACAGCGTCATCATCATCCCGGGCTATGGCATGGCCGTGGCGCAGGCCCAGCAGAACGTGGCCGAACTGACCCGCCGCCTGCGGGCCAAAGGCAAGAACGTCCGCTTCGCGATCCATCCCGTTGCGGGCCGCCTTCCGGGCCACATGAACGTGCTTCTGGCCGAGGCCAAGGTGCCTTACGATATCGTGCTCGAGATGGACGAGATCAACGAGGACTTCCCAGAAACGGATGTTGCCATCGTCATCGGCTCGAACGACATCGTGAACCCCGCGGCTCAAGAAGATCCCAACAGCCCCATCGCCGGGATGCCGGTTCTGGAATGCTGGAAGGCCAAGCAGGTCTTTGTTTCGAAGCGCGGGCAGGGCACCGGCTATTCGGGCATCGAGAACCCGCTCTTCTACAAAGAGAACACGCGGATGTTCTATGGCGACGCCAAGAAATCGCTCGACGATCTTCTGACGCGGATCCAATAGGAATATCCGACCTATCAAAGGCCCCACACGAAATTGTGGGGCCTTTTTCTTTGCGCCTCTGCTAGACTGGCCCCACGGGACTAGGAACAGGGAGACGACTATGGACCGTAGAACTCTGCTGGCCCTGTCCGCCGCCAGCCTTGTGACCGCCGGACGCGCGCAGGCACAGGGTACTGTCGGGGACGACGGGCTGTACGACGAACATTTCCTCAAGGACAGCTTCCTCGAAATGGCGCTCGACCATGAGGAAGCCGCCGATCAGGGCAAGGCGCTGGCGGTTTTGTTCGAGCAGCGCGGCTGCCCTTATTGCCGCGAATTGCACGAGGTGAATTTCAAACGCGAGGAAATCACCAGCTACCTGACCGAGCATTTCGATGTGGTTCAGCTCGATATGTTCGGATCACGCGCGGTTCTTGATTTCGATGGCGAGGAACTGGAAGAGCGCGATCTCGCGGTGAAATGGTTCGTCAACTTCACGCCGACGATGCTTTTCTTCCCGCCCGAGACTTTGGGGGCGACAAGTCTGCGCGAGGCCGAGGTGTTCCGCCTGCCGGGCTATTTCAAACCCTTCCACTTCATCTCGGGTCTCGAATATGTGGTGACCCAAGACTACAAGAATCAGCATTTCCAGCGCTACTTGCAGGACAAGTTTGCCAAGCTGGCGGAGCAAGGGATTGATCCAGAGGTCTGGTAGGTCGAGGGGCTAGTTTCTGGCTCGGTGGCGGGATTTCGGTCGTGGCGCTAGCCTTGGGCGCGGTCCAGCGCCCGAGGGCTTGAGCGGTAGGTCCGAGGCGTCGATCTCACGCCACTCACCGGGCTGAAGCCCCTCGAGGCTCCACGGCCCCGTTTGCCAGCGCACGAGCCGCAGGGTCGGAAAGCCAATGGCGGCGGTCATGCGCCGGACCTGCCGATTGCGCCCTTCATGGAGGGTCAGAGATATCCAGCGATCTGGGACAGACTTGCGGAACCGCACCGGCGGGTCGCGGTCCCACAGGGCAGGGGGTTCGATGAGCTTGGCCCCGGCGGGCAGGGTCATCCCGTCCTTGAGCTTCACCCCTGCGCGCAGGGGCGCAAGGTCGGCGTCGGTCGGTGCGCCTTCGACTTGCACCAGATAGGTTTTCGCCAGCTTGAACGCCGGATCGGCGATCCGTGCTTGCAGGCGCCCATCGTCGGTGAGGAGGAGCAGGCCCTCGCTGTCGCGGTCGAGCCGACCTGCCGGATAGACACCAGACGGCAGGCCAAACTCCGACAAGGTCCGCCGCTCGGTGGGCGAGCCTGAATCAGTAAACTGCGACAGGACGTCAAAAGGTTTGTTGAAGGCGATGAGGCGGCTCATGTGTCTGTCCTACTCTTCCCGCGTGCAGACCGGAAGGGGGCGCTCGGTGCAAAATTTGATCAAAACATTCGAATTTCCGTTGCAAGTTCAACACGATAGGCGACATCGGGGGGCATTTGTGAAATAAATGACCCAAGGGGAGGTTTTTGCCTTGAATCGACTCGCGACTTGCCCCAAATGCGCGTCTCAAGACGCCAACGCACGCGCCTCTGGCCGGTAAAGCAGTCACCGCTGAACGTGTTTACGTAGCGACGGTAACGTCTCCCTTGGAACTGAGCGGCCATAGATGGCCGGGTCTATTGGAGATGACCATGACTGTAGTTACTGCCGGGGCGGCTTCCGCCTCCAGCACCGAAAACCTGTCCCGTCTCGACGCCTATGTTGCGGCCAATGATTTCGAGCGGCCGACGCTGGTGATCGACGTGGATCGGGTCGAGACGCAATACCGCGCCCTCAAGGCCGGTCTGGGCAGCGCCGACATTCACTATGCGGTCAAGGCCAACCCCGCCCGCGAGGTGATCGCCCGCCTCGTCAAACTCGGCTCGCATTTCGATGCCGCCTCGCGCGGCGAGATCGAGATTTGCCTCGGCGAGGGCGCGACCCCCGACCAGATCTCCTTCGGCAACACCATCAAGCGCCGTCAGGATATCGCATGGGCCCGCGACAACGGGATCACCCTCTTTGCCGCGGACGCCGAGGAAGAGCTTGAGAAGATCGCCGAGATTGCCCCCGGATCGGATGTCTATATCCGCCTGATCGTCGAGGCGAGCGAGGCCGACTGGCCGCTCACCCGCAAGTTCGGCTGCGATGGCGATACCGCCATTCGGCTGATGGACTATGCCAAGAGCCTTGGCCTGAGCCCCGTGGGTATGTCGTTCCACGTCGGCAGCCAGACCCGCCGCGCCGAGATGTGGGCGCCGGCGCTCGATGCGCTCGCCAAGGTCTGGCACGCCGCCAAGGCCGCGGGCCACGACCTGACGCTTCTCAACATCGGCGGCGGTTTTCCGGCTTTCTATGGCGAGGCCATTCAGGCTCCGACCGACTATGCCGCCGCCGTGATCGAGATGGTGCGCTCGCGTTTCGGCGATGTGCCCCGCATCATGGCCGAGCCGGGCCGCGGCATGGTGGCCGAGGCCGGTGTGATCGTCTGCGAGGTTCTCCTCGTGTCGCGCAAGTCCGACCGTGATGTGCACCGCTGGGTCTATCTCTCAATCGGCCGCTTCTCGGGCCTTGCCGAGACCGAGGGCGAAGCGATCCGCTATCAGTTCACCACCCCGCGCGATGCCGACCCGATGGGCCCCTGCATCATGGCCGGCCCTTCCTGCGACAGCGCCGACGTGCTCTATGAAAAGCGCCCCATGCCGCTGCCGCTCACGCTCAAGGCGGGTGATCGGGTTCTGATCCGCAACACCGGAGCCTATACCTCGACCTATTCTTCGGTTTGTTTCAACGGCTTCCCGCCGCTTCAGGTGGTTTGCATCTGACAGAAAACGGGCGTTGGCGGTATGCGATTGTGTGCCGCTAACGCCCTCATATCGCAGCGTTTTCTGGGTTTACTCCGCCGCGCAACCGGCTAGGGTGCGGGCAAAGGAGCCCCGTTATGGCACCCATCACTGATCACCCTTTGCGCTATATGCTCGCCAACGAGCTGCACGCGCGCCCCTTTCCGACGCTGACCGCGCCCTGCCGGGCGGCTTATTTGGCGCTCAGGCCCTCGCAACAGGCCGCCAGCCGCGACAAGGAGGCCGACCTTCGGCACCTTCTGGCGCTGCTCGACCGCTTCGGCGCGCCTCACCCGCAGCCGGATGCCACACACTACTTCGGCCCTATCGGCAAATACGTCCTGAAATGGGAGAGCCACACCGAGTTCGTCACCTACACGATCTTTGGCGAGGGCGTGGCCGACAAGCCTTTCGAGGGCTCGGCCTTCAGCTTTTTCCCCGAAGACTGGCTTGCCGAGGCTCCCGGTCAGCGGATCACCTCGGCCCTGATCCGTGTCGAGATTGCCGCCACCGACGAGGGCATCGACGAGAAGGCGAGCGACTGGTTCGTGCCTGAAAGCCTCGCCATGAGCCGGGTGGTTGATGACGCGGCCATCGTGGCCACCGATTTCCGTATCGACTCGCGCGGGCATCTGCGGATGGCGGTTTTCGTCCGTCCCGAGACCGGAGGCCGCCGGATCGGTCGCGTGGTGCAGCGGCTGTGCGAGATCGAGACCTACAAGACCATGGCCATGCTAGGCCTTGTCCGCGCCCGCGAGATGGGGCCGCGGCTGGGGGAGCTCGACGACGAGCTGAGCCAGTTGGTTGCTGGCATGTCGCACGACGATGTGCGCCCCGCCGAGACCCTGCACCGCCTCTTGGCGATGTCGGCCGAGCTTGAGGGGCTGGCCTCGCGTTCGAGCTTCCGTTTCGGTGCGACCACGGCCTATGAGGCGATCGTCAACCAGCGCATCGAGGTTCTGCGCGAGGTGCGGTTCAAGGGCCGCCAGACCTTGGCCGAGTTCATGATGCGCCGGTTCGATCCGGCGATGCGGACCGTGAAATCGACCGAGCGGCGCATGGACGGCATGGCCCAGCGGGCGATGCGGGCGGGCGATCTTCTGCGGACGCGGGTTGACGTCGAACGCTCGGCCGAGAACCAGGCGCTTCTGGAATCGATGGACAGGCGGGCCGACCTGCAACTGCGCCTGCAACAGACGGTAGAGGGGCTCTCGGTCGTGGCGATCAGCTATTACGCCGTCAACCTCGTCGTCTATCTGCTGACGCCCGTTGCCGAGCGCCTGCACTGGTCGAAAACCGCGCTCGCCGCTGGCGCTACTCTGCCGGTATTGCTTGCGGTTTGGGGGATGATCCGGCGGATCCGGAAGCGGCTCCACTGAGGATCCGGTCGGTCGCCAGCGCGCCGCCGACCATCGCCAGAAGCGCGAGGAGTGCCGCGACGGAGAGCGTCGGGATGCCCGCAAGGCCCGCGCCCACGGTGCAACCACCCGCCAGAACCCCGCCAAAGCCCATCAGGACAGCTCCCGCGAGGTAGCGGCCCGTCTCGCGGGGCGAGGTGAAGCTCTGCCAGCGGAACTGGCCGCGCACCGCCGCGAGAAGGCCGGCGCCGACGAGCGTGCCACCGATCAGGCCAATGCCGAAGTTGGCGGGGATGGCGGTCGAGGCGATGGTGAAGAAGAGGCTGTCAGCCCAGGGCGCGGTGAACGAGAGGCTCTCGAGCGCGATGGGGTCGAAATCGTCGAAGAGGACAAAGCCGGTGCCGACCCAGCCAAGCGGCACCAGCGCGCCGATGGCGGCAGCGCCCGCCAGAAGACTCCAGCTTGGGCGGTAGCGCAGGGCAAAGGCTGCGGCACTTGCGGCGATGAGGCCGGTCCAGAGCGCTGCGCCACCGGGTAGGGCGGCAAGCGAAGCGGAGGGCAGGTCGAGCGTGACCGAGCCGATGGAGGTCCGCAGCGGCGAGAGGATGCCTTTGAGCGTGGCGTGAGCGGTGACGGCAAAGAGCGTGACGACCGTCAGGGCGCGAAGGTTGCCGCCTGCGCCCAGAACGGTGAGGCGGGCCACACAGCCACGGGCAAGCACCATGCCGGCGCCGAAAAGGAGCCCGCCCAGAAGGATCGCGGCAATCGGCAGGTTGGCGGTCATCAGCCGGTGATCGTCAAACGCCACCCAGCCCCGCGCGATGGCGACCTGCGTGCCGAGGGTGGCAACAGCCAGCGCCGCCAGCCAGACAGCCAGCGCCCCGCGGCGATCCTGCCCAACAAGCCCGCGCCGAAGGCAGAAGGCCGTGACCTGCGCCAAGGCGCCAAAGGCAAGTCCAAGGGCAAGGCCGAACCAGACGGCGGCCTGAGGGGCGGTGAGGGTCTCGAACCCGAGATCGGCAAACATGGGAATCCTTCCGATAGCGATTGATCCCCTGCTAGATCGGAGCAGGCGTTCCGGCAAACCCTCGCGGCGGACCGTTTTCGGCGGGTTGTCCCGTGGCGCGGAAGGAAATTCTCAAGGCGACAGAAAAGCAAAACGCCGTTCCATGTTTCCAAGGAACGGCGCGAAGGTTGCCCTAATTTGCAGGTTCAGAGGCCGCGGATGCGCGGGTCGAGCGCGTCGCGCAGGCCATCGCCGATGTAGTTCACGCTCAGCACGGTGAGCGAGATGCAGAGGCCCGGCCAGATCACCCGCTCGGGGAAGGCGGCCATACGGTCGACGCTGTCGAACAGGATCTTGCCCCACGTCGGGAAATCCGATGGGAAGCCGAGGCCGAGGAACGACAGGGCGCTTTCGGTGATGATCGCGCTGGCAAGGCCCAAAGTGGCCGAGACCATGATCGGCGACATGACGTTGGGCAGAAGGTGACGGGTGATCATCCGGCGAGGCGGCGTGCCGATCGAGCGGGCGGCGAGGACGAACTCGCGCTCTTTGATGGCAAGGATATCGCCGCGCACGATGCGGGCGGTGTGCATCCAAGAGGTGATGCCGATGCCGGAGACGATCAGTATGAAGATGCCCGTCTCGGGGCCAAAGGCCGCGCGCAGCGGGTCGCGGAAGAGGAGCATCATCACCAGAAGGATCGGCAAAAGCGGCAGCGACAGCACCAGATCGGTAAAGCGCATCAGGATCCCGTCGAGCCGCTTGAAGAAGCCCGCCAGAACGCCGATGAGCGTGCCGAGGAACAGCGACAGGATCATCGCCGTCCAGCCCACGGCCATCGAGATCTGCCCGCCCTGAATAAGATTGGCCATGATGTCACGGCCAAGGTGATCGGTGCCCAAGGGCCGCGACCAGCTCCATTTCACGTCCGCGAAAAGGCCGATGTAGAAGGGCCGCATATCCTTGTTGCGGATGTCGAGCTTTTGCGCGTCGACCTGCCAGAGATAGGGGCCAAGCAGCACGAAGAGCGTGATGAAGATCAGAAACGCCCCGCCGATCACCGCGCCGCGGTGGGTCTTGAACTGGTCCCACACGTCCCACCACTGGTTGCGGACGGGGATGGTGCTTTGGCTTTGCGTCGTCTCAGTCATAACGGATCCGCGGGTCGAGGACGCCGTAGAGGATATCGGCGATCAGGTTGAAGACGACGATCAGCACGGCGAAGATGAAGGTGAGCGTCAGCACCATCGGCACGTCGTTGCCGTGGATGGCGATGATCAGAAGCTGGCCGAGCCCGTTCACCTTGAACACCTGCTCGGTGATGATCGCCCCGCCAAAGACCTGCGGCACGCCGAGGGCGATGACGGTCACAACGGGAATGAGCGAGTTGCGCAGGACGTGCTTTAGAACCACGACCTTCTCGGTCATGCCCTTGGCGCGGGCGGTGCGGACATAATCCTGCCCCAGGTTATCGAGCATGGATGCCCGCATGAAGCGGCTGATCTGGGCGGCGTTGTAGAGGGCCAGTACGAACACCGGCATCGCCATCTGCTTGAGCTGTTTGACAAAACTTGGCCAGTCGTTGACCTTGAGCGTCGTGTCATAGATCGACGGGAACCAGCCGAGGTTGACCGAGAAGATCACGATCAGAAGGACGCCGGTAAAGAAAGTGGGCACCGAGAATCCCACCATCGAGATGAATGTGCCGAAGTTATCGAACCAGCTATACTGCCGCACCGCCGAGATGATGCCGATGGGTAGGGCGATGATGACGCCCACCACATAGGACATGCCGACTACCCAAAGCGTCTGGGGGATGCGTTCGGCGATGGTGTTGAACACCGGGCTGCGCGACTGGAACGAGATGATCCGCTGCGCGCCATCGGCAAAGTTGGTGCCGAAAAGGCCGTCGATCCAATACTGCGGCTCGACGATGAAGAACTGATAGAGCCAGAGGTAGAAGCGCACATACCACGGCTGCCCAAGGCCCAGCGCCTCGCGCATCTTTTCCTTCACCTCGGGCGGGATCGTCAGCGGCATCTCGGCCATCGGGTCGCCGGGGGCGAGCTCCAACAGGAGAAAGATCACCAGAGCGATGAACAGAAGCGTCGGCACAGCAAGTATAAGCCGGCGGATCGTATAGGTAAGCATGGCGCCTCGGTTCAGGTCTCTAGGGCAGGGGGTGCCGCAGCCCCGTGAAGGGCTGCGGCGGTATGATCGTCAGATCACTTGATGCGGTACCAGTCGGAGACGTTCCACAGTTCGCTGTCCCAGGTATTCAGGACAACGCCGCCAAGCGAGTTGGAGTGAGCCGACACGCGGCCACGGTCAACCAGCGGAATGATGACGTTGCTGTCTTTGGTCATCATGTCGTTCATCATCCGGCCAAGGCGGCCCCGCTCTTCCAGATCGCCGGTCTGGGCGAGCTGGTCGATCAGAGCGTCGTAGTTCGGATCGCAGAAGCGGTTGATGTTCTCACCCTGCCACTGGCTCGAAGGCTTGGGCTCGGTGCCGCAGCGATAGGCAGCGAGATAGGCCTGCGGGTCGGTGCCGTCGAAGTTGTTGGCGTACATTTCGACGTCGGCATAGAACTTCTGGTAGGTGTCGGGCGAACCCGGGTCACCGCCGAAGTAGACCGAAGCGTCGAGGTTACGCAGCTCGGTGGCAACACCGATCTCCTGCCACCACTCCTTGATCAGCGCCTGGAAGTCCTGACGGACAGCGTTGGTCGAGGTCTGGTAGAGGACGCGCAGTTCAACGCCATCCTTCTCGCGTACGCCGTCACCGTTCGAGTCGACATAGCCCTCGGCTTCGAGAAGCGCCTTGGCGCCTTCGATGTCCTGGGTCAGACACTCGGTGTTGTCGGACGCATAGAGCGCCGGAGCGGGGACGAGGTTACAGGTCGGACGACCGGCGCGGCCATAACCCACTTCGACGAGGAGGTTACGGTCGATGGCGATCGACAGAGCCTTACGCACATTGGCGTTCGACAGGAACGGGTGCGGATGGGCCACGGTCGAACGCTCGCCTTCCGGCAGGCTCGGCGAGGGGTTGGTCAGGTTGACCTCGATGCGCTCGACGAGTGAACCGAAGGCGCTGATCGCGGTGCCGACACCGGCGGCAGCCATCGAGTCGATGACGTCGGGTGCCAGCTGGAGGTTCCAGGCGTAGTCAAACTCGCCGGTTTCCAGAACCGCACGGCCCGCAGCCGTCGCATCGCCGCCACCCTTGAAGGTCACGGTGGCGAAGGCGGGCTTCGCCGGATCGCGGTAGTTCGGGTTGGCTTCCATCTGGATCACGTCGTTCGTGCGGAACTCGGTGACGCGGAATGGGCCGGTGCCGATCGGGCCAAAGTTGGCGTCGGTGCACTCAGGCGCCTTGGCGCCCATGCAGTTCTCGAACTGGGCCTTCTGGATGATCGGCGACTGGCCGCCCATGAAGGGACCATAGGGGTTCGGCATGGCTTGCGAGAAGTGAACCGTCACTGTCAGATCGTCGACGATGTCGACCGAAGTCACCTTGTCAAACTTGGCCGCCTGCGCGCAGCCCCCTTCGGGGTGCATACAGTAGTCGGCGGTGAACTTGACGTCGGCCGAGGTCACCGGGGTGCCGTCGGACCACAGAAGGCCGGACTGCAGTTTCCAGGTGATCGAGGTCAGATCTTCCGAGACGCCGCCATTGGCGACGGTCGGGATTTCAGCGGCAAGGTAGGGAACCATGTTGCCGTTTTGGTCATAGCGGCCGAGCGGCTCGATGATCATCGACGACGATTCAATATCCTTGGTGCCGCCCGACAGGAACGGGTTGAGGATCGACGGGGCCTGCCAATAGATGATCGACAGGTGGCCATCGCTCCCGCGTTCGGCAAAAGCCGCCGGCGCAAAGGCCATTGCAGCTACTGCACCCGCTAGGGCTGTTTTAATCTTCATTTTACTCTCCATGTTGGCGCTCGTTCGCCTCTTTTTGTGCCGCGGTTTTCCCCGCGGTCTGGCTTGTTATCTCGTGCAGGTGGCAGGCGGCGAAATGGCCGGGGCGCACCTCGCGGGTCTCAGGTTCGACCTCGCGGCAAATGTCCATCACCTTCGGGCAGCGCGTGCAGAAATTGCAGCCCTTCGGCGGATTGGCGGGGGAGGGCACATCGCCCTGCAGAATGATGCGCTCGACCTTGGCCTCGAGGCTCGGATCGGGCTCGGGCACGGCGGAAAGGAGCGCTTCGGTATAGGGATGCAGAGGTGCCGAATAGAGCGCCTCGCGCGGGGCCAGTTCGACGATCTTGCCCAGATACATCACAGCCACCCGCGTCGCGATATGGCGCACCATCGACAGGTCGTGGCTAATGAAAAGGTAGGTCAGGCCGAACTGTTCCTGAAGGTCTTCCAGAAGGTTCACCACCTGCGCCTGGATCGACACATCGAGCGCGGCAATCGGCTCGTCGCAAACGATGAACTTGGGGTTCAGGGCCAAAGCGCGGGCAATGCCGATGCGCTGGCGCTGGCCGCCCGAGAAGGCGTGCGGATAGCGGCCCGCGAAACGGCGGTTGAGGCCCACGGCATCCATCAGCTCGTAGACCTTCTGCTGCTTTTCCTTGGTGGAGAGCGTGGTGTGCTCGTCGAGCGGCTCTTGAATGATCGCCTGAACGGTCATCCGCGGATTGAGGCTTGCCTGCGGGTCTTGGAATACCATCTGCATACGCGGGCGCATATCGCGCAGGGCGGCTTGCGGGGTCGGTCCGATCTCCTTGCCCTCAAGGCGGATCGAGCCCGAGGTCAGATCATAAAGGCGCAAGACGGCGCGGCCGCAGGTCGACTTGCCACAACCCGACTCGCCCACGAGGCCGAGGGTCTCGCCCTCCATGATGTCGAAGGACACACCATCGACCGCCTTCACCTCGCCCACGCGGCGGCGCAGGAGGCCCGCGTAGATCGGGAAGTGCATCTTGAGGTCGCGGACCTCGACAAGCGGCTTCTTGGAAGGTGCGGCGTCAAGCATGGGCGGCCTCCTTCTGTTCAACCAGAACGCAGGCCACATCGTGCCCCTTGCCGATGGCGGTGCGCGATGGATTGCGGCGGGCGCACTCATCAACCGCCGAGCCGCAGCGGTCGCGGAACGGGCAAGCCGAGGGTGGCGCACCAAGGATCGGCGGCTGGCCTTCGATGATCGTCAGGCGGCGCACCCGCTCGCCGCGCACACTCGGCACGGTTTTCAAAAGCGCCTTGGTATAGGGATGCTGGGGGTTGCCGAAAAGCTCGCGCACCGGCGCGTGTTCGACGACCTGCCCGCCATACATGACCATCACTCGGTCAGCGATTCCGGCAATGACGCCGAGATCATGGGTGATCCAGATCACCGCCATGCCGAGCTTTTGGCGAAGCTCTTTCATCAACTCGATGATCTGCGCCTGAATGGTCACATCAAGCGCCGTGGTCGGCTCGTCAGCGATCAGAACCTTGGGGTCGCAAGCCAGAGCGATGGCGATCATCACCCGCTGCCGCATCCCGCCGGAGAACTGGTGCGGATAGTCCGAAAGCCGCTGCGCCGCGCCAGGGATGCCCACAAGCTCGAGAAGCTCCACGGCGCGTGCCTTGGCGGCCTTCTTGTCCATCCCCATGTGCTTCCGCAGGGGCTCCATGATTTGATAGCCCACGGTGAAGACCGGATTGAGCGAGGTCATCGGGTCTTGGAAGATAAAGCCAACCTTGCCGCCACGGATATCGCGCAGCGTGTCTTCGTCGGTTTTCAGAAGGTCTTGGCCATCGAGCAAAACCTTTCCGTCGCGCACCTCGGCGGGCGGCGAGGGCAGAAGCCCCAGTAGAGACATCATCGTCACGGATTTGCCGGAACCGCTCTCACCGACGACGCCCAAAAGCTCGCCGGGTTTGAGATCGAAGCTGACATCGTTGACGGCGTGGATTTCACCACCGCGCACGCGGAATACAGTCTTCAGGCCCTGGACCTCCAGGACGGGCCGACCTCCATCGTGCATCAGATTCTCCCAGGCGTCGTCTTGTTTTATTGGCTGTCCGGGCATTTCCCCGGCAGCATTTTGACCAAACGGTAGCACGGAAAATTCCTGTCGCAAGATCAATTCTCGGGCAAGGGATTGCGAAGACGGGAACTGCCCGCCTAGACTGCGCCGAAACGCAATGAATGAGCGATCAAATTGACCAATCCTGACGAAGCCCGCCGCATTCTTGAGCGGCTCGTGGCTTTCCCCACGGTCAGCCGCGACAGCAACATCCCCCTGATCGATTTCGTCGAAAGCTATCTCGGGGGGCAGGGAATCGCCTCCGTCCGCGTGCCGAACGAGGACGGGACCAAAGAGGCGCTCTATGCCCATGTCGGCCCCGAGATCGACGGCGGCGTGGTTCTGTCGGGTCATACCGACGTGGTGCCGGTCGATGGTCAGGACTGGGCCTCCGATCCCTTCATCGTGACTGAACGCGACGGCAAACTCTTTGGCCGCGGGTCATGCGACATGAAGGGGTTTGATGCGCTGGCCCTGGCCGCAATGGCCAAGGCTGCGCGGCTCCACAAGGAGGGGCGCCTCAAGCGGCCCTTGCAGATTGCCCTCAGCTACGACGAAGAGATCGGCTGCACCGGCGCGCCGCCGATGATCGACCATATGGTGAGCCACGGCCTTCCCCGCGCCTCGACCGTGATCGTTGGCGAGCCCTCGATGATGAAGGCGGTGACAGGCCATAAGGGCGGCATCGGATTTGCGGTGCATATGAGGGGCTACGAGGTGCATTCCTCGCTGATCCACAAGGGTGTCAACGCGATCATGTGGGGGGCGAAACTAATTGACTGGGCCAACCGGATGAACGCCGAGAATGCCGCGAAGACCCCCGGCGCCATGGCCGCCCCCTTCGAGCCGCCCTACACGACGCTGCATATTGGAACGATCAAGGGCGGCACGGCGCACAATATTACCGCAGGCGATTGCTGGTTCGGCTTCGATTTTCGGGTGGTGCCGGGCGACCCGATGCCTGACTGGGTCGAGAGGTTCAAAGCCGAGGTCGCGAGGCTCGAGGCCGAGATGAAGGCGATCCACCCCTCGGCGGCGATCGAGCTGCGCCAGCGGTTCCACGTCCCCGGCCTTGTTCCCGAAACCGACGGCGCTGCGGAAACGCTGGTCCGCCGCCTGACGGGCGACAATGCCTCCCATGTGGTCAGCTATGGCACCGAAGCCGGCCAGTTTCAGGAGCGCGGCTATTCCGCGGTGGTCTGTGGCCCCGGCGATATCGCGCAGGCGCATCAGGCCGATGAGTTCATTACGCTCGAGCAATTCAGGGCCGGTCAGGCCTTCATGGACGATCTTCTGGCCGACCTCAGTAAATGATCCCCTTCCCGATTTCCGAAAAGAGCCCCGTCGAGCACGGCGGCCCGCTGCCGAGCGAGGCCGATTGCGTCATCATCGGCGGCGGGGTGATCGGCATCTGCACCGCGCTCTACCTCGCCAAGGCGGGCTTGCGCCCTGTGGTTCTTGAAAAAGGCCGTGTCGCGGGCGAGCAATCCTCGCGCAACTGGGGCTGGATCCGCCAGCAGGGCCGCGATCCGGCAGAACTGCCGATCATGATTGAAGCGAACCGCCTTTGGCGAGAGCTTGAGCCGGAAATGGGCGAAGATATCGGCCTCAGGCAATCGGGCCTGCTCTACCTCGCCGATACCGACAAAGACCTCGCCTATTTCGAAGAGTTCATGGCGCTTGCGCGAGAGCACGGCCTTGATACCGAGCTTTTGGGCCCGGAAGGCGTGGGCAAACTGCTCCCCGGCGCGAAGAACCGTTGGCTGGGCGGGATGCACACCGCCTCCGACATGAAGGCCGAGCCTTGGCTCGCGGTTCCGGCACTGGCACGGCTGGCGGTCAGGGCCGGGGCAGTAATCGTCGAGAATTGCGCGGCGCGGCGCCTCGATATGGAAGGTGGCAAGGTGACGGGCGTTTTCACCGAGCAGGGCCGTATCGCCGCGCCCTCGGTCGTTCTTGCGGGCGGCGCATGGTCCTCGCTCTTTCTCGCGGCCCACGGTGTCCGCATCCCGCAGCTTTCGGTCCGCGCAAGCGTGGCCGCGACCGAGACCTTGCCGCTCGTCTACGAAGGCGGCGCAGTGGATACGACCGGTGCCTTCCGCCGCCGCGCCGATGGGGGCTACACTCTGGCCGCCGCCGACTTCCACGAATTCCTCATCGGCCCCGATGCCTTTCGGCATTTGCGAAAGTTCATCCCGCAACTCCTCGCCAACCCGACCGCCAACCGCTTCTTCCCTGCATCCCCCACAGGATACCCCGACGCATGGACAACGCCCCGCCGCTGGCGGGCCGACGAGGTTTCTCCGTTTGAGCGGATGCGCGTCCTCAACCCGCGCCCGGCGGCCAAAGCATTGAGCAAGGTCGCCCGGCAGTTCGCGTCGGATCATCCATCACTTGGCGAGGTCCGCCTCGCCTCGGCCTGGGCCGGGATGATCGACACCATGCCCGATGTGGTGCCGGTGGTGGATCACGCGCCCTCGCTGCCTGGCCTCATCGTCGCCGAACACTCACGCACCGGAGGCACCATGCCCGTCAAGAACCGCTTTGCCGAACTCCTCCCCGAAATCACCGCCTGGCGGCGCGATCTGCACGAAAACCCCGAGATCCTCTTCGAGACCCACCGCACCTCGGCGGTCGTGGCCGAAAAGCTCAAGGAATTCGGCTGCGACGAGATCGTGACCGGCATCGGCCGCACCGGCGTGGTTGGCGTGATCAAGGGCAAAACGGATACCAAGGGCAAGGTCATCGGCCTGCGCGCCGATATGGACGCCCTGCCGATCCTCGAGGCCACAAACCTCCCCTATGCCTCGAAAACCCCCGGCGCCATGCACGCCTGCGGCCATGACGGCCATACCGCCATGCTTCTCGGCGCCGCCAAATACCTCGCCGAGACCCGCAACTTCGACGGCACCGTCGTGGTGATCTTCCAGCCCGCCGAAGAGGGCGGCGGCGGCGGCCGCGAGATGTGCGCCGACGGCATGATGGACCGCTGGAACATCCAGGAGGTCTACGGGATGCACAACTGGCCGGGCAAACCCACAGGCTCCTTCGCGATCCGCTCGGGCGCTTTCTTTGCCGCGACCGACCAATTCGAGATCTTCGTCAAAGGCAAGGGCGGCCACGCCGCCAAGCCACAGGAAACCATCGACCCCAACGTGACCGCCGCGCAGGTGGTGATGATGCTCCAGACCATCTCGAGCCGCAACGCCGATCCGGTCGATCAGGTCGTCGTCTCCGTAACCTCGATGGAAAGCTCCTCCAAAGCCTTCAACGTGATCCCCCAGCAGGTCCACCTTAAAGGCACCGTCCGCACCATGTCGCGGCATATGCGCGAGCTGGCAGAAACCCGCCTTCATGCGATCGCCGAACAGGTCTGCACCGCGATGGGCGGCGTGGCGGAAATCCGATATCACCGCGGCTATCCTTCGATGGTCAACCACGAAGCCCAGACCGAATTCGCCGCCGAGGTCGCCCGCTCGGTCTCGGGCTGCTGCGACGACGCCCCCCTCGTCATGGGCGGTGAGGATTTCGCCTATATGCTCGAGGAACGCCCCGGCGCTTATATCCTGATCGGCAACGGCGATACCGCAATGGTCCACCACCCTGAATACAACTTCAACGACGATGCCATCCCTGCCGGCTGCAGCTGGTGGGCGGAAATCGTCGAACAGCGGATGCCCGCCGCCTGATCTTCTTTTGGCCGAAAATACTCCCGGGGAGCGCGAGGGGCAGGCAGCCCCTCGCCCCTGCGGCGTTTCGTCGAAACGCCTTGGATTGTTGAAGTGTCGCAATCTCGAACCGGGAAAGTCCGCCAACTTTCCTAGAGATTGCTTCAGCCTCCAGTGTGGCTCATGTGCCGCGCAACGCGTCCGTCAACGGTCTGGCGGGAATAGTCGAAATCATGGCCCTTGGGTTTGAGGCCGATCGCCTTGCGGATCGCCTCTTCCAGAACGGAAGGATC
>RFZI01000110.1 GCA_009920775.1 Paracoccaceae bacterium | reverse complement strand
CCACCCGATGCTGGGCGGGGTCAAGGTCTGGGCCTTCGCGCATTTGCTGGTGAATGGCGATCTGGCCTCGGTTGTTCTCTTCGGCGGGCTTCTGCTGTGGTCGGTCGCCTCGATGCTACTCATCAACCGCGCCGAGCCCGAGTGGCAGCGGCCCGGGCCTTCGAGCGCGCCCAATGAGATCAAGACGCTGGTTCTGACGGCGGTGATCGTCGTCGTGATCGGATATGTTCATAATTGGCTGGGATACTGGCCCTTCGGATAACAGGCGCAGCGCATGACCAAGACCAACCCGGGCCGATTCTTCGAAGATTACGCCGTCGGCCAGACGATCCGGCACGCCGTTCCGCGGACCCTTTCCGGCGGCGAGCGGGCGCTTTATCACGCGCTTTATCCCGCACGCCACGCGTTGCATTCCTCGGATGCCTTTGCCCAAAGCTGCGGCCTGCCTGCTGCGCCGATGGACGATCTCTTGGCCTTCCATGTGGCCTTTGGGAAAACCGTTCCAGATGTGTCGCTGAACGCCGTGGCCAATCTAGGCTATGCCGAGGGGCGCTGGCTCGCGCCGGTCTGGGCGGGGGATACGCTGACTTCGGAATCCGAGGTGATCGGGATCAAGGAGAACTCGAACGGCAAGTCGGGCGTTGTCTGGGTCCGCACCACAGGGCGCAACCAGCGGGGCGAGGCTGTACTGAGCTATGTGCGCTGGGTCATGGTGCGCAAGCGGGGCAGCGGGGCGGCGTCTGAGGCGGTGATCCCCGAGCTTTCGGGAACGGTCGCGGCGGCGGATCTGGTGGTGCCGGAGGGCCTCGATTTCACCAACTACGATTTCGAGCTGGCGGGCGAGCCGCATCGCTGGGGCGATTACGCGGTGGGCGAGGTGATCGACCATGTCGATGGCGTCACCATCGAAGAGGCCGAGCATATGCTGGCCACGCGCCTGTGGCAGAACACCGCCAAGGTCCATTTCGATGCCACGAACCGCGAGGACGGCAAGCGGCTGATCTATGGGGGCCATGTGATCTCGATGGCGCGGGCCTTGTCGTTCAACGGCCTTGCCAATGCGCAGATGATCGTCGGGCTGAACGCGGGCGCCCACGCTAACCCCTGTTTTGCGGGCGAAACCATCCGCGCCTGGAGCGAGGTTCTCGACAAGGCCGAGACCAGCGCGCCGGGCGTGGGGGCGATCCGCCTGCGGCTGGTGGCGACCAAAGGAGAGGCTGGCAATCTGCGCGGCGATGACGGAAAGTATCTTCCAGAGGTTCTTCTCGACCTCGACTATTGGGCGCTGATGCCGCTCTAGAAATTCGTGATCACAGTTTCCGCAGCTGTGATCACAACTTGCGATTTTATCGCTATCGACCGCAGAAAACCGAAGGATTCGGACGATTTCGGTGGTGACTTGGGCAAGCCGGTTGCCCTATACGAGACTAGAACGGGGCGTGATGCATACAATGGTATGCCGCCCCAAGCGTAAGAGGTGAGACGCAATGTCCGAAGCCAAACGGGTTGAACGCCCGCTGTCACCCCACCTTCAGATCTATCGCTGGCACATTCCGATGCTGACCTCGATCCTGACCCGCGTGACGGGCCATGCGCTCGTGGCCGGTGTCCTTCTGGCTGTGGCGTGGCTCCTGTCGGCGACGATCTCGGACGAGGCTTTCGAGACGATGAACGGCATCGCCACCTGCTGGTTCGGCGATCTTGTGTTCACCGGCTCGGCATGGGCGGTCTGGTATCACCTGCTCGCCGGCCTGCGGCACCTTTACTACGATGCTGGCAAAGGTCAAGCTCGGCTGGGGCGTTATCATCGGATCGGTCGTGATGACCGTCCTGACCATTCTTGTCGTGTGAGGAGGGGCCGATGCGCTATCTGACCGACCGTAAACGGGCCGAAGGCCGCGGCGCTTCGGGGCGCGGTACCGAGCATCACTGGTATATGCAGGCGAGCGCCGTTGTGCTGGCCTTCATGGTGCCGTGGTTCATGTATTTCTTCGGCGTGGCCCTCGGATCGAGCCGCGAGACCGTTCTCGAGATCTTTGCCAATCCCTTCATCGCGATCCTCTCGGCGCTCGTCCTCACCGTGGGGATGCGCCATTTCGCCAAGGGATCGCAGATCATGATTGAAGACTACTGGCGCGGCACGACCCGCAAGATCGCGATCATCGCGGTCTTTTCCCTGTCGTATGTCGTGACCGCCGTGGGCCTGTTCGCGCTTGCCCGGATCGCCCTCTAGAGGAAATGACGAATGGCTGCCTACGAATTTGAGACCCATGAATACGATGTCGTCGTGGTCGGCGCCGGTGGCGCGGGCCTTCGGGCGACGCTTGGCATGGCCGAGCAGGGGCTGAGAACGGCCTGTATCTCGAAGGTCTTTCCGACCCGCTCGCATACCGTGGCCGCGCAGGGGGGCATTGCCGCCTCGCTTGGCAACATGGGCCCCGACAGCTGGCAGTGGCACCTTTATGATACCGTCAAGGGCTCGGACTGGCTCGGCGATACCGACGCGATGGAATATCTCGCCCGCGAGGCGCCCAAGGCTGTCTACGAGCTTGAGCACTACGGCGTCCCGTTCTCGCGCACCGAGGAAGGTAAGATCTATCAGCGCCCCTTCGGCGGCCATACCACCGAGTTTGGCGAAGGCCCGCCGGTGCAGCGCACCTGCGCCGCCGCCGACCGCACCGGCCACGCCATCTTGCACACGCTCTATGGCCAGTCGCTCAAGGAAAAGGCCGAGTTCTTCATCGAATACTTCGCCATCGACCTCATCATGTCGGAAGATGGCGTGTGCCAAGGCGTGGTTGCTTGGAAGCTCGACGATGGCACCATGCACGTCTTCAGCGCCAAGACGGTCGTGCTGGCTACCGGCGGCTATGGCCGCGCCTATTTCTCGGCCACCTCGGCCCACACTTGCACCGGCGACGGTGGCGGCATGGTGGCCCGCGCGGGCCTTCCCTTGCAGGACATGGAGTTTGTCCAGTTCCACCCCACCGGCATCTATGGCTCGGGCTGTCTCATCACCGAAGGCGCACGCGGCGAGGGCGGCTATCTGACCAACTCCGAAGGCGAGCGCTTCATGGAGCGTTATGCGCCGACCTATAAGGATCTGGCGAGCCGCGACGTCGTGAGCCGCTGCATGACCATCGAGATCCGCGAAGGGCGCGGTGTGGGGCCGAACAAGGATCACATCCACCTGCACCTCAACCACCTGCCGCCGGAAACGCTGGCCGAGCGCCTGCCGGGCATCTCGGAATCGGCGCGGATTTTTGCGGGCGTGGACCTGACTAAAGAGCCGATCCCTGTTCTGCCGACGGTGCATTACAACATGGGCGGCATCCCGACGAACTATTGGGGCGAGGCGCTGAATCCGACCAAGAAGAACCCCGACGCCATCGTGCCGGGCCTGATGGCCGTGGGCGAGGCGGGCTGCGCCTCGGTGCACGGGGCCAACCGGCTTGGCTCGAACTCGCTGATCGACCTCGTGGTGTTCGGCCGCGCCGCCGCGATCCGCGCGGGCGAGACGGTCAACCCCAATGAGGCCAACCCGACCCCGAACCGCGCCTCGATCGAAAAGTGCCTCGACCGGTTCGATGGCCTCCGCCATGCGAGCGGGTCGGTCGCCACCGCCGAGCTGCGGCTTGAGATGCAAAAGACGATGCAGGCCGATGCCGCCGTGTTCCGCACCGACAAGACACTGGCCGAAGGCGTTGAAAAGATGACCGCCGTGGCCGCCAAGATGGACGATCTCAAGGTTATCGACCGGAGCCTCGTTTGGAACAGCGACCTGATGGAAACGCTGGAACTCGCGAACCTCATGCCCAACGCGCTGGCCACGATCGTTTCTGCCGAGGCCCGCAAGGAAAGCCGCGGCGCGCACGCGCACGAGGATTATCCGAACCGCGACGACAAGGTCTGGCGCAAGCACAGCATCTCGCATGTCGAGGGCAACAAGGTGAAGCTTTCGTATCGCCCCGTCCACCTCGAGCCGCTGACCCGGCACGAGGACGGCGGCATCGACCCCAAGAAGATCGCCCCGAAAGCGAGGGTGTATTGATGCGCCTGGCGCTCGCCTCACTTCTGCTTTTGGCCGCTTGCGGCACGATCACGCCCGAGCGGGCGGCGCAGCGGTGTGAGGAGCGCGCAAAAGCGGCGATGGGACCGCAGGGGAATGTGACGGTTGGGGTGAACTCCCAGTCGGGCGGCTTTGCCAGCGGCAACATCACCTTCTCAAGCGATTATCTCGCGGGCCGTGATCCTTTTGAGGTCTATCGGAGCTGCGTGATCGACATGACCGGGCAAGAGCCGTATCGGCCGCCCGTTCTTTACTGAATTGAATAGCAGGCAGGAGCCGCAAGATGGTCCAACTGACGCTTCCAAAAAACAGCCGCATGACGGTTGGCAAGACGTGGCCCAAGCCCGCGGGCGCGACCAATGTGCGCAAGTTCCAGATCTATCGCTGGAATCCCGATGACGGAAAGAACCCGCAGGTCGATACCTATTTCGTCGATATGGATACCTGCGGGCCGATGGTCTTGGACGCGCTCATCAAGATCAAGAACGAGATCGACCCGACGCTGACCTTCCGCCGCTCCTGCCGCGAGGGGATTTGCGGCTCGTGTGCCATGAACATCGACGGGCGCAACACGCTCGCCTGCATCTTCGGCATGGACGAGATCAAGGGCGACGTGAAGATCTATCCGCTCCCCCATATGCCGGTCATCAAGGATCTGATACCTGACCTCACGCATTTCTATGCCCAGCACGCCTCGATCATGCCGTGGCTTGAAACCAAGACCAACCGGCCCGCGAAAGAGTGGCGACAGTCGATCGAGGATCGCAAGAAGCTCGACGGGCTTTATGAATGCGTCATGTGCGCCTCGTGCAGCACCTCTTGCCCGAGCTATTGGTGGAACGGCGATAAATACCTCGGGCCGGCGGCGCTTCTGCACGCCTATCGCTGGATCATCGACAGCCGCGACGAGGCCACGGGCGAGCGGCTCGATGCGCTGGAAGATCCCTTCAAGCTCTATCGTTGCCACACGATCATGAACTGCGCCAAGACCTGCCCCAAGGGGCTCAACCCCGCCGAGGCGATTTCGCACATCAAGAAGATGATGCTCGAGCGCGTGGTCTAAGGCCAACCGACAGCGCCTATGATGAGGCCGGCCCCGTGGGGCCGGCTTTTTCGTTTGTGTCAGGCGAAAACGGGGAAAATGGCTCGGCCACACCAGAGTAGATTTTCGACCTGAAATGCCGCACCCTTCACGAGCCTTTTTGAAGGCGTTTTGGGAGATTTGTCATGCCCGTTTCGGTCCTGTTGGTCGGCACCACCAAAGGTGCGTTTGTTCTCAGAAGCGATGATCGCAAAAGTTGGACGGTGAGCGGCCCGCATTGCGGCGGCTGGCCGATCAATCACGTTGTGGGCGATCCTGAAACCGGACGGATTTACGCCGGAGGGGGCAGTGAATGGACCGGCGCGGGGATTTGGCGATCCGCGGATGGCGGCGAGACTTGGGAGTTGGCCAAGCTCACCAGCGGCAAGATGGATGACTGGGCGTCTCAGGATCCCGATTTCGCGGCCAAGATCGGATGGAGCGGGGAAGAGCCGCCATTCGGCAAGGAATTCTCGCAGGTCTGGTCGATGGGCATCACCAAAGATGCCATCTATGCCGGAACCAAGCCCGCCCAATTGCTGAAGAGCACGAACGGGGGCGTTTCGTGGAGCAGGGTCGAGGGCCTGACCAATCACCCTTCGGCCGGAAGCTGGACGCCCGGCGCTGCGGGGCTGGTTCTGCACACGATCCTTTCGGATCCGGCGGATCCCAAGAAGATGTGGATCGGGATCTCGGCAGCAGGCGTTTTCGCGACCGAGGACGGGGGCGAGAGCTGGGAGCGCCGTAACAGGCTTTCCAATACCGAGGCCTGCGGGCATCACGATCACCCCGCCGCGCCGCGGGACGGGGAGACGGGGCATTGTGTGCACAATATCATGCGGGCTCCGGGGGCGGGGGATGTTCTTTACCAGCAGAACCATCATGGGGTCTGGCGATCGGCGGATGGGGCGCGCAGTTGGGACGATATCTCGGCGGGGCTGCCGTCGATGTTCGGGTTTCCGATCCGGGTTCATCCCCGCGACGGGAATACCATCTGGACCATTCCCCTGAACGGAGACAGTCAGGGCCGTTTCCCACCCGGCGCGGCGGCGGCGGTCTGGAAATCGACCGATGCGGGGCAGACATGGAGCGCCAAGCGCGATGGCGCGATTTCGACCATGTCGCCGAAGGAGCGTTCGCGGTCTTCGCTGGGCAGCGCTTCGTGCGTCTTGAGGTGGTCGGAGACTGTCAAGATCGCCAGCGCCCGGCGCTTGTAGCGGGCGGCAAGGATATAGAGCTCGGCCGCTTCCATCTCGACGCCCAGAACGCCGTGGCGCTCCATCTCGGCGGTCAGGTCGGGGCGCTCGTCATAGAAGACATCCGAGGAATAGATCCCGCCCACATGGGTTCGTACGCCCAGATCCTTGGCGGCGGAGGCGGCGGAGGCGAGAAGGCCGTAGTCGGCACAAGGCGCAAAGCTGAGCTCGCGGAAGATGCCGCGCGAGGGGGTCGAGACGGTGCTGGCGGTCATGGCGAGGATCACGTCGCGCACGGCCACATCATCCTGCATCCCACCGCAGGAGCCGATGCGGATGAGGGTCTGGGCGCCGTAATCGCGAATAAGCTCGTTGGCATAAATCGAGAGCGACGGCATCCCCATGCCAGAGCCCTGAATGGTCACCCTGTGGCCGTTCCATGTGCCGGTAAAGCCCAGCATCCCGCGCACCTGATTGACGCAGACCACATCTTTGAGAAAGGTCTCGGCGGCCCATTTGGCGCG
>RFZI01000109.1 GCA_009920775.1 Paracoccaceae bacterium | reverse complement strand
CGGCTTGACCGAACCCGGCTTGCAGAGAACCTGGCCACGCTCGACGCCCTCACGGTCAACGCCACGCAGCAGCGCGCCGATGTTGTCGCCGGCCTCACCACGGTCGAGAAGCTTGCGGAACATCTCAACACCGGTGCAGGTGGTTTTCTTGGTGGCGCGGATGCCGACGATTTCGATCTCGTCGCCAACGTTGATCACACCACGCTCGACGCGGCCGGTCACAACGGTGCCGCGGCCCGAGATCGAGAACACGTCTTCGATCGGCATCAGGAACGGCAGGTCGACGGCGCGGGCCGGGGTCGGGATGTAGCTGTCGACAGCTTCCATCAGAGCCTTGATCGAGTTCTCGCCAATCTCCGGATCGCGGCCTTCCATGGCAGCAAGAGCCGAGCCCTTGATGATCGGAATATCGTCGCCCGGGTATTCGTAGGAGGTCAGCAGCTCGCGGATCTCCATCTCGACGAGCTCGAGAAGCTCTTCGTCGTCAACCTGGTCGACCTTGTTCATGTAGACGACCATGTAGGGGATGCCGACCTGGCGGCCGAGCAGGATGTGCTCGCGGGTCTGCGGCATCGGGCCGTCAGCGGCGTTCACAACGAGGATCGCGCCGTCCATCTGGGCCGCACCGGTGATCATGTTCTTCACATAGTCGGCGTGGCCGGGGCAGTCGACGTGGGCGTAGTGACGGTTGGCGGTCTCGTACTCGACGTGCGCGGTCGAGATCGTGATGCCGCGGGCCTTCTCTTCCGGCGCGCCGTCAATCTGGTCGTAGGCGCGAAACTCGCCAAAATACTTCGTGATCGCCGCAGTCAGCGTCGTCTTGCCGTGGTCAACGTGACCAATCGTGCCAATGTTAACGTGCGGTTTGTTACGTTCAAACTTTGCCTTAGCCATCTGCTGGGCGCCTCGTCAGTTCGGGGGCCCTCAGACGGCCCGTTTCAACATCGCGGGCGATGTATTGGCAAATGGCGCGGAAATCAAGCGGCAGTTGCCCCGAGGGGCTATTGGTCCGTTTCCTGATCGGCAACCAGTTCAGAAAGCTGGGCGCCAGACAGGATCGTCGGGTCGTCTTCGAGGATTTCCCGTGTGCCGCCGAACCAGTCACCGTTTTCGCGCATCAGGCGTTCGATGGCTTTGGCGGCGTTATAGGCGAGGCCCTGCATTTGCTCTTCGCGCGACTTGGTATAGCCCGAGCCAATAATCGTGCTGGCGCCGCCGGGTTCAAAGACAGTGAGCTGGATCGGCTCTTCGTTGAGCTTGGTCTGTGTCGCGTCCTCATAGAAGGTCACGTTGAAGATCAGGACCGACTTGGGCGAGGCCACGATCGGAATGCCCGGCTGGGCGAGGACATAGCCCTGAACAGCAACAGCGGTGTGATAATAGGCGCCGCCTTCATAGCGACCGAGACGGTCGCCCACCGCTTGCTTGACCACGGCCACCCATTCCTCATTCGACGCCTCTCGGGAGAATGGGCCCTTTTGCGGGTCGACAGCGACGACAATGTTGTAGCCATGCCGGAATTCGCCGATCGGTTCGGGCGTGCCGCTGAGTTCGTCGGTGATCGAGGCGCAAGCAGCGAGGCCGACGAGCGAGAGCACGGCGACGCCGCGGGTGATGGTTGCGAACATTGCATTCCCCCAATGAGACAGCCCAAGGCTAGGAGCATCGCCCCCGCCGCGCAAGATCGGCCTAGGATGTGAAGCGGTTGTCGCGCGGGAAACCGCGCGGGGCCATGCGGCCGGTACCCGCCCGCTTGCCTTCCCACTCGGCCAGATCGGTCTCGGTGCGGGTGCGGCCTGCGGGATCGAGCCAGCTCAGGCCATCGGCGAAGGTAAAGGTCGTAGCGTCAGACAGGCCGCCGTCCTTGTATTTCTGCAGGCGCACGCCCTTGCCGCGGGTCATCTCGGGCAGCTCATCAAGCGGGAAGACCAAGACTTTACGGTTCTCGCCCACTACGGCGACGGTATCGCCCGCGATGCGGCGAACCACGCGGGTCTGGACCCCGTCCTTGACGTTGAGGACAACCTTGCCGGCGCGGGTCTGGGCGATCACCTCGTCCTCGGGGACGACAAACCCGTCGCCTTCGGTCGAGGCGACCAAGAGCTTCGCGCCGGGCTTGTGGATTAGGATATCGACGATATCGCTGTCGTTTGGCAGGTCGATCATCAGGCGCAGGGGCTCGCCCATGCCGCGCCCGCCGGGCAGGCCGGATGCCCCCACGGTATAGAACCGGCCGTTTTGCCCCGCGACGATCAGCTTGTCGGTGGTCTCGGCGTGGAACATGAAGCGGCCTTCGTCGCCGTCCTTGAACTTGACCTCGGCATCGAGTGGCTGGTGGCCCTTCATCGCCCGGATCCAACCCATCTTGGAACAGATCACTGTGATCGGCTCGCGCTCGATCATCGCCTCGAACGGGACCTCTTCAACCTCGCCCGCCTCGGCAAAGGTCGAGCGGCGAGCGCCGCCGGGGCTGTCTTTGCCAAACTGCTTGCGGGTCTCGCGGAGCTGGTCGGAAATCTTGGCCCACTGGAGGCTCTCGCTCGCCAGAAGATCATCCAAAGCGGCGCGTTCTTCCATCAGGGCATCGCGCTCGCGGACAAGCTCGATCTCTTCAAGGCGGCGGAGGCTCCGCAGGCGCATGTTCAGGATCGCCTCGGCCTGAACCTCCGAAAGCTCGCCCTCGCCACTGGCGGGCAGCGGCGAGACATAGTCGCGCTCGGACGAGGCTCGGGTGCGCTTGACCGACCAATCCTCGGCCATGAGGGCGGCCTTGGGATCGTCGTCATAGCGGATGATGTCGATCACGCGGTCGAGGTTGAGGAAGGCGACGATCAGGCCTTCGAGAACCTCGAGCCTGTGGTCGATCTTCTCCATCCGGTGGCGGCTGCGCCGTTGCAAGACCTCGCGCCGATGATCGAGGAAAGCGCGCAGCACCTCTTTCATCGAGCAGACCTTGGGCGTCACCCCGTCGATCAGCACGTTCATGTTGAGGCTGAAGCGGATCTCCAGATCGGAATTGCGGAACAGCATCCCCATGAGCATATCCGGCTCGACCGTCCGCGCCCGCGGCTCGAGAACGATCCGCACGTCATCGGCGCTCTCATCGCGCACATCGGCCAGAAGCGGCACCTTCTTGGTCTGGATGACCTCGGCCAGCTTTTCGATGAGCTTGGACTTCTGGACCTGATAGGGGATCTCGGTGACGACGATCTGCCACTGGCCGCGGCCGAGATCCTCGATCTCCCAGCGCGCCCTCAAGCGGAAGGCGCCACGGCCCGTCCGATAGGCCTCGGCGATGTTCTCGCGCGGCTCGACGATGACGCCGCCGGTGGGGAAATCGGGGCCGGGGACGTATTCCAGAAGCGTCTCGTCGCGGGCATTGGGGGCTTTGATGAGATGCAGGCAGGCGTCGATCAGCTCGTGCAGGTTATGCGGCGGGATGTTGGTCGCCATGCCGACTGCGATGCCGGAGGAGCCATTTGCCAGAAGATTGGGGAAGGCCGCGGGCAAGACGACTGGTTCTTCGAGCGTGCCGTCATAGTTGGGGCGGAAATCAACGGCGTTTTCGGCAAGCCCCTCCATCAAGGCCTCGGCGGCGGCGGTCATCCGCGCCTCGGTATAGCGGCTGGCGGCGGGGTTATCGCCGTCGATATTGCCGAAGTTGCCTTGGCCGTCCACGAGCGGATAGCGGACGTTGAAATCCTGCGCGAGGCGGGCCATCGCGTCATAGATCGCAGCGTCGCCGTGCGGGTGATAGTTGCCCATCACGTCGCCGGAAATCTTGGCCGATTTGCGGAAACCGCCGTTCGGGGCCAGCTTCAGCTCGCGCATCGCATAGAGGATGCGGCGGTGGACCGGTTTCAACCCGTCGCGCGCATCGGGAAGCGCACGGTGCATGATCGTCGACAACGCATAGGTCAGATACCGCTCGCCAATGGCGCGGCTCAGGGTCTCCGTAAACTCGGATTGGCCGATATTGTTGTCGTCTGTCACGTCGGTCATGGATGTTGTGTAGCGGCCTCGATTGGGGCCGTAAAGCCGGGAAGGCGCCCGTGGGAGACAAGTTTTTGACCCGCCTCGAAATTCAGGTAAAGAAGGCGGGTCAACGCTACGGAAGAAGATGTTCGGAACGCGCAGCTATATCATCGTGACCTTCGCCTTCCTCTTCTGGCTCTACTATGTGGCGTCGGGTGGCGGGTCGTTCGAGCCCGAGGAATGGCCCGAGGTGCCGGTGGCGCGGGTCGAGCCTGCGCCCGAGCCGCAGTCGGAGCCTCAGTCAGAGCCGGAACTGGTGATTGCGGAAGAGATCGCGCCAGTCGAGCCCGAACCCGCGCCCGAAGTTGATGGCGCCGCCATTCTCGACGCGCTCAGCGAAGCGGCCCCCGCCGAGACAGCGCCCCTCCCCGATCTCTCCGGCGCGGGGCTCGAGAATGCGTTTTCCTTCACCGAACCCGTGGCCCCTATCGAGATCTCGCCCGAGGCGATCGTCGCCGCGCCCGAACCCGCGCCCGAGCTCGTCAGGATCGCCGGCAGCCGCGTGAATATCCGTTCTGGCCCCGGCACCGAGAACGGCGTGGTCACGACGCTGGATGGTGGCATCGTGGTCGAAGTTTTGTCGCGCGCCGAAAACGGCTGGGTCGAAGTGCGCCTGCCGGACGATTTCGGCATCGGCTGGGTATCCGGCACCCTCGTCGAACCTGTGACGGAATAGAGCTTGCAGGCAGCCATGCCAAAGATCACAACCGCGCCATGACACAGAAATCCGTCCTCATCACCGGTTGTTCCTCTGGCATCGGCTATGACGCCGCCCACGGCCTGCGCGAGCGCGGCTGGCGCGTTTTCGCCTCTTGCCGTCAGGAGAAAGATTGCGAGCGCCTGCGCGGCCTCGGCTTTGACAGCCCGCGCATCGACTATACCGATGCGGCCTCGATCCGCTCGGGCCTCGACGAGGTTCTCGCGGCCACCGGCGGCACGCTCGATGCCCTCTTCAACAACGGCGCCTTCGCCTGCCCCGGCCTCGTGGAAGACCTGCCGACCGATGCCCTGCGGGCGATTTTCGAGACGAATTTCTTTGGCTGGCACGAGCTGACCCACGCCGTGATCCCCGTGATGCGCGCCCAAGGTCACGGGCGGATCGTGAATAACTCCTCGGTCCTTGGCATCGTCGGAATGAAATGGCGCGGCGCCTATGTCTCGACCAAATTCGCGCTCGAAGGCCTCACGGATGTTCTGCGCCTCGAGATGCGGAAAGGCGGGATCGACGTGATCCTGATCGAACCGGGGCCTATCAGCTCGAAGATCCGCGAAAACGCCATTGCCCATTTCGAGCGCTGGATCGACTGGGAAAACTCAGCCCGCCGCGAGCACTACAAGGCGCTGCACGGGCGGCTCTATACCGAGGCCGGCCCCGACAAGTTCGAGCTTCCGGCGCGGGCTGTGACCAAAAAGCTCATCCACGCCCTCGAATCTCCGCGTCCCCGCGCCCGCTACTACGTCACCACGCCCACCTATTTCGCCGGCCTCGGCCGGCGCCTGTTGCCGACCCGCTGGCTCGACCGTTTCACCGGCGGACGCTAGCGTTTTCTTTTGTCGCCCGGCCTGCTAGAGGCAGGGCAAATGGTTATCGGAGCCCGTCATGGCCAGTGATCCCCTCTTCTACGTCGTCGTCGCCGCTTGCCTCCTAGTCCTCTTCATCCTCCTCTGGGGAGTGGGTTCGTTCGGGCGCGGTGGGGAATACAACAAGCGCAACGCCAACAAGATCATGCGCTATCGCCTCGGGGCACAGTTCGTGGCGGTGCTTTTGATCCTCCTGTTCATCTGGGTCCGCAGCAAAGGGGCCTGAGATGGTTGTCCTCAACAAGATTTACACCCGAACCGGCGACAAGGGCGAAACCGCCCTCAGCGATGGCACGCGGGTGGCGAAGGATTCGGCTCGCGTCGAGGCTTATGGCACAGTGGATGAGACCAACGCCGCCGTTGGCACCGCCCGCCTTTATGCCTCTGGCGACGTGGATGCCGCGCTAGCGCGGATCCAGAACGACCTTTTCGACCTCGGCGCCGATCTATCGCGCCCTGCGCCCGAGAAGGATGCCGAAGCGGGCTATCCGGTTTTGCGGGTGGTCGATGCTCAGGTCGAGCGCCTCGAGGCCGAGATCGACGCCATGACCAAGGTGCTCGAACCCTTGCGCAGCTTCGTGTTGCCGGGGGGCACGCCGCTGGCCGCGCATCTGCACATCTGCCGCACCGTTTCTCGCCGGGCCGAGCGCCTTGCCGTGGGGCTTGCCGCCTCCGAGGCCGTCAATCCGGCGGCGGTTCGTTACCTCAATCGCCTCTCCGACTGGTTCTTCGTGGCCGCCCGCATGGCCAACGACGAAGGCCGCGCCGATGTGCTCTGGGTTCCCGGCGCAAACCGCTGATAGCCGCTAACAGTGAAAGAACGTGGCGTAGCTATGCTGCACCGCGTCGATTTTGCACTGTCCTCGCCCCCGCTGCCTTGGTAACACCACGCCGAGTCATTGCGATTGCGATAGGAGATTTGCGACGATGAAGGTGCTCGTGCCCGTCAAGCGCGTGATCGACTACAACGTGAAGGTCCGTGTGAAAGCGGATGGTTCCGGTGTCGATCTTGCAAACGTCAAGATGTCGATGAACCCGTTCGACGAGATTGCCGTGGAAGAGGCGATCCGCCTCAAGGAAGCCGGAAAGGCCGAAGAGGTCATCGCGGTTTCGATCGGCGTGAAACAAGCGCAGGAAACCCTGCGGACCGCTCTTGCGATGGGCGCCGACCGGGCGATCCTGATCGAGGCGACCGACGATGTGCATACCGACATCGAGCCCCTCGCCGTTGCCAAACTTCTGGCCGCTGTCGTCAAGGAAGAGCAGCCCGGTCTTGTCCTCACCGGCAAGCAGGCGATCGACAACGA
>RFZI01000108.1 GCA_009920775.1 Paracoccaceae bacterium | reverse complement strand
CGTTGCGGAACGGGAATCGGCCGTGCTTGCGAATGACCTCGCGGTGCGCCCGCGCGTGGACCAGATTGGGTTGCCCGGTCTCCGGCATCCGGGTGCAGATCAGGCGCACCGCCCGATCCTGATCGGAAAGGTTCTCGGAATGCATCAGGGGCAGATAGAAGAATTGACGCGCGGGTTCATCGATCTTGAGATCCCAATCCCGGCTGATGGCGGCCTTGGCAGCGGCCCGGGCGGCCTTGTCTGAGGCAAAGGCTTTGGCCTCGCTGCGAAACATATTTCTCGGAAACTGGTCGGAGAGAATGATATAGGCCAATGCCCCTGAAGGATACGTCAGCCAGAGACCAAAGCTCCCGGCCATCAACTCTTCCCATGCCTCTGAGAATCGCTCTCGGATTTCGGCATCAAGGGCTTCGCCGCCAGCATACCACGCCTCTGGCCCCTTCTCGTCGAGCCAGTACTTCAATATTGAATCAGGAGTGACCACAGCCGCCTCTTCAAATCCAGATAGGTGATTGGTTGCATAGAGAATCGGTGCGGCGCAACAAGTAATAGACGCCTTGCGCCCCTTTGGCGCAACATTGTGTCTCAGCGGGGGTGCGCGTCGGCCTCGGCATCGAGATAGACCTCCTGCGCAACTTCGGCCGCAACCGGGGTCGCCGAGGGGGAAATGGGCGAATAGGCCACCGTATCTCCGGGCATCGAGCGCGAGCGGCGTCGGGTCATCCGGTAGAGGCCATAGGCGGTGAGGAAGATCATCAGGACGGCGATGAACAGCCAGAAGCCACCCGCGCCGATCGTATCCATGATCCAGCCGAGGATCAGCGGGCCGGTAATCGCGCCGACGCCGTTGATAAAGAGAAGCCCCCCCGAGGCGGCGGCCATATCCTCACGGTCGAGGTAGTCGTTGGTATAGGCGATCACCAACGCATAGAGCGGGTTCGAAGTACCGCCGACCATCGCCGCGCCGATCAGGATCAAGGCATAGTTGCCGCCCCCCGCGAAGGCCGCCAAGGCGCCAATGCCGCCGATCCCCGAAAGCGTAATGATAAGGACGCGGCGATCCATACGATCCGAGATCCAGCCGATGGGATACTGAAGGATCAGCGCCGCCGTGTAGACCGCCGAGACCATGAGCGAGATCTGCCCCACGGTGAGGCCCTGCTTGGTGCCATAGACCGCCGACATCCCGAACTGGGCCGAGAAAACACCGCCCAAGATGAACGTCCCCATCGCTGCCAGAGGCGAGGCCTTGATGAGCTTGCGGATCGACAGGGGTTTGGTCGATGCGAAGGCAGGCGTCGGGCGGATCGACAGAAGGATCGGTGCGAAGGCCATCGACACCAGAACCGAGGGGATGATGAAGATGACAAAGCCCGACACATCGCTGAGGACGAGAATGTATTGGGCAAGGATGATCCCTGCCATCTGCGCGATGAGATAGAGCGACAGAGCCTTGCCGCGGTTCTCGTTCGAGGCCGCGTCGTTCAGCCAGCTTTCTGCCGTGATATAGACCCCGCAAAAACAGAAGCCGATGACGATCCGGCCGATGGTCCATGCCCAGGGCTCGGTCAGCGCTGGATAAAGGATCAAAACGGCCGAAATGGTCGAGCCCAACGCCGCGAAAACGCGCACATGGCCCACGCGGCGGATCATTTCGGGCGCAAGCCGCGAGGCGCCGAGGAAGCCCACGAAATAGCCCGACATGACGACCGACATCTCGAGGGTCGAAAAACCTTCGAGATCGCCCCTGAGGCCCAAGAGTGTGCCCTGCAGGCCATTGCCGATCATCAGCATGAAGATGCCGAGGAGAAGCGCCCAAGAACTGCCCAAGACCTGAAACATCACAACTCCTGCCTGTATTGCGCCCTTCTAGGCCGCATCATGCCCCAGACACATCACCAAAGCGACATTTAGCGGCGCGGATCGTCATTCCGCATCTGGTAACAGCAGCGAGGCATCCCCGTAAGAGAAGAAGCGATAACCTTCGGAAATCGCGTGAGCATAGATGCGCCGGATCGTGTCGCCCCCCATGACCGCCGAGACCAGCATCATCAGGGTCGATTTCGGCAGGTGGAAATTGGTCATTCCGCGACCCTGAATTCAAAGCCCGGGGTGATGAAGATATCGGTTTCTCCTTGCCACGGTTTAAGGTTTCCACCTCGGGCCGCGCTCTCGATCAGTCTCAGCGCCGTTGTGCCCACGGGTATGACCCTGCCGCCGGCGGCCTTGGTCGCCTCTATTTCAGCGACAGCGTCGGCGGTCACCTCGCCCCACTCGGCGTGCATCTTGTGATCGCGGATGTCGTCGACATTGACCGGCAGGAATGTGCCCGCGCCGACGTGCAGGGTGACGTGGGTGAATTCGACGCCTTTGGCCTTCAGCGCCGCAAGAAGTGGCTCGTCGAAGTGCAAGGACGCAGTCGGCGCGGCAACCGCGCCGGAGCGGCTGGCCCAGACGGTCTGGTAATCGGTCTTGTCGGCCTCGTCGGGCGCGCGTAGGGCCGCGATATAGGGCGGCAGCGGCATCGCGCCTGCCTCGGCCAGAGCCGCGTCGAAATCCTCGCCCGTCAGGTTGAACCGCAGAAGGCCCTGCCCCTCCCCGCGCCCGAGAAGTGTCGCGCTGAGGGTGGGCGAAAAGACAATTTCCTCTCCATCGCGGATCTTCTTGAGCGGCTTGAGCAGGGCGGCCCAGCTGCCGTCGGCCTTTGGCTCGAGGAGCGTGACCTCGATCCGTGCGCTGGTCTCGCCCTCCGCCCCGGTCCTGTGCCGCAGCCCCGAAAGCCGCGCTGGGATTACTTTGGTATCGTTCAGAACCAGCCGGTCACCGGGGCGCAGGATCTCGACAAGATCGCTCACGCGACGGTCGCTGATCCGGTCGCCTTCGGCCAGAAGCAGACGCGCCGAGGAGCGCGGCTTGGCCGGCCGCGTGGCGATGAGCCCTTCCGGCAAATCGAAATCGAAATCGCTGAGTTTCACCTGCGGGCCTTATTCACTGGGTTCCGGCGGCGGTTGCCGGAAGATCTCGCGGAACATACCGGGCGTGAAGATCGACAAGGGGTTGATCGATACTTCGGTCGCGTCGGGCGTTCCGGTCATTCGGTAGTTGAAGCCAATAAGCCCCTCGCCCCTTCGGGTAAAGATCGCGCCGATTCCGTTGAGCAGGTAGACCGGCGATACGACTCCCTGGAAATTCATCGCCTTCGTGGCGAGCGTGTAGACACCGTCCATCGAGATGCCAAGGCTTAGCCCGACGGCACTCGATTCCGAAATTGTGATCTTGTCCGGCGACAGGGTGAAACGGGCTTCGACGGTGTCAAAGTTGATCCCTTGCCCGTCCAATTGCTGCAAGAGCCCTATAACACTGATGGCATCGAGAAGCTCCGCGAGCGAAGGCGCATCGCGCACCTGCAAACCTGTCGCCTGCAGGAGCCCGGCATAGTTGCCCGGTGCTCCGGTTGGAGCGAGCGTCAGCTCCATCGCCCCGCCCATCGCGTTTTCCAACAGGCCGATCGAGCGGAACGCCCCGCCCGCATCGTCGCTTCTGAGACGAAAAGCCATCCAGCCTTCATAGGGGGCGACTGTCCCCTGAACCGCGGCGTCATTGTTGATGCGGGCGTTGAACCGGCCGCTGAGCCCACCGCCGGACACAAAATTTCCCTGAAATTGCGTGAGCGCCACGCCGTCAGAAACCTGGAGCTTGTCCAGCCGAACAGTCACCGGACCGCCGCCGTCGGCGCCGCTTTGGGCAACCTCGCCAAAATCGGCCTTGCGAAGGTCGAGACTGCCGCCATCGACCACCAGTTCTGCCGAACGCCCCGCGCCGCGCCCGATAAGGCTTACATTACCCTGAAACCAGTCGGACAGGCGCAGATCTGGAAAGCTCGCCACTTCGAAACCACCATCAGCCCCCAACCGCAGGGTGCCCTCGGCCTCCAGCCCCGCGGCCTCAAAGGACAGCTGATCGATCGTGGCCGGTTGCGTAAAGCTGCCGCGCACTTTCAGGGCACCGGTGCTTGCCGGTGGTTTGGCCCAGCCAAGGGCATCTAGTCGCACCTCGGCGCCAGCTAGGTCCGAACTCAATGCGAACCGCGGCGGCTGATCTCGCTCCAAATCCATCACGAGGCGTCCGTTTGCGGCGCCAGCAACTGCACCGCCGGGCAAAGCTATGCGAAACTCGTCAAGGAACGCCTGATCCAAAGGCAATGACACATCAAGCCGGCCAGTGGAGGGCTGGCCGGGGGTGAAAGTCTGGACATAGTGACCGCTCATTGGCACCGGTCCGACCCTGGCATCGCCCTCTAGGGTCATCCCGCGGTTCGACGAGGTCAGCGCAATCTCGGCCGCTGTCGTCGAATGACCGGGCACAAGCTTGTCGGAATGCAGGTTCAAAAGACGCCCGGAGACTTCATAGCGGAACTCTTCGGGACTGTTCTGTTCCTTCATCCGCAAATTGATCGTGGCACTCACCTCCCCCTGCCCATCAACCAAATCATAGGGCAGCTTGGCATTGGAAATGACGTGTCTGGGGCCCGTATCGATCAAGGCAAGGCCCGCGGTCACGCTACCACGAGCCCGCATTTCGATCTTTGCGGGCGGGCCGGGGATTCTCAAATCGGGGATCGTCAGCGATGATCCCGACAGATCGACCGGCCCGCCAACAGAAGGCGTGGTGATCCCTTCCTCTAGAACCAGTGTCAGCCCGTTGTTTGCGTAGGCGCCGTAGCCAGCAGCCATTTCAAGTGGGGGGGCGAAGCGATTGATGCCAATCGTCGCCCCCTCGAAACGGAAGCTCCCGCCCCAGTCAAAGTGGCTCCCCGGACGAAGTCGCGCCGCGACAGTTATGTCTGAGGCAGTGCCGGCGCGGAAATTGGATTCAAACCATTTGCGGGTGTCGGGCTTGACCGCAGCAGGCCAAAACAGCAGGGCCGTCGCCGGATCCATTTGATCGATCCGCGCGTCAAGCGCGCCCTCCCAGCCTTCGGAGACAGCGGCAAACCGCCCCGAGGCCACAACCTCTTTGCCGCCAACGCCAAGCCGGACTTCACCTATATCCAGCGTGAAGGGGCTGAGCCGTATGCGGAAATCCAAAGACGCATGATCTACCGAATTCGGCCCCGGAAACAGCGCCTCGGGGCTGAACGACAAGTCAGAAAAGCCAAACTGCCCGGTCATCGACGTCGGCCAGCCGCCGACGAGGTCTAGCAGCTGTGTCTTCCCTTCCGCTGAGAAGGTCCCGAGGCTGCTCTTGGCCGAGACGTGGCTGAATTCGATAAGGTTCTTGTCAGGGTCGAAGGTCAGATAGGCCTTGGCCTCGTCAAACGGCACAGGCGGCGCGTCAGGCCCCGCACGCAAATCGCCGGCCTTGATTGCCAGTGAGGACGAAAAGGGGCCAAGAGAGCCTTCCGCATCGATTTCAAGCCTCATCTGCGCGGCCATGGGCGCATCGACAACCGCAAGCCAGCTCAGCGCAGGTGTCTGGGTGGCAAGATCGGCCGCCACCGCATCTTCAAAGGACAAGGCAATCTGCGCCGCGCGGCTGCCGCGTGGGCTTTCGTAGCTGATGCCGAGCGTCGTCACATAGGCACGTCCCGACAAGAGCGACAGATCGGCCCGAAGCCGTGTCTGCCGGCCCGTCAGATCGAGCGAGAGCTGGCCTCCGTCGATTGTCCAGCCGCGCCGGGCGCGGGCATCGTCGAAATTCAAGATCAGCCCATCGGCGCTGACTGTCTCCAAAGCCTCGAATTCCGGTTGCTCGAGCGCCGCGTCGATCTGGCTCAGAAGTTCGGCAAAGCTGTCGGCCTCTTGCACCACCGCACCACCGGCATCGAATGACACGGCAACCGTTCCGTCGGACGCACGGCGCAGGGAGATTTCGGCCCCTGTCAGGCTGACTGTCTGGATCAGGATTTCTCGCCGGAACAGAATGCCGCGCGGAGAAACCTGCACGTCGGCCCGTGGCACCCGCGCGATCACTGTGTCCTCGGCATCCCGCAAAACCACATTGGTCAGTGCAATTCGGGGATGAATGTCGGCGCCGATCGTGAGTGTCATGTCACCGAAACTCAGGCTTCCCCCCTCCAGAAAGGCGGCGGCCTCAGCCTCCATTCGGGCTGTCACCCAGCTTGGGGCCGTAATTTCACGATCGAAGATCAGGAAGGCCGCAACCGCAAGAAAGACAAGCGGCATGAAGGCAGCAAGGATCACCGCGCGCAGCCCGTGCCAGAGGGCCACCCGCCAGCCGCGGGGGGATTTTTGCGCTGTCTCTTGCGTCACGGGTTCGCTCATGCTGATCCGGGCGCCCAAGACGCCGCCCGACTGCCTCATTACTTGCGGTGGCCTTGCGGCCGTCATCCATTTATCGTTCTAGGACGTATAGGACACAAGAGACCAACTCGACAGCCCGGAGCACCTCATGCCTGCCATCGGCCAGCCCGCCCCCTCATTCACCCTGCCCCGCGATGGTGGAACCAACGTTTCGCTTGCCGACTATGCGGGCCAGATCGTCGTTCTCTATTTCTACCCCAAGGACGACACGCCCGGCTGCACCACCGAGGCGATCGACTTCTCGGCAGAGGCAGAGGCCTTTGCCAAGGCGGGCGCCGTGGTTCTTGGCGTGTCTCGCGATACGGTGAAAAAACACGAGAAATTCCGCGACAAGCATGGGCTGAAGGTCGCACTTCTGGCCGACGAGGATGGTGCGGTTTGCGAGGCCTATGGCGTCTGGGTCGAGAAGAGCATGTATGGCCGGACCTACATGGGCATCGAGCGGACCACCTTTCTGATCGGGCGTGACGGCAAGATCACCCGCGTTTGGGACAAGGTTAAAGTAAAGGACCACGCCGCCGAAGTCTTGGCCGCTGTGTCGGGGCTTTGATGTCTGCCACCTGCCTCGCCGAAATGGCCGCCGAAGTCCTGCGGACAGCCGATGGCCGCGAAAAGACCGCGCTTTCCAAGAAATACGCCGCCGCGTGGTTTGCCTCG
>RFZI01000107.1 GCA_009920775.1 Paracoccaceae bacterium | reverse complement strand
AGCCGCTAGGGCGCATCCGCGCACCGGGGCTCGCGCTGGCACTTGCCATTGCGGGCTTCCTAGGTGCGTCGGTCTGGGCGGTGGCGGCGAAGGCTGCCGGCCGCCCGGGCTTTCTGACGGCGGCCGATTGGGCGGCGCTGCGGTTTACGCTTTTGCAGGCCGCGCTTTCGGCGGCGCTAAGCATTGGCCTTGCGATCCCCGTCGCCCGCGCCTTAGCGCGGCGCAGGTTTGCGGGGCGTAGCGCCCTCATCACCCTTCTCGGCGCGCCCTTCATCTTGCCGGTGATCGTCGCGGTCCTCGGGCTGATTGCGGTCTTCGGCCGCTCGGGGCTGTTGAACGAGGTTTTCGCCCTCGCCCATCTGCCGAAGGTTTCCATCTACGGCCTTGCCGGTGTCGTTCTCGGCCATGTGTTCCTCAACTTGCCGCTCGGGATCAGGCTGATCCTTCAAGGCTGGCAGGCGATCCCGTCCGAGCGGGTGCGCCTTGCGGTCGAGCTTGAAGGCTCCCGCTGGCGGCTTCTCGAGTGGCCGATGCTGCGCAGCGTTTTGCCCGGCGCGCTTCTCGCCGTGTTCTTGATCTGCCTGACGAGTTTCACGGTGGCCCTGACCCTCGGCGGCGGGCCGAGGGCCACGACCCTCGAGCTTGCTATCTATCAGGCTGTCCGGTTCGATTTCGATCTTGGCGAGGCGGCGCAGCTGGCGCTGTTGCAGCTTGCTCTCGGCGCCGTCTTTGCGGTGGTGGCGTATCGCGGCGGCGCGGCTCTAGGTATGGGTTCTGGCCTTGACCGACAGGGGATTTCCCTAGCGCCGCAGGGCCACCTGTCAGCCGCTCTGGATACCCTCTGGATCGGCCTCGCCGCCGCCTTTCTGCTTTTGCCGCTGGTGATGGTTGTCGCGAATGGCCTCGGTGGCCTGAACGATCTGCCTTCAGGGATCGGCATGGCGATTATGCGCTCGGTTCTTGTGGCCATGGCCGCTGCGATCCTCTCCGTCGTTCTGGCGCTCGCATTGGCGCTACGTGGCGGGGCCATTGCCATGCTGGCCGGATCGTTGCCACTTGCGACCTCGGCGCTGGTGGTGGGCACAGGTGTCTTCCTCATGCTCCACGGCCTCATCAACCCGACCCGCGCAGCCCTTCCCGTCACCGCCGCTCTCAACGCGCTTGTGGGTCTTCCTTTCGTGTTCCGGGGCATCAGTTCGGCGGTCGAGGAGATCGAGGCCAACTATGGCCGCCTTGCCGCGAGCCTTGGCCTATTCGGTTGGGCGCGGCTGCGCCATTTGATCCTGCCCCGTTTGCGCCGCCCGCTTGGTTTTGCAGCAGGCCTCGCGGCCGCGATGTCGGTGGGGGATCTCGGCGTGATCCTCTTGTTTTCGGGGGGTGATCAGGAAACCCTGCCGCTCATGATGTATCGTCTGATGGGGGCCTACCGGATCGAGGCGGCGGCAGGTGTCGCCCTTGTCCTTGTGATGGTGAGCCTGTGGCTCTTTTGGCTGTTCGACCGAGGAGGCCGCGCCGATGCTGACGCTTGACGATCTGATAATCGAGCAGGGCGATTTCCGCCTCACTGCCAGCTGGTCGGTTCCCGAAGGAAGCGTGACCGCCATCGTTGGCCCCTCTGGCGGCGGCAAATCCACGCTCCTGTCGATGATCGGCGGCTATTTCGCGCCGACCTCGGGCCGTATCTTCTGGAGCCAGACCGATATCGGCGCCCTTCCGCCCGGCAAGCGACCGGTGAGCACGCTCTTTCAGGACAACAACCTTTTCCCGCATCTCACGGTTGCCCAGAACGTCGGGCTGGCATTGAAGCCGGACCTACGCCTTGGGGCGGAAGAAAAGAGGCGGGTGGAGGCGGCGCTTGCCGAGGTCGGCCTAGAGGGCTTCGCAGGGCGCAAGCCCGGCACCTTGTCGGGCGGTCAGGCCTCGCGCGCCGCCTTGGCACGGGTTTTGCTGCAGAGCCGCCCGCTGATCCTGCTGGACGAGCCCTTCTCGGCGCTCGGCCCTGCCATGCGGCGCGAGATGCTTGATCTCGTGGCGGAGAAACTGAAGGGAAGGACGGTTCTCATGGTCACGCACGACCCAGAGGACGCCAAGCAAATTGCGGATCTTCTGGTGATGGTTGATGGCGGTGTTGCCCATGCGCCGGTCGCAACCGCCGGGGCCTTTGCCAGCCCCGGCCCAGCGCTTTCGGCCTATCTGGGCCGGAAATGAAAAGGCCCGCCAGTGGCGGGCCTTTCCGGATCAGTTGGCCTGAACTCAGGCGGATTTCTTGGCGGCCACCTTGTGCGGAGCCCAGAGCCGCTTGTTGGTCTGATGAAGCAGAACCGACAAGAGGATCAGGAACAGAACACCGAGGAAGCCAGCCTCTTTGCGGGCGTCGAGCTTGGGCTCGGCGGCCCACATCAGGAAGGCAGCGATATCTTGCGATACGTGGTGCAGATCGGCGTCGTGACCGTCGGCAAAGACCACATCATCGCCATACAAGGGCTGCGGCATGGCGATCCAGCTGCCCGGAACGGTATGTTTGCCATCCTCGTCCTTGCATTCCTCAGGATAGCCGCCGTTGGCGAAGGCCGAGTTGTAGGAACCCGGGAAATCCGCTGGCGCGCATTCGGGGGCTTCTTCATAGCCCGCCATCAGCGAGGCGATGTATTCAGCGCCGCCCATGCCCTTGAAGAGCTGGTTGAGGCCAGTACCGTAGGGGCCGTGGAAGCCAGCGCGCGCCTTGGCCATCAGCGACAGATCCGGAGCTTCGGCCAGAGCCGATTCCGGGAACTTGTCGGCGGGGATCGCCGGGCGCGGCTCGCCGGTGGCCGCATCGATAACCTCGATACGGGCGGCATAGGCGCGAACCTGATCTTCCGGAAGGGCGGGGCCGCCCTCGTCGGCGAGGTTGCGGATCGCGACATACTTCAGGCCGTGGCAGGCAGCGCAGACCTCGGTGTAGATCTGCAGGCCGCGCTGGAGCTGCATCTGGTCATAGCTGCCGAAGGGCCCTTCGAACGAGAAGTCGAAGTCTTCGATGTGGGCTTCGCCTGCGGCGAGAGCGGCGGTTGCCGACAAGCCCAGCGCGACGGCGGCGGTAAGGGTGAGTTTGCGGAACATAGTTCTTTCGTCCTTTCTCACTCGGCCGATTTATCGGTCGATTTGCCGTAGTGGGCGTTGAAGTCTTCCTCGATGGTGGCCGGACGCGCGGTCGGGCGTTCGATCACGCCGAGAAGCGGCAGAATCACGAGGAAGTAGGCGAACCAGTAGGTGGCACCGGTCAGCGCGATGATCGAGTAGGGCGGCTCGGCCGGCATCGCACCCGCCCACATCAGAACGATGAAGTCGATTGCGAGAAGCGCGAACCACCACTTGAACATCGGGCGGTAGCGGCCCGAACGCACGGTCGAGGTGTCGAGCCACGGAGCCAGAGCGATCACGATGATCGCGCCGAACATCGCAAGAACGCCGAAGAACTTGGCGTCGATGATCCCGAACGAGATCCAGTTGGCGAACTGCACGGCCCAGACGTCGGCGGTGAAGGCGCGCAGGATCGCGTAGAAGGGCAGGAAGTACCATTCCGGAACGATGTGCGACGGCGTCGCCAGCGCGTTGGCTTCGAGATAGTTGTCGGGGTGGCCGAGGTAGTTGGGCATGAAGCCGACAACGGCCGCAAAGACAACGAGGATCACGGCAAGCGCGAAGAGATCCTTGATCACGAAATAGGGCCAGAACGGCAGGGTGTCTTTCTCGGCCTCTTCCTTCGAGCCGCGGCGGACTTCAACACCGGTCGGGTTGTTGTTGCCGGTCGAGTGGAAGGCCCAGATGTGAACGATCACGAGGCCGGCAATCAGGAACGGCAGCAGATAGTGCAGCGAGAAGAAGCGGTTGAGCGCAGGCTGGCCGACCGCCGAAGCGCCGAGAAGCCAGGTCTGGATGCTTTCGCCAATGAAGGGGATCGCGCCGAACAGGCCGGTGATCACCGCGGTGCCGTGGAACGACATCTGGCCCCAAGGCAGAACGTAACCAAGGAAGCCGGTCGCCATCATCAGGAGATAGATGAGCATACCGATGATCCAGGTCACCTCGCGGGGCGCCTTGTACGAACCGTAGTAGAGGCCGCGGAAGATGTGGAAATAGACCGCCACGAAGAACAGCGAGGCGCCGTTGGCGTGGACATAGCGGATCATGTGGCCGGCGTTCACGTCGCGCATGATGTGCTCGACCGAGGCGAAGGCCAGATCGACCTGCGGGGTATAGTGCATCACGAGGACAACGCCGGTGATGATTTGCAGGACGAGGGTAAAGGTCAGAACGATGCCCCAGATCCACATCCAGTTGAGGTTCTTCGGAGTGGGGATCACAAGGGTATCGTAGATGAGGCTGAGAACCGGCAGGCGGCTTTCAAGCCACTTGGCGCCGCCCGATTTCGGTTCGTAATGGTCGTGGGGAATACCAGACATTGGTCTTTCTCCTTAGCCGAGCTTGATCGTCGTAGCGTCGACGAATTCGGCGACGGGGACAGGAAGGTTGCGCGGGGCGGGGCCTTTGCGGATGCGGCCCGCGGTATCGTAGTGCGACCCGTGGCAGGGGCAGAACCAGCCGCCGAAATCGCCCGATTCACCCAGCGGCACACAGCCGAGGTGGGTGCAAACGCCCATCTGGACGAGCCAGACGCCGTCTTCGGTCAGGGCGCGGTTTTCGTCGGTCGCCGGAGCTTCGCCGCCGAGGTTTTCGTTCTCGGCGTTCTGGTCCGGCAGGGTCGCCACATCGACAGCACGGGCAGCGTCGATCTCAGACTGGGTGCGCGCGCGGATGAACACCGGCTTGCCCTGCCACAGCACGGTCAGCTGGGTGCCCGGCTCGACGCCGCTCACGTCGACGCGGATCGAGGCAAGCGCCTTGACGTCGGCCGACGGGTTCATCTGGTTCACGAGCGGCCAGACAGCCGCGCCAGTCGCTACAGCGCCGGCACCTGCCGTGGCGTAGTAGATAAAGTCGCGGCGGGTGCCCTGGTGTTCTTCTGCATGTGACACGGGGTGCATCTCCGAAATTTCTCCCCTGGTGGGGCCTGACAATAGGAAAAGAGGCGGATTACCGCCCACTATTCGGGCGCTGTTTAGCCATCAAAGCGCTGCCAGTCCAGCGGACAATCGGGCGCAGGTATGATAAGTTGGCGATATCATACGGCAAAGGAGAGCAAGATGATCCGGGGAAGCTGTCATTGTGGCTCGATCCACTGGGAATTCGATGGGGTTCCCGAGTCGGCCACCGCCTGCAATTGCACGGCCTGCCGAAGAATAGGAGCGCTTTGGGCCTATGATTGGGACAACGAGGGAATACGGATTCGCGCCGTTCCCGGGCTGCTGGCCGGATATGTGCGCCAGAACGGTGAGCTGGTCTTTCATTTTTGCAAGTCCTGCGGAAACACGACCCACTGGCGCGGGCTGACGCCGGACAAGGACGGCAGGACGCGGATCGCGGTGAACCTTCGCCTCGCAGACAACCCGGACGAGGTCGCTAGGATCCCGATTCAGCATTTCGACGGCCTCGAGAACTGGCGCGACCTGCCTGACGACGGCAAGTGTGTCGCGGATTTGTGGTTCTGACTTCTCTAGATGTTATCAGCGTTCTAGGGTGAAGGCGTTCGAAACGCTGGACAGAGTAATAGATGAAAAGAAGCAACCTCGCTATTGGCCTCACCGCCGCAATATCTTGTGCTGGCCCGTCACTTGCCGGACCTGAAATCACTGTATTCACCGGCATTCAGGAGAGCCCGCATTCCATTGTGACAGGTGAGGACGAAACTCTCGGCTCTCTCGACTTCACTGCTGGATGGGAGGGACGTTCGATGAGCCCCCCGCCCTACTACGGTGCGCGTATCACTTGGTGGGGGCAGGGGAAATTCGGCTGGGGCTTCGAACTTACCCACGACAAGATCTACGCCAATGATGAAACGCTGGCCAATGCCGGCTTTCGTCGGCTCGAGTTTACCGATGGTCTCAATATCATCACGGTCAATGGGCTTTGGCGCGGCCAAGCGCGGGCTTCCGGATTGCTGCCCTATGGCGGTGTCGGCGCGGGCGTGGCGATCCCCCATGTGGATATTGAGCCTGAAGGCGGCCCGCATACATGGGAATATCAGATGACCGGCCCTGCGGTGCGGTGGTTTGCCGGCGTACGGTATGACCTCAAAGGCGAGTGGGATCTGATTGGGGAATATCAGGGCACATATTCGCTCAACGACGTGCGGCTTGACGATGGCGGCCATTTTTCAACCAACATTGTCACCAATGCGCTCAATATCGGTGTGACCAAAGACTTCTAGGCCGCTCAGAACGGTGATGTATCTGCCATTGACTGGCGCGCCGCGAAGGCGGAGTGCCAGTCGTCGAGCTCGCCGTGAACCTTGCGCCACTGGCGCTTGTCGTGGCGGAAATCGAGGTAGGAGAGGGCGCAGGCAACCGCGATTTGCCCCATGTCGACGGGGCCCGAGAGGTGGCTCATCCAGCGCTTTTCGAGTGTGTCGAGCGCTCGGGTGATTTTGGCCCATTGCGCGTCGTGCCAGTCCGGAAACTGAAGCGCCTCTGGGCGAAAGCGGGCCTCGTAGACAAGGCCGACGGCGGCATCGAGGATGGCATCAGCCGTGGCTTCGAGCGTCAGGACTTCCCAGAGGCGGCTTTCGGGGTAGAGGCCGGCATCGAGATGCTGGTCGAGATAGCGGCTGATCACGCGGCTGTCGTAGATCGAGGGGCCTTCGGGGCGGATCAGGACGGGAATCTTGCCCAAGGGGTTGGCGGTCAGGACTTCGGCGGCCGAGGCCATGGGCGAGGTGGCGACCATGACTTCCTGCACCTGATCGGTGGCCCCGGCCTCGCGGATCAGGACGCGGACCTTGCGGACATAGGGCGAGGCGGGGGAGCCGAGAAGCTGATACATGGGGCACCTTTGGGATAGGACGGATGATCGGCTGCGCCGATGCCTCCGGCGGGAGTATTTC
>RFZI01000106.1 GCA_009920775.1 Paracoccaceae bacterium | reverse complement strand
GGCAACGGCTTCAAGCAGCTGATGCAGACCTTCGAGAGCGCCCGAATTCAGACCGCCGCCCGCGCCATTGGCGTGGCGCAATCGGCGCTGGATGTGGCGATGCAATACGCCCGAGACCGCAAGCAATTCGGCAAACCGCTGATCGCCTTCCCGCGCGTCTCGGGCAAGCTCGCCATGATGGCGGTCGAGATCATGATCGCCCGCCAGCTCACCTATTTCAGCGCCCGCGAGAAAGATGAGGGCCGCCGCTGCGACCTCGAGGCGGGAATGGCCAAGCTCCTCGGCGCGCGTGTGGCTTGGGCGGCGGCCGACAACGGGTTGCAGATCCACGGCGGCAACGGGTTTGCCATGGAATACAAGATCAGCCGCATCCTCTGCGACGCGCGGATCCTCAATATCTTTGAAGGGGCGGCAGAGATTCAGGCGCAGGTGATCGCGCGGCGGCTGCTCGACTAGGCTTTCCGCTCGCCCAGCCTTGGGTGAAGCGTTCCGGCGATCACCCAAGCGATGACCATGCCGACCCCGCCCGCAAGGAAAACCGCCGAGACCGGCGCAAAGGCCAACACGGCCCATGCCACCGCAGGCGTGAGGATGCCCGAGGCGTCACGATAGCTGGCGAAGACCGCCGCCATTTCCGTCCGCTCCGAGGGCTTGACCGCCATGAGAAACGGCAGGCTTCCCGACACGTCGAGCGCGACGAGGAAGAACGACATACCAACCATCGTCCAATAGGTCACCCACGGCCAATCCGCCGCGCCCCACGCCACCGCGCCACAGATCGCGGCGCCGGCGAAGGCAAAGCGCACCGAGGTCTTGACCCCGATCCGGTTGACGACCTTGAGCATCACCGGCGCCACGAAAAGGATCGCGTTGGCCAGCGAAACTGCCGCAGCACCCCAGTATTTGCCGATGCCGCTCTCGACGCAGAAGATCGGCAGATAGACGATATAGACCCACCAGCCGCAGGAGCGGATCGTCGCAAAGGTCCAGCCCGCCACGAGACGCGGCTGGGCGAAGAAACGGCCGAGGAAGGCATAGGGGTTGGGCGCGGGGCCGCGGGCCTTGGTGATCTGCTTGCCGTTGCCGAGGCGCAGCCGCCAGAAGGTGAGGATCATCAGAATGGCAAAGAGAGAGGCAACGACGAAGGGCAGACCCCACCAGCGGTCCATCATCCAGACGCCGAGGAACGGCCCGACCGACCACGGCAGCGCCGAATAGACGAGGCGGGCGGTCTCGTTTTTGCCAAGGTCGGTGCGCTGGATGTAGTCGAGTACATAGGCCGAGAGGCTGATCGACGAAATGGTGGCGGCAAGCGCGTTGGCCATGATCGCACCGGCCACGAGTATCGGGATATTGGTGAGGGCAAGGCCCACGCCGATCAGATAAAGCGCCCCCGCCGAGGTATAGAGCCAGCGCCGCGGAACAAAGCGCGAGACGAACGGCACGGTCGCGCCAAAGATCAGAGCGGCGAGGCCGACGAAGAAATAGATCCGACTGACGATCGCGGCATCGCCAAAGGCGTTGTAGATCGCAAGCGGCATGACCGACAGGAGAAGCCCCCGCACGCCAGCCTCGAGCGCCGCCAGAAGTGCGAAGTGATGAACCTTCGGCGTTGGGGCATGGGTGATATAAACGGGGCTTCGGGGGGCAATCATTTCAAGCCAAACTTTCTTTCCCGCATGAAGCCGCCAGTTCCGGCCCAAATCTCTGTCCGATGCGACATTTCCTGTCGCGCTCGGGCCTCAGGTGTCAGCCGCCGCAAGCCGCGCTATCAACCTTTGCCGCGCCGCTGGCAAGGTCTTTCGGCCAAGCGCGGCAAGGAGGCGGTGTTCGAGGAAATAGCCCGTGGTGCCCAGCGCCACAGCAATCTCGGGATCATGCGCTTCGCCCTCGCCCTTCATCACCGGCGGCAAGGGCAAAAGGCGGTCGGCCCAAACGCCCGCGCCCTCGCGGCTCACCGCGCGGCCGGATTTGGGAGAGATGAAAGATAGATCTTCGTTGACGCCGGTGGCGGCGCAGGCCGAAAGATCGAGGCCATAGCCGAGCTCTTCGAGGAGCGCCATTTCCCATTGCAGATAGGCCAAGGGCCAGAGGTCGGCGTGGCCGAGGAGGTCGAGAAGATCGACAGTGCGCTCATAGAGCGGCGCGTGTGGTTCGCGCTCGGGCAGGCAGACCGAGAGGAGCGAACAGACGGCCGAAAGACCATCGAGCGCCTGCCGCTCGCCCATCACCAGCGCGGCGCGGCTGCGGATCGGCTCGACCGTGAAGCTGCCGAGGTGCGCCTCGAGCCGCGCCTTCCATTCCACATCCAGCTGCGCCCCCGGTTGCAGGATCGGGCCAAGCCTGCGCCCTGCCCCGCCGCGCACGATGCCAGCGGCGCGGCCTTGCGTGGGTGTGAAGACCTCGATGATGACAGATGTCTCCCCGTGCTTACGCACGGCCAGAAGAACACCCTGATCCCGCCAATCAATCATGGCGCCATGGGAGCGGTGCGAGGCCGCCAAGGCAAGGGTTATTCGAGGCCCGGCTCATCGAGAAGATGCCGCCCCTCGCGGCTTTCCACCTCAAGCACCCAGAGATCAGGATCGAAGCTGCGCTGGCGGGCGATGGCCTCGTCCACCTTGGCCTCATCGCCCGAGGTCAGCTCGACCCAGCGCCGTTCGCCGGTCATCAGATCGAAGCTGCGTTGGTAACAGGTGGCCTTGCCGTCAAGCGTGTTGAGCTTGACGAGAACCGCCCCCGCCGTGTCGTCGCCCCGCCGAACCACGAAGGCCGGAATATCGGCCAATCGAAGCCGCGCGAGATAGGCCGAGACCCATATCCCGGCGGTCAGCCTCAAGAATTGCCGTCCTTGAAATCGAGGCCCATCTCGGAATAGCGCTCGGCCTCTTCAAGCCAGTTGGGCCGGACCTTGACCTGCAGGAAAAGGTGGACTTTGCGGCCAAGGAATTCCTCAAGCTCTTCCCGCGCCGCCTTGGACACGGCCTTGGCCGTCTCGCCCTTGTGGCCGAGGACGATGCCCTTGTGCCCATCCCGCGAGACATAGACCACCTGATCAATCCGCGCCGAACCATCGGGGCGCTCGTCCCAGTGTTCGGTCTCGACGGTAAGCTGATAGGGCAGCTCCTGATGCAGCCGCAGTGTCAGCTTTTCGCGTGTGATCTCGGCGGCGATCATCCGCAGCGGCAGATCGGCGATCTGGTCTTCGGGGAACAGGAGCGGGCTCTCCGGCATCCGGTCGCCCAGCCACGCTTTCAGATCGTCGCAGCCATAGCCCTTTTCGGCCGAGATCATGAAGGTCTCAACAAAGGGGAAGGCCTCGTTAATCTTCTTGGTGAGCGCCAGAAGCTCTTCGGCCTTCACCCGGTCGATCTTGTTGATCGCCAGCGCCACGGGGCGGTTGCCCACCTTGTCCTTAAGGTTGTCGAGGATCGCGCGAACGCCATCGGTCATCCCGCGATGCGCCTCGATCAGAAGAACGACGATATCGGCATCCGCCGCCCCGCCCCAAGCCGCGGCGACCATCGCCCGATCCAGCCTGCGGCGCGGGCGGAAAAGGCCGGGGGTATCGACGAAGATGATCTGCCGATCCCCATCCATCGCCACCCCGCGAATCCGCGCCCGCGTGGTCTGAACCTTATGGGTCACGATCGACACTTTCGCACCCACCATGCGATTGAGCAGCGTCGACTTGCCCGCATTCGGCTCGCCGATCAGCGCCACAAATCCGGCGCGGGTGGTCTCGGGGTTCGTCATGTCGTCACTTTCTTCAAAAGTGCCTCGGCGGCGGCCATTTCGGCTTGTCGTTTCGATCCGGCGCTGGCGCGTTCGGATAGACCAGAGGCGAGGCGGGCTTCAATGGTGAAAATCGGCTGGTGGTCGGGGCCGGTGCGCGAGATTTGGTCATAGCTCGGCGGCGGTTCGCCACGTGCCTGCGCCCATTCCTGAAGCGCGGTCTTGGGATCGCGGGCATCCGTTTCCACGCGGTCGATCCGGTCGCCCCAGAGCCGCAAGACGGCATCGCGGGCGGCGGGGAAGCCCGCGTCGAGATAGATCGCGGCGATCACCGCCTCCATGGCGTCGCCCAAGAGCGCGTCCTTGCGGCGGCCGCCGGATTTCATCTCGGAGCGGCCAAGTTTGAGGACGGCGCCAAGATCAATGGCGCGAGCCACCTCGGCGCAAGTTTCCTTGCGGACGAGCGCGTTGAAGCGGGGGGCCAGCACGCCTTCGGCTGCGCCCTTGTCCGCCTTGAACAGCGCATCGGCGATGGAAAGGCCCAAGACACGGTCACCCAGAAATTCAAGCCGCTGGTTGTTGTCGCGGTGGGGCGAGGTCATCGAAGGATGGGTGAGCGCACGGATCAGAAGCTCGGGCTTGGCAAACTCGTGCCCGAGACGTTCGGAAAACTCTTTCATCTCAGTCGAGAGCTTCATCTCACCGCCTCCACTATGCGGTCTTTGCGCCATGTCCAGACCTGCCAGAGCGAGCGGCCGGTTGCCGACAGTCCTACCAGCCGGGCGCGGGAGAGGACAGTGGCCTCGTCGACCAATCCAAGCCCCCCTGCGGCGCGGGCGATGCGGCTGTCGGCGGCATTGTCGCGGTTGTCGCCGAGCATGAAGACATGGCCATCAGGGACAGTCACCTCGGCGAAGCGATCCAGCGCGGTGTCGCCGGCATTCAGGACGACATGATCAGAGCCTTCAGGCAAGGCTTCGACCAAGAGCCGCTTCCGGCAAAGCGCCCCCTGCCCAACCGCGCCATTGAGGCATCGGGGAAGATCTCCGTCTGCCCCCTGCGGCCCCATGATCTCGTCGAAGTATTCCTTGTCGGCCTGCGAGAGCGGCTCGCCGTTCAGAATGACGATGCCATCCTCGACAGCGATCCGGTCGCCTGCGAGGCCGATCACCCGCCCGACGCCGCCACCTTCGACAAACACGATATCGCCGCGCCGGGCCGGGTGCCGCGCGGGGGTCGTAGCGAGAACCACATCGCCGGGCAGGAGAACAGGCTTCATGCCGAGGCCGCCGATCCGGTTGAGATCGACAAATGCCCCGAGAAAGACAACTGGAACGGAAGCAGCGACAAGCCCAAAGCCAAGGCTGCGCCAGCGCGACAGGCTGAGCCTTTGGCGCATTTGTGGGCGGATCAAGAGCAGGACAGCGGCAAGGGCGGCGTTCACGAAAGGGACCAGCAGAAACCAAGCAAGCCACCCCGGCCAGCCAAGATGATTCAGCCGCCGCAGAACATGGCCCCAGAAGGGAATCCACATGGCGGCGAGCCAGACGTGCATCCAGATGATCTGGCCGCGCGTCAGGTCAAGCTGCCAGAGCGCGGCCAAGGGCAGGGCCACAACGAGGAGCGCAAAAAGGAAACGGCCCCGACCGGTCCGGCCGGACCAGTCGAAGCCTTCAACATAGACAGAGAGTGGATTGCGCGAACGCGCCATCGGCCCCGGGCAGCGTTACTCGATCGCCTTGAAGAAGCGATCAGAGCGCCACGTCCAGAAGGCCAGCATCGAGCGGCCAGCCGACGAGAACATGATCCGGTCGGCGCGGCCTACGAGATCCTCGGCCGGCACAAATCCGACGCCGCCAAGGCGCTGGTCAACACGGCTATCGGTCGAGTTGTCGCGGTTGTCGCCCATGAAGAAATAGTGGCCCTCGGGGACAGTATAGACGCCGGAGGTATCGAGGCTCTGGTTGCCGATATTCAGGATCGAATGTTCGACACCGTTCGGCAAAGTCTCGATGGCGCGGTCCTTCAGGCAAAGGCCGCCCTGACCCGGATTACCATTGGCGCAGCGCGGAACGAGGCCCTGCGGCCCTTGGCGCTCGTAGGTTTCCTCAAAGACCCCAACCTGTTCGACCTCGACCGCCACATCATTGATGTAGAGAAGCCCGTCCTTCATCTGAACGCGATCGCCCGGAAGGCCGATCAGGCGCTTGATGAAATCGCGGCCGGTCACGGGATGGCGGAAAACCACCACATCGCCGCGCTCGGGATCCGATCCGAGAATCCGGTCATTGTCGCCTTTGAGGAAGCCGCAGAAATCTTCGGCGTCGATGTCGATCCCGAGAGAGGCGATACGGATCGACGGGCAGGAGGCATAGGAATAGCCATAGGCCATCTTGTTGACGAAGAGGAAGTCGCCGATCAGGAGCGTGTCTTTCATCGAGCCCGAGGGGATCCAGAACGGCTGAAAAAAGATCGTGCGGAACACGCCCGCGATGAGAAGGGCATAGACAACCGTCTTGACCGTTTCCTTGATGCCCGCCCAAAGGCCGCTTTCTTCCGTCACGTCCGACATGATCGTTCCTTTTTGGTGTCAGGGGTATGTGATGGCCCCGGCTCGGCAAGTCAAGCGCCGCTGGCCCGATCGGCAATGGGCCGCGCCTCGATCACGATAAAGGCCTGCGCCCATGGGTGATCGTCGGTCAGGGTGACGTGGATGATCGCCTCGTGGCCCGGCGGGGTCATGGAGTCGAGCCGGTCCTTGGCCCAGCCGGTCACGTGCATCACCGGCTGGCCGGTGCGCAGGTTGCTTACCGCCATGTCACGCCAGGCGATGCCCATGCGCAAACCCGTCCCCAGCGCCTTGGAACAGGCCTCTTTTGCGGCCCAGCGCTTGGCATAAGTCGCGGCCACGGCGCGGGGGCGGCTCGCGGCCTTGCGCTGTTCACGCTCGGTAAAGACCCGTTGCAGAAACCGGTCGCCGAAACGCTCGAGCGTCCCTTCGATCCGTTCGATGTTGCAGAGATCGGTGCCTATACCGAGGATCATTCTGGACTCCGCGCCCCTTGCTTCGAGCCGAGAAGTGGCACGAAGCGTGAGTTTTGGCAAATCGCGCCTGAAAGACACATTTCCGTGTGCAGCTAGCTTCCATTGATCGGCGTCAACCTCGCGACTCAGAGCGAGGCGCATAATTCGCGTGTCGTGAGCGAGGCTCACGCTTTTTGAAAGGTTTCCAAAATGAATCTAGGCTTGAAGACTCTCGGTCTCTCACTCGCTTTTGGCCTTGGCACCACCATGGCCATGGCGGGGGACGCAAAAGTTACCGTCAATGTCTCGCT
>RFZI01000105.1 GCA_009920775.1 Paracoccaceae bacterium | reverse complement strand
GCGGCGCGAGCCGTCCTCGCGCGGTTCGGCGTCGATGGTGATCGCCTGCGCGGGGCAGATCGCCTCGCAGAGCTTGCAGGCGATGCAGCGCTCTTCGCCGTTCGGGTAACGGCGCAGCGCGTGCTCACCGCGGAAACGGGGGCTGAGCGGGCCGCGCTCGTGCGGATAGTTGAGCGTCGCCTTGGGGGCGAAGAAATATTTCATCCCAAGGGCAAAGCCTTTGGCGAAATCCGCGAGGAGGAAGTATTTAGCGGCGCGGCCGTAGTCGATCTGGGTCATGGGATCAGCCTCCGATCGTCCAGCGCGCCCAAAGGCCGCCGAATGCTTCGTATTTGGCAAGGAAGGATACGATCACGACCCAAGCCAGCGACATCGGCAGGAACACTTTCCAGCCAAGGCGCATCAGCTGGTCATAGCGGTAGCGCGGGGTGATCGCCTTCACCATCGAGAAGATGAAGAAGAAGAACGACATCTTGATGACCATCCACCAGACACCATCCGGCAGACCGGGGATCGGCGAGAGCCAGCCACCGAAGAAGAGAAGCGAGACCAAGGCGCACATGAGCACCACGGCCATCAACTCGCCGATCATGAAGAGCAGGAAAGGCGTCGAGGAATATTCCACCTGATAGCCCGCCACGAGTTCGGATTCCGCTTCCGGCAGGTCGAACGGCGGGCGGTTGGTTTCGGCCAAGGCGCTGATAAAGAAGAGGAACAGCATCGGGAAATGCGGCAGCCAGTACCAGTTGAAGATGCCCCAGCTTCCCTCTTGCGCCCGAACGATATCGCCGAAGTTCATCGAGCCCGTGGAGATGATCACGCCGATGATGATGAGGCCGATCGAGACCTCGTAGGAAATCATCTGCGCCGCCGAGCGGAGCGAGCCGAGGAACGGGTATTTCGAGTTCGACGCCCAGCCGCCCATGATCACGCCGTAAACCTCGAGCGAGGAAATGGCGAAGACATAGAGGATGGCCACGTTGATATCCGACAGAACCCAGCCGTCATTGAACGGGATCACCGCCCAAGCGATGACCGCGAGGACAAAGGAGATCATCGGCGCGAGGAAGAACACCGCCTTGTCGGCACCCGCCGGCACGACGACTTCCTTGACGATGTATTTCAGGAAGTCCGCGAAAGACTGCAACAGGCCGAAAACGCCCACCACGTTGGGGCCACGGCGCATCTGCACGGCGGCCCAGATCTTGCGGTCGGCATACAACAGGAACGCGAGCGCCACGAGAAGCGGCACAAGGACTAGAAGGCACTGACCAAGGATCAAAAGTACGATCCCGAGGTTGGTGGTCGTGAAGAATTCAACCATTGTCCCGTCCTTTATTCCGCTGCCATCTTGCCGCCCGCCTGCGCCTTGGCCTGAGCGGAAAGCTCAGCCATCAGGGCGCTCGACCGGGCGATCGGGTTGGTCAGGTAGAAGTCTTTGATCGCGTTGCGGAAAGTGGCCTTGCCCATCTTCTTGGGCTTGATCGCTTTCAGCTCTTTCTCGGCCACTTCGTCGATCGCGCCGAGGTGCGGGAAAGCCGCCACAAGCGCGCGGCGCAGGCCCGCGATGCTGTCATAGGGGAGCGTCTTGCCAAGCTCGGCCGAGAGCGCCCGCAGGATTGCCCAGTTCTCTTTCGCCTCGCCCGGGGCAAAGCCCGCGCGCATGGCGATCTGGGGGCGGCCTTCGGTATTGACGAATAGGCCGCCTTCCTCGGTATAGGCCGCGCCCGGCAGGATGATGTCGGCGCGATGCGCGCCACGGTCGCCGTGCGAGCCTTGGTAGATCACGAAAGCGCCTTCGCCGATTTCGACCTCGTCCGCGCCAAGGCTATAGATCACCTCGGCCCCGTCCAGAGCGGCGGCCATGCCGCCTTCGGTCGTGGCGCCCACATCCATCGCGCCCACGCGGGCGGCGGCGGTGTGGAGGATCATCAGCTTGGAGTTTGAGTTCGCAGCCAGCTTCATTGCGTGCGCAAGAACCGCCTCGCCATCCGCTTCTTGCAGCGCGCCCTGCCCGACGATGACGAGCGAGGGCACATCCTTGGTCGCGCCGATTTCCTTCGACGACAGCTCTTCCAGGGCCGCGCGGTCGGTGCCGACGTGGACGTAATCATACGTCAGATCAACGGCTTCGCCCACAAGGCCGATGGTGGCGCCCTTGAGCCACGCCTTGCGCAGACGCGCATTCAGCACCGGCGCCTCGAGGCGCGGGTTGGTGCCGATGAGCTGGATCATCTTGGCGCTGTCGATATCCTCGATGGTCGCCGTGCCCGCATAGCCGCCACGGTTGCCCGCCGGCAGCTTGGCGTTGTCGGTGCGGCATTCGACCGAACCGCCGAGGCTCTCGACGAGTTCCTTGAGCGCATAGACCGCTTCGACCGGAGCGAGATCGCCTACAAGGCCAGCCACCTTCTTGCCCTTCATCGCCTTGGCGGCAGCGGCAAGCGCCTCGCCCCAAGTCGCTTTGCGCAGCTTGCCGTTCTCGCGGATGTAGGGCGTATCGAGGCGCTGGCGGCGCAGGCCGTCCCAGACAAAGCGCGTCTTGTCGGAGATCCACTCTTCGTTCACGCCGTCATGGTTGCGCGGCAGGATCCGCATGACCTCGCGGCCCTTCGTGTCAACGCGGATGTTCGAGCCAAGGGCGTCCATCACGTCGATGGTCTCGGTCTTCGTGAGCTCCCACGGGCGGGCGGTAAAGGCGTATGGCTTCGACACCAGAGCACCCACGGGGCAGAGGTCGATAATATTGCCCTGTATATTGGAGTTCAGCGTCTCGCCGAGATAGCTCGTGATTTCGCTGTCCTCACCACGGCCTGTTTGGCCCATTTGGGTGATGCCCGCGACCTCGGTCGTGAAGCGCACGCAGCGGGTGCAGGAAATGCAGCGGGTCATGTGGGTCTCGACGAGCGGCCCGAGGTTCAGATCCTCGGAGGCGCGCTTCGGCTCGCGATACCGCGAGAAATCGACGCCATAGGCCATCGCCTGATCCTGAAGATCGCACTCGCCGCCCTGATCGCAGATCGGGCAATCGAGCGGGTGGTTGATCAGGAGAAACTCCATCACCCCCTCACGGGCCTTCTTCACCATCGGCGAGTTGGTCTTGACGACAGGCGGCTGCCCTTCCGGGCCGGGCCGCAAATCGCGAACTTGCATGGCGCAGGAGGCGGCGGGCTTGGGCGGGCCGCCCACAACCTCGACCAGACACATCCGGCAGTTACCAGCGATCGACAGGCGCTCGTGATAGCAGAAACGGGGGACTTCGATACCGGCGACCTCGCAGGCCTGAATCAGGGTCATTGCCCCCTGTACTTCAACTTCGTTCCCGTCGATAATGACTTTTCGCAAATCAGACATGGCCAGCCTTTTGGTTCGTCCCACCGGCACGCCTTACACGCGCGCGGGCGCGCGGGCGATACAGTTGCCGCCTTCTATCCCGTCACGCCGGATGATGCCAGCCGGAACGACACGATTTTGTCAGGAAAATTCACTGATGTGGGGGCAGAGCGCGGCCTTTTGCGCTATCGCAGCAGCTTGCCGATCTGGCTTTCGAGCGCGATTTCCTGTCGCCCTACGGCGCAGTAGGTTTCCGGTTGGTCCAAGATGGCCCCCATCTCGGCCAAACGCGCCCGCGCCACGGCCTCAAGACGGCTCTTTTCGTCCTTGTCGTTGATATAGCCATCGACCTCGGCCTTGGAATATCCGAGGTCGTAGGCGTAGGACTGAAGCTCGTAGAGAAAGAATACGCCCGTCAGAACCCGCGCGGTCAGGCTTGGGCAAACCCGGCCGATTTCATAGGCGATGCCGGTGGCGATGATGCCCTCGCTGACGTAGGCGACATCCTTCAACGGCACCTCGTTCGCCCGCGCCGGAAGCGCGCCGAGGGTCAGGCCAAGGGTCAGGATCAGGATCTTTTTCAACGCTGCGCCTCGTGTGAGCTGCCGGTCTTTGATGCCGCCTGAACTCATGTCGCGCTTTGGGCGCTGATATTCAATATCGAAGTGAAAACGGGCGTTCGGACGGCAAGGCGCCGCCCATAAGAAAGGCCGGCTGGATTTCTCCAACCGGCCGTATTCATTACAAAATTCTTATGTCTTACTCGGCGGCGATCGCGCCCGAACGGGATTTGATTCGGTCCTCGATCTCGCCACGGAAATTGCGGATCAGACCCTGAATCGGCCAGGCGGCCGCATCGCCCAATGCACAGATCGTGTGGCCTTCGACCTGCTTGGTCACGTCCCAAAGCATGTCGATTTCCTCAACCGAGGCCTCGCCCTTCACCAGCCGTTCCATCACCCGCATCATCCAGCCGGTGCCTTCGCGGCAGGGCGTGCACTGGCCGCAGCTCTCGTGTTTGTAGAACTTCGACAAGCGCCAGATCGCCTTCACGATATCGACCGACTTATCCATGACGATCACGGCGGCGGTGCCGAGGCCCGAGCCCAACTCACCCCGCAGATAATCAAAATCCATGATCGCATCGCGCATCTTCTCGCCGCGCACGACAGGCACCGACGAGCCGCCGGGGATCACGCCCAGAAGGTTGTCCCAGCCGCCACGAATGCCGCCGCAATGCTTTTCGATCAGCTCTTCGAAGGTGATCGACATGGCTTCTTCGACGACACAAGGGTTGTTCACATGGCCCGAGATCGCAAAGAGCTTGGTGCCGGCGTTGTTCTGACGGCCAAAGCCCGCAAACCAAGCCGCGCCACGGCGCAGGATGGTCGGGGCAACGGCGATGGATTCAACGTTGTTCACCGTGGTCGGGCAACCATAAAGGCCCGAGCCTGCCGGGAACGGCGGCTTCATCCGCGGCATCCCCTTCTTGCCCTCAAGGCTTTCCAGAAGTGCCGTTTCCTCGCCGCAGATATAGGCACCCGCGCCGTGGTGCAGGTAGAGATCGAAATCCCAGCCCGACTTGGCGGCGTTCTTGCCCAGAAGGCCCGCGTCATAGCATTCGTCGATCGCCGCCTGCAGCGCCTCTCGCTCGCGGATATATTCGCCGCGGATGTAGATATAGCAGGCATGCGCGTTCATCGCGAATGAGGCGATCAGCGCGCCTTCAATCAGCGTATGCGGATCGTGGCGCATGATCTCGCGGTCTTTGCAGGTGCCCGGCTCCGACTCGTCGGCGTTGATCACCAGATAGGCGGGGCGACCGTCGGACTCTTTGGGCATGAACGACCATTTGAGGCCGGTGGGAAAACCAGCGCCGCCACGGCCCCGCAGGCCCGAGGCCTTCATCTCGTTCACGATCCAGTCGCGGCCCTTCTTGATGATGGCGGCGGTGCCATCCCAATGGCCGCGGGCAATCGCGCCTTTCAGCGAACGGTCGTGCATCCCGTAGATATTGGTAAAGATACGGTCCTGGTCCTTGAGCATGGGCTCACCTTTTTCCGGTCTGGCGCGCGCGCCACAGTGCAAATGTCGAGAAAAGCGCCCAGCCGAAACCGGCGAGCGCGAATAGATCGAAGAGCGCACGGGTGCGGTTGCTCCAGCCGAACTTCGATCCAAGGAATGTCATCACGATCCAGAACACGCCGGTACCAGCCAGCACGAGCGCGGTGCGCCGTCCTGCCTTGGCCGAGTGTGTTGTGCTCCGGTCGGTCATCTATGGCTCTACTTCGTCTCGGCCTTCTTGGCCTTGGGTGCGGTTTTTTTGGCCGCGGGTTTTTTCGCCGCAGGCTTTTTCTCGGCCTTGGGCTCGGCGCCCTTGGCCGCCGCTTTCGGGGCAGCCTTCTTGGCCGCGGGCTTCTTGGCCGCCGGTTTCTTGGAGGTCTTGCCAAGCCACGGGGTCAGAAGCGGAACCTCGGTCCCGTCGATCCGCTTGACCGTATCGCCAATGTCGGTCGCGAGCTGGACGCTCGCGTTGAACTGGGTGCGGCCGCTTTCATGGGCAGTGAGCGAAGTCAGGCCTTTCAAGGGCTCGGCGGCATAGCGGCCGTTCTGCGGGCCCGGCGTGGGGACACGGCCAGCGGCCAGCTCGTCGATGATCCAGGCCAGTTTCTCGGCGGTCAGATCCTCGTAGTAATCCTTGCCGATCTGCGCCATCGGCGCGTTGGCGCAGGAGCCGAGGCATTCGACCTCTTCCCACGAAAACTTGCCATCCGCCGAAAGCTCGTGCGCATTGGCGGCGATCTTGTCCTTGCAGACAGCGATCAGGTTCTCCGCGCCGCAGATCATGCACGAAAGCGTGCCGCAAACCTGAATATGGGCAACCGAGCCGACTGGCTGCAGTTGGAACATGAAGTAGAACGAAGCTACCTCGAGCGCACGGATATAGGCCATGCCGAGCATATCGGCGACAGCTTCGATCGCCGGACGGGTCAGCCAGCCCTCTTGCTCTTGCGCGCGCCACAGAAGCGGGATGATCGCCGAAGCCTGACGGCCTTCGGGATATTTGGTGATCTGCGCTTCGGCCCAGGCCTTGTTGGCGGGGGTGAAGGCGAAACTCTCGGGCTGGTCGTGGTGCAGGCGGCGGAGCATTAGCGGTCAATCTCTCCAAAAACGACGTCCATCGAGCCAATGATGGCGGCGACGTCGGCAAGTTGGTGGCCGGTGGCCATATGGTCCATGGCCTGAAGGTGCAGGTAACCCGGCGCACGCAGCTTGGCGCGGTAGGGTTTGTTGGTGCCGTCGGCCACGAGGTAGACGCCGAACTCGCCCTTCGGCGCTTCGACGGCGGCATAGACCTCGCCGGCGGGAACGTGGAAGCCCTCGGTATAGAGCTTGAAGTGATGGATCAGGCTTTCCATCGAGGTCTTCATGTCGCCGCGCTTGGGCGGGGTCAGCTTGCCACGGGCCAGAACATCGCCCTGCCCTTCGGGCGCGCGCAGCTTGGCGATGGCTTGCTTGATGATCGAGGTCGACTGGCGCATCTCTTCCATGCGGCAGAGATAGCGGTCATAGCAATCACCGTTCTTGCCCACGGGGATCTGGAACTCGAACTCGTCATAGCATTCGTAAGGCTGCGAGCGGCGTAGATCCCACGGCAGGCCCGAGCCACGCACCATGACGCCCGAAAAGCCCCACTTGAGGATGTCGTCTTCGGTGACGATGCCGATATCGGCGTTGCGCTGCTTGAAGATGCGGTTCTCGGTCAGAGGCCCGTCGATATCGTCGAGCACCTTGGGGAATTCGTCGGCCCATTTATCGATATCGTCGATGAGCGCGGGCGGCAGG
>RFZI01000104.1 GCA_009920775.1 Paracoccaceae bacterium | reverse complement strand
CGGGGTGCTCTTGCGCCCCGATTGCCTGCCAGCCGACCCTGACCCGCGCGATGCGCGTGTCGCCCCATGTGCGGAACACTGCGGCAAACCCCTCCGTGTTGATGGCCTCGGCCTGAACGTCCATCCGCACGTTCCCTTCGTTCGAGATATCGACCATGGTCAGCCAGACGCGCACCGACGGCGGTGTGCTGAACGGCGCCTTGAACACCATCTGCTTGCGAACCTCGCGGGGGCCAGTGCCAGACCACATGGGCCCGTCATGCTCATAGTCCGAGAAGAGGATGATCTCGCCATCCTAGATCCCGAGGGGGCCGGATATGGAAAGATGCATTATGATGCCTCCTTCTTCGGTGCGGCCCGGCGCAAGCGCGGGACCAGCGGCAAAACCAGAATGGTCAGAGCAAGGCCAAAAAGATAGGGGGCGCCGGGGAAGTGAATTGACGCACCCTCGGCGGTGAATGTCTGGAAGATCCACGTCACCACCAAGGGCGCGATCACGGCGGTAATCGACCCCATGCTGGCGATAACCCCCTGAACAACCCCCTGCCGGTCCTCGTCGGCAAGATTGGCCGACATGGCAGTGGCGATGGGCATGGTCATATCCCCAAGACAGGCCAGAGCCATGATCGCGAAAACCATCCAGGCGGCATTGGTAAAGCCGTATCCTAGCAAGGCGATACAGCAGCAGATCAGGGCAAACCACAGCGTGCGATAATCACCGAAGCGCTTGACCAGAAAGCCGAGAACAACGCTTTGGCTCAGCGCCGCCCCGACCCCATAGGCGGCAAGCGAAAGGCCGATCAGCGCGGCCTCCCAGCCGAAAACCTCGCGCAGCCAGAAGGACCAGACAGTGGGATAGACCATGGTCGCGAAGTGAAAGACGAAGAGGACTATGAGCGGGATGATGATGCCGGGGATGCGGATCGCGTCGAAGATCACGCCGAAGGGATTGAAATCGCGCCGTGTCATGCGCCGACGGCGCTCGGGCGGCAGGCTTTCAGGCAGAACGAAGAGGCCGAAGAGCACGTTGACCGCAGAGAAGGCAGCGGCGAGCCAGAAGGGCGCGGAAAGGCTCCAGCCAGCAACGAGGCCGCCGAGCGCGGGGCCAATGATAAAGCCAACCCCGAAGGTTGCCCCCACAAGCCCGAACTTCGCGGACCGCTCCTCTGGCGTGGAGATGTCGGCCAGATAGGCCATCGCGGTCACATAGCTCGCGCCTGCAAGCCCCGCGAGGATACGCCCGATGAGGAGAAGCGCGAAAGTATCCGCCAGCGCCATGATCACATAGTCAACGACCAGCGCCGCCAGCGAAAGGATAAGAACCGGCCTCCGCCCGAAAGAGTCGGACAGGCCGCCGATCACCGGCGAGCCGATGAACTGCATCGCCGCATAGGCGGCCATCAGGATGCCGCCGAGGAAGGCTCCGTCTGCGGTCGAGGACGCGCCGACGCGGTCCATCAGATCGGGCATGATGGGAAAGATCAGCCCGATCCCGATCGCATCGATCAGCACCGTGGCAAGAATGAAAACCTGAGCACCGCGTAAATTCATCTACTCAAACCTTTTGCCGGACCTTGAGCAGAACTGCGCCAAGGTTCAACAACGAAAGAGGCCCCGCGGGTTGCGCGGGGCCTTTTCGATACCTTTGGCGCGATCAGCGGGCGGCGAGGCCCAGCTGCTCACCAACGGCCACCATATCGGCAACCGTCTTGGCGGCAGCGTCGGTCGCATCCGACGCGGCGCTCGAGTGCGCGGCGCGGGCCGCGGCGAGCATCTCGTCGTACACGGCCTGCGTGACCTCGGCGCGCGGCAGGGCCTGTTCAGCCAGAACCGAAACGCCGCCAGCGGTCACTTCGGCGAAACCGCCAGAGACCACATAGTCGTCCGAACCGCCGCGATGCACCACCCGAAGAACGCCGGGGCGCAGGGTGGTGATCATCGGGGCATGATCGGCCATGGCCGTCATGTCGCCATCGGCGCCGGGAATCTGCACCTCGCGGGCCGCGACGGAGGCAAGCCTCCGTTCGGGGCTGACGAGATCGAATTGCAGCGTATCTGCCATGTTGCCTCCTTAGGCCGCAGCAGCGGCCAGACGTTCGGCTTTCGCGATCACTTCGTCGATGCCGCCAACCATGTAGAAGGCAGCTTCCGGCAGGTGGTCATACTCGCCAGCCACAACCGCCTTGAACGACGAGATGGTGACATCGAGCGGAACCTGCACACCGTCGGAGCCGGTGAAGACCTTCGCCACGTCGAACGGCTGCGAGAGGAAACGCTGGATCTTACGGGCGCGGGCCACGGTCAGCTTGTCCTCTTCGCTCAGTTCGTCCATGCCGAGGATGGCGATGATGTCCTGCAGCGACTTGTAGCGCTGAAGGATACCCTGAACCGAACGGGCAACGTTGTAGTGCTCTTCACCGACGATCGCCGGATCCATGAGACGCGAGGTCGAGTCGAGCGGGTCCACGGCGGGATAGATGCCGAGTTCCGAAATCGCACGCGACAGAACGGTGGTTGCGTCGAGGTGGGCGAACGAGGTGGCCGGAGCCGGGTCGGTAAGGTCGTCGGCGGGAACGTAGATGGCCTGAACCGAGGTGATCGAGCCAGCCTTGGTCGAGGTGATGCGTTCCTGCAGAGCGCCCATGTCGGTCGCCAGCGTCGGCTGATAGCCCACGGCCGAAGGAATACGGCCGAGAAGCGCCGACACCTCGGAACCCGCCTGGGTGAAGCGGAAGATGTTGTCGACGAAGAACAGAACGTCGGTGCCCGACTGGTCGCGGAACTGCTCGGCAAGGGTCAGACCCGAGAGAGCAACGCGCATACGGGCTCCCGGCGGCTCGTTCATCTGGCCGTATACAAGGGCCACTTTCGACTTCTCGAGGTCATCGGGGACGATAACGCCCGACTCGATCATCTCGTGATAGAGGTCGTTGCCCTCACGGGTGCGCTCACCCACGCCGGCGAACACGGAGTAGCCCGAGTGCACCTTGGCGATGTTGTTGATGAGTTCCATGATGAGAACGGTCTTGCCCACGCCGGCGCCGCCGAAGAGGCCGATCTTGCCGCCCTTGGCGTAGGGGGCGAGAAGGTCAACGACCTTGATGCCGGTGACAAGGATTTCCGACTCGGTCGCCTGATCGGCAAACTCGGGGGCCGGCTGGTGGATGGCGCGGGTTTCCTTCGCCTTCACCGGGCCCTTTTCGTCCACCGGCTCGCCGACGACGTTGAGGATACGGCCGAGGGTCGCGTCGCCAACCGGGACCGAGATCGGAGCGCCGGTGTCGACGACTTCCTGACCGCGGACGAGGCCTTCGGACGCGTCCATAGCGATGGTGCGAACGGTGTCTTCGCCAAGGTGCTGGGCGACTTCGAGCACCAGCTTCTTGCCGTTGTTGTCGGTGGTCAGCGCGTTAAGGATCGCGGGCAGCTCGCCCTCGAACCGCACGTCCACGACGGCGCCGATGACCTGGGTCACTTTGCCTTTCGATTTAGCCATGGGATTTCTCCAGTTCCGTTAGAGCGCTTCCGCGCCCGAAATAATTTCAATCAGCTCGTTGGTGATGACGGCCTGACGCGAGCGGTTAAACTCGATGGTCAGACGGTCGATCATGTCACCGGCGTTGCGGGTTGCGTTGTCCATCGCGCTCATCCGCGCGCCCTGTTCGGACGCTGCGTTCTCGAGGAGCGCCGCAAAGATTTGCGTTGCCACGCCGCGCGGCAGCAGGTCGGCCAGGATCGCCTCTTCGCTCGGCTCATAGTCATAGAGCGTTGCGGCGCCTGCCTCGGCCTCGTCGAACTTGGCCGGGATGATCTGCTGTGCGGTCGGGATCTGAGCGATCACCGACTGGAAGCGGCTGAAGAAGATGGTGGCGACATCATACTCGCCGGCATCGAAGCGGCCCAGAAGGTCGCGGGCGATGTCCTGCGCGTTGGTGTAACCAAGCTTGCGAACGGCCGACAGATCAACGTGGGCAACGAAGTGGCTGGCCCAATCGCGGCGCAGCTGTTCGCGGCCCTTCTTGCCGACAGTGAGGATCTTGACGGTCTTGCCCGCCGCGACCAGCTCGGCCGCACGGGTGCGGGCGAGCTTGACGATCGAGGAGTTGAAACCACCGCAGAGGCCGCGTTCCGCCGTCATGACCACCAGAAGGTGGACCTTGTCGGACCCCGTTCCCGACAGAAGCCGGGGGGCAGAGTCCGATCCGCCGACAGAGGCGGCAAGCCCCGCCAGAACCGCATTGAAGCGATCGGTATAGGGGCGGGCCTGCTCGGCCGCATCCTGTGCCCGCCGCAGTTTCGCGGCGGCCACCATCTGCATGGCCTTGGTGATCTTGCGGGTCGATTTGACCGACGCGATCCGATTTTTCAGGTCCTTTAGACTAGGCACTGCCTTGTCTCCTTATCCAAAGCCACGAAATCAGGCGAAATCCTTAGCGAATTCGTCGATAGCGGCCTTGAGCTTGGCCTCGGCGTCACCCTTGATCTTGGGGTCTTCCTTGGTCAGCCACTCGAGAACATCGGCGCGGTTGTTGCGCAGGTGCTTGAGGAGACCCGCCTCGAAACGGCCAACGTCCTTGACGGCAACCTTGTCGAGATAGCCGTTGGTGCCGGCGTAGATCACGCAGACGATTTCGGCGTTGGTCAGCGGCGAGTACTGCGGCTGCTTCATGAGCTCGGTCAGACGGGCACCACGGTTCAAGAGCTGCTGGGTCGCGGCGTCGAGGTCGGAACCGAACTGGGCGAAAGCGGCCATCTCGCGGTACTGGGCGAGCGACAGCTTGACCGGACCGGCGACCGACTTCATCGAGTTGGTCTGAGCCGACGAACCCACGCGGCTAACCGACAGACCGGTGTTCACGGCCGGACGGATACCCTGATAGAATAGTTCGGTCTCGAGGAAGATCTGACCGTCGGTGATCGAAATCACGTTGGTCGGAATAAAAGCCGACACGTCGCCGCCCTGGGTTTCGATGACCGGAAGAGCGGTCAGCGAGCCCGAGCCGTTGTCTTCGTTGAGCTTCGAGGAACGCTCGAGAAGGCGCGAGTGCAGGTAGAAAACGTCGCCCGGATAGGCTTCACGTCCCGGCGGACGGCGAAGAAGGAGCGACATCTGACGATACGACACGGCCTGCTTGGAGAGGTCATCGTAGATGATCAGAGCGTGGCGGCCGTTGTCACGGAAGTGCTCGGCCATCGCGGTCGCGGCGTAGGGGGCAAGGAACTGCATCGGCGCCGGGTCGGACGCGGTGGCGGCCACGACGATCGAGTATTCCAGAGCGCCGTTTTCCTCGAGCTTTTTCACAAGCTGGGCAACGGTCGAACGCTTCTGACCAACGGCGACGTAGACGCAGTAGAGCTTCTTGCTCTCATCATCGCCGGCGGCTTCGTTGTAGGACTTCTGGTTCAGAATGGTGTCGAGCGCGATTGCGGTCTTGCCGGTCTGACGGTCGCCGATGATCAGCTCGCGCTGGCCACGGCCGATCGGGATCATCGCGTCAACCGACTTGAGGCCGGTCGCCATCGGCTCGTGAACCGATTTGCGGGGGATGATGCCCGGGGCTTTGCTGTCGGCGATGCGGCGGGTCTTGGTCTTGATCGGACCTTTGCCGTCGAGCGGGTTGCCGAGCGCGTCGACAACGCGGCCAAGCAGCTCGTCGCCAGCGGGAACGTCCACGATGGCCTTGGTGCGCTTGACGGTGTCGCCTTCTTTAATGTCGCGGTCCGAACCGAAGATAACGCAACCGACGTTGTCGGTCTCGAGGTTCAGGGCCATCCCGCGGATACCACCGGGGAATTCGACCATTTCACCGGCCTGGATGTTGTCCAGACCGTAAACGCGGGCAATACCGTCACCGACCGACAGCACGCGGCCAACTTCGGCAACTTCGGCTTCTTGGCCAAAGTTCTTGATCTGCCCTTTCAGGATCGCAGAAATTTCTGCAGCTTGGATCGCCATTATCCGACCTCTTTCATGGTGTTCTGGAGAGCGCTGAGCTTGGAGGCGATCGAGGTGTCGATCATCTTCGAGCCAACTTTAACGATTAGACCGCCGATGAGGCTTTCATCCACGGTCGCATTAATCTTGATGGTCTTGCCGATCTGCGCCTTGAGCGTCTTGGCAAGTTTGTCGGCCTGGGTCTTGGTCAGGGCTTTCGCGCTGACAACCTCGGCCGTCACTTCGCCCTTTTCCTCAGCAATACGGTCGCGCAGCGCCGAGATCAGCTGGGGCAAGGTAAACAGGCGGCGGTTCGACGCCATCAGGGCGAGCGTGTTGGTCACGATCGCCGAGAGTTTCATCTTCTTGGCAAGTGCCGTCATGGCATTCGCCTGGTCTTCGCGGCTGTAGAGCGGCGAAGAGATCAACGCACGCAGATCCGCCGATCCTTCGATCGCGGCGTCCAGTGCATCGATGTCGGATTCAAGGGTCTTGAGACCCTTTTCCTCTTTCGCCAGTTCAAAAACGGCGGTGGCATAGCGCTTGGCGATGCCGGTTGAGATCGAAGCTGGTTCGGACACGTCCACCCTTCCGATGTGTTTGGCCCAGTCCGTTCACCCGGTGAAGAGCGGCAGGAGGGCAGCCTTGGAGCCCTCGGATATACCGGGGGCGTAAAATCAGGGCGGATGTAGCAGAGCCTTTTGAGTGGGGCAACCGCCTAGCAGCGCTTTATCTGCGGCAATTATGCTTTGCGAAACCATATAACACAGGCACTTGGCGAATGATCCCGCTAACGGGCGCAAAATATTTTCTGGAAAAGGCGCTTTACCGGCCCGGAATACCGAATCCGCGGCGATTCTGGCCTAGCGCGCGCCCGGCCCGCGATAGCTCGGCTTGGGCTCCGCGGCACCGATCCCCTCAAGGACGCGCATCGGCCTGCGGACGGCCTCGCCCAGCCCCCCCTTGTTCGGCGCGGGAACCTGTTTCGAGACCTCGACAAAGAGAACGCCGCCCGCGGCAAAGACAGGCAGATGCCGCCCGCTTGTCTCAAGAAGCCCCGCCATCCGGCGCCAGACTTTCCGATAGGAGGGTGGCTGGTAGAGCGTCGACATGGCCCGTTCAGTGGCAAAGCCATGCCGCCGCAGCTGCGCCTCGAGCTGGCCCAGCGAATAGGGGCGGCCATAGCCAAAGGGCGTCTTGTCCGACCGCGACCAGATGCCGGCCCGGTTCGGAACGATGAATACGGCCCGACCACCGGGGCCAAGAACCCGCCAGCATTCATCAAGCACCGCCGAGGGGTTTTCCGCGGTCTCAAGACCATGCATCAACACCAGCTTGTCGGCCGCGCCCGTCTGGATCGGCCACTCGGCCTCTTCGCACAGCACGCTGACATTGGGCATACCCGCGGGCCA
>RFZI01000103.1 GCA_009920775.1 Paracoccaceae bacterium | reverse complement strand
CTCGAGAAAGCCGGCCTGCGCGAAGGCGCCAATTCCGATCCGGCCGAGTTTGTGGTGGAAAAGGCTTTTGTGGGAGAGGGTATCTAACCTGACCCCTTGACCTATCGCCGCGCTTGAGGCCCACTTGGCTCATGCGCGACCCTCTCGATCTCACCGAAGATCACGTCGCCCGTGCCACGCGGACGGTTGAGAAGGATTTGTCCCTCTCCAAATATACCCCCGCAACGGAGGCCGATTTCGACAGGATGGCCGAAAACGTCCTCTCGGGTCGCCCCAGCGGCGCCCTCAAGATCTTCGCCTATGGCTCACTGATCTGGAACCCGACCTTTGAAGCCAAGGGTCGCACAATAGCCCGCGCCCACGGCTGGCATCGCGAGTTTTCGATGATCATGCGCGGGTTTCGCGGCACCCCCGAAACACCGGGCCTGATGATGACGATGATGTCGGGGGGCCAGTGCCGGGGCGTGTCGTTCGAGATCGAAGAGGCACAGTCAGAACAAACTGTCCGCGATCTTGTAGAGCGCGAGCTTCCCTACATTGAAACCGGCAACGACTACCGCTGGATCGACCTCGTTACCGAGAATGGCCGGGAAAGGGCCCTCGTGTTTTGGGCCGGACCGACCGGAGAGGGCATCGCGCGAGGGCTTGCCCCGCCCGATGCCGCTCGGATGATTGCCCGCGCCTGTGGCTGGCGCGGGTCAAATGCCGAATACCTGCGAAACACTGTGCTGTCGCTGGCAGAGCATGGCATCCACGATGCCCGGCTCTGGCAGCTTCAGCGCCTTGTGGCCGCAGAGATCGACAGGATCTATCCGAAGGATTGATCAGTTGCCGATCTTTTCCGCAACCTAATCCGCGGCGCCTTGCAGAAGCTCGGGGCTGTTGCGGGCCGCTTCGACGATGGCCTTAAGAAGGTTCTTCTCGACGACGCTCAGGCTTGAAGCCTCGATTTTGGCGATCAGGTTGTCGGGGTCAAGCTGGGCTGCGGCGGCATCAAGCGCGGCCTGAGCTGCGGCGGCGGCTTCCTGAGCGGCGGCCTCAAGGGCGGCGGCGGCTTCCGCAGCAGCGGCAGCGGCAGCTTCGGCGGCAGCGGCGGCTTCGGCTTCGGCCGCAGCCTTGGCAGCGGCTTCAGCGGCAGCAGCTTCAGCGGCAGCGGCGGCCTCGGCGGCAGCGGCTTCGGCGGCGGCAATCGCGGCCTTCTCTTCTTGCTGGGTCTGGTAATAATCATAGCCGAACCATCCAGCGAGAAGGATGACAACGGCGGCAATGGCAATACGCAGTTCTACACCTTTGAGAGACCTTGGGGCGGCGGGTTGCGGCCCTCTTCCGGTCGCGCGCTCAATACTTCACCTCTGGAAAGCCTGCAACACTGGGCCAAAACCGATCTGGCCCCCTTGTTTTCCGGTTGCAGAGGGGGCAGCGCATCTCTAGTTTGCGCGCACATTTCCAATGGTAAAAGGACCAAGACCATAGCCCGCAGACCTCACAACGCACCTCCCGTGCGTGATACCGGCCCCCGCATCAACGAACGCATCCGGGCCCCGGAAATCCGCCTCATCGGCGCCGATGGCGAAAACGTAGGCGTTGTTACCCCCGAAAGAGCCCTGGTAATGGCCGAAGAGGCCGGACTCGATCTGGTGGAGATTTCCCCGAACGCGACGCCGCCCGTCTGCAAGATCATGGACTATGGCAAGTTCAAGTACGAGACTCAGAAGAAAGAAGCCGAGGCTCGCAAGAAGCAGAAGATCATCGAGATCAAGGAAGTGAAGTTCCGCCCCGGGACCGACACCCATGACTACGATGTGAAAATGCGCTCGGTGCACAAGTTCCTCGAGAATGGCGACAAGGTGAAAATCACCTTGCGCTTCCGTGGCCGCGAGATGGCCCACCAGGAGCTGGGCCGCGATCTTCTAGAGCGGATCGCCGAGGACGTGAAAGAATACGGCAAGATCGAGAATATGCCCAAGCTCGAAGGCCGCCAGATGGTCATGATGATCGGTCCGGCGAAATAAGCGAGTGTCATCGCTGAACGAGAGGCCGCCTCCGGGCGGCCTTTTTGTTTCAAGAGCCTTGCCGAAGAACGCGGGTGATCTCGGCCATGATGCTGATCGCAATCTCGGCGGGCGAGCGGGCGCCGATGGCAAGGCCAACGGGTGCATGGATGCGGGAGATGGCTTCGTCGGAATAGCCCGCCGCCACGAGCCGCTCGAGCCGCTTGGCATGGGTGCGCTTCGAGCCGAGGCAGCCGAGATAAAAGACATCCGATCCCAGCGCCTCGCGGATCGCGGGATCGTCGATCTTGGGATCGTGGGTCAGGGTGACAACGGCTGTGCGGGCATCGAGGCCGAGGCCGGGCATGACCTCGTCGGGATAATCTTCGAGGATCGCCTGCCCCGGAAACCGAGCCGCGGCAGCGAAGGCCGGGCGCGGGTCAATCACCGTCACGTCATAGCCGGTGGCGCGGGCCATGCCGACGAGCGGCTGGGCGATATGCACCGCGCCGATCACGATCATCCGCAGCGGCGGGTTGTGGATGGCGACGAAGGTGCGCCCATCCTCTTCGACACCCGATTTGTCGGCGCGGAAACGGTCGGGATAGGCCGCCGCCTCGGCAAGCCGCCCGCCTGCCAGCGCCTCAAGGTCGAGCACATAGGCCACCGGCCGCCGCGCCGCCCGCGCTTCGACCAATGCGGCGAGGGTCGCTTCGGCCAACGATCCCCCCACCGGCTCGACCAGAACCCTAATACGCCCGCCACAGGCCAAGCCCGCCGAAAACGCATCGTCGTCTGACACGCCAAACTCGAGAAGCCGCGCCTTGCCGTCCTCAAGCGATTCAAGCGCTTCAAGCACCACCGCCCCCTCGACACAGCCCCCCGAAACCGAGCCTTCCATCGCCCCCTCGCGGTCGATCACCAGCTGGCTACCCACAGGGCGCGGCGCCGAGCCCCATGTCTCGACCACGGTGGCAAGGGCGGCACCGCGTCCGGCGCGGTGCCAGTCCAGAGCAAGGGCAGGAATATCGTCGGGGCCGGTCATGGAATCTCCTCTGGCGGCGCAGTCTAGCGAAGGCATCGGCCACCGCAATGTTTTAGGGCTGGCGAACGAGCCAGTCGCGGAAGGTGCGGAAAGCGGCCACCTCTTCGCTGCGGGGCGGATAGCTCAGAAGATAGGGCGTGTCGGTCAGCATCGAGCGGGTCGAGGCAAGGCACAGGGCGCCGCCTGCGATCTCGTCGGCCACAAGCACTTCGGGTACCAGTGCCACTCCCATCCCTGCGCGAGCGGCGGCAAGAACCATGCCGAATTGCTCAAACCGTGCGCCGCGGGCAATCGTGATGGGATCAAGCCCCGCATCGAGGAACCAGTCTCGCCACAGGTTTGGCCGCGTCGATTGCTGCAAGAGCGGCAGGCGGGCGAGATCCTTGTCGGCGAGCGGCTTGCCCCCTGACGGGAGCAAGTTGGGGGCCGCGACCACAACCAATCGTTCCTCGGCCAGAACCACATCGCCCGGTCTTTGCCGGCCACGGATCACGGCAAAATCGAAAGGCCCTTGCTCGAAATCCACGAGCGCAAGGGTCGTCGCCATGTCAAATGTCACCTCCGGTGCCACTTCGGCGAACCGCGCGAGCCGCGGCATGAGCCAAACCGCCCCGAAGGTCGGCAAGGCGGCAAGCCGCAAGACATCGCGGTGACCACCAAAGCTCATGACCGTGAGGGCCGTCTGGTCGAGGTCAGCCAAAAGCCGCGACGCATCACGCAAGAGCGCCCTTCCCGCGTCCGACAGGACAAGCCGCCGCCGAACCCGGTGAAAGAGCTTGACCCCGAGCCGCGCCTCGAGCGTGTTGATCGACCGGCTCACGGCACTTTGCGTCAGGCCCAGCACTGTCGCGGCCTGCGTGGCCGAGCCGCTTTCGGCCGAAACTACAAAGGCCTGAAGCTCGTGAAACGAGGGCGTGTAGGCGTGGCGCATGGGGCAAAACTCCATGAGTTTTTCTCATCAACCTGCTACTCCATTTCATTTGCTCCCGCCAGCCATCACGCGTAGAGAGGGCCAAACTCCGAGGAGATTTCATCATGGCAAACGACAAACCCGATCTCGGCCCCTTCGACTGGGCCGACGCCCTGCGCCTTGAAGACCAGCTGAGCGAAGACGAGCGGATGCTGCGCGATGCGGCCCATGCTTTCGCGCAGGACAAGTTGCAGCCGCGCGTCATCGCCGCCTACCGCAACGAAGAGACCGATCCCGCGATCTTCCGCGAGATGGGCGAGGCGGGGCTTCTGGGCGTGACGATCCCCGAGGAATTCGGAGGGCTCGGCGCGGGCTATGTCACCTATGGCCTCGTCGCCCGCGAGATCGAGCGGGTCGATTCGGGCTATCGGTCGATGATGTCGGTGCAGTCCTCGCTCGTGATGTATCCCATCAACGCCTACGGCACCGAAGAGCAAAAGCGCAAATACCTCCCCGGCCTCGCCGCGGGCACGCTCATTGGCTGCTTCGGCCTGACCGAACCCGATGCCGGCTCGGATCCGGGCGGCATGAAAACCACCGCCAAAAAGACGGCGAATGGCTATGTGCTGAACGGCTCGAAGATGTGGATCTCGAACGCGCCGATTGCGGACGTGTTCATCGTCTGGGCCAAGTCCGAGGCGCATGGCGGCAAAATCAAGGGCTTTGTCCTTGAAAAGGGCATGAAGGGCCTCTCCGCGCCGAAGATCGGCGGCAAGCTTTCCTTGCGCGCCTCGATCACCGGCGAGATCGTGATGAAGGATGTCGAGGTCGGTGAGGATGCACTTCTGCCCGGCGTCGAAGGCCTCAAAGGCCCGTTTGGCTGCCTCAACCGCGCCCGCTATGGCATCAGCTGGGGCGTTCTCGGCGCGGCCGAATTCTGCTGGCACGCCGCCCGTCAATACGGCCTTGATCGCAAGCAGTTCGGCAAACCTCTGGCACAGACCCAGCTCTTTCAAAAGAAGCTCGCCGATATGCAGACCGAGATCACTCTCGGCCTTCAGGCCTCGCTTCAGGTGGGCCGCCTGATGGACGCCGGAACCGCTGCGCCCGAGATGATCTCGCTGGTCAAGCGCAACAACTGCGGCAAGGCTCTGGACGTTGCCCGCAACGCCCGCGACATGCACGGCGGCAACGGGATTTCCGAGGAATTTCAGGTCATTCGACATATGGTCAACCTCGAGACGGTGAACACCTACGAGGGCACCCACGATGTCCATGCCCTGATCCTCGGACGCGCCCAGACCGGCCTTCAGGCCTTCTTCTGAGATTTCCCCAAAACGGGCTTGGGTTAAGCCCATTTTCGCCGAAAAATGCCACGATAGCCCCATCCGAGTCAGGGGATGGGGGCCAAGGGCAAGGCGATGAAAGATATCAACAGCACATTCGACCCCCAGCTTGCCGATCTTGATCGGGACGACTGGTATGAGGCTGTTGAGGAACTCGCCGAGGAAGACGGGTATTTCGAACCGCTCGGCAATAACTACTCGGCAATCTTCCATGAAGCCGGCCCGCGGCTGATCGTTACCTTTGAAGAGTTTGGCGAGGTTCACGCCCGAACCAACCGCGAACCGCGCGGCTTTGACATGGTGCGCCGCAACGGCTGGTCGCATCTGTGCATCCTCTCCGAGGGCGGACGCTGGTATCGCGATCAACGGCTTTATCGCTATTTCGACCGGCTCGTGGATGACGGGTTCTTCGAAGATTTCGATCAGGTGCTGTTCTTTGGCGCTGGTCAGGGCGGCTATGCCGCCGCGGCCTATTCGGTGGCCGCCCCCGGATCCCATGTCTTGGCGGTTCGCCCGGTCGCGACGCTCGATCCGGCTCAGGCTGGTTGGGACACGCGCCACCGCGGCGACCTGCGCCTTTGCTTTACGGATCGCTATGGCTATGCCCCCGATATGCTCGAGGCTGCGGCCCAAGCCTGGATCGTGTTCGATCCGCGCGAGCGCGAAGACGCCATGCACGCAGCGCTCTATCGCGCCCCCAATGTGTTGGCTCTGCGGGCCTTTGGCCAAGGCGCGGACATCATGCCGGCCTTGGACAAGTTGGGAATTCTCAACACGATGATCGAAACGGCAATGGAAGGCAGTCTCGACCTTGCCACCTTTGGCCGCCTCTACCGCGCACGCCAACGCCAGACCGATTACTTGCGCCGCCTTCTCAAAAGGCTCGAAAGCGGGGGGCGCTTGTCCTTGGCCGCCCGTCTTTGCCGCGGTGTCCTCAAGACCCAGAAACGCCCACGCTTTGCGAAGGCTCTTGATCGGATTGAGGCCGAGCTTTCGAAGAAGTCCTAACCTCGCTCTGGCCAGCCGATTTCGGAACGTGTAAGCGAAACGCATGACCGAACAGCCGATCACCCGCCTGACCCTGCGCCGCCCCGACGACTGGCATCTGCATCTGCGCGATGGCGAGATGCTGAAGGCCGTCCTGCCACACACCGCCGCTCATTTCGCCCGTGCGATCGTCATGCCCAACCTCGTGCCGCCGGTGGTCACCGCCGAGCAGGCGCTGGCCTATCGCGGCCGGATCGAGGCGGCGATGCCCGAGGGCGCGCGGTTTACGCCGCTGATGACGCTTTACCTCACCGAACAGACCGACCCCAAGGACGTGGCCCGCGCCCATGCCGAAGGGATCGCCACGGCGGTCAAGCTCTACCCCGCGGGTGCCACCACCAACTCCGCCTCGGGCGTGCGCGATTTCGACAAGGTGCGCGGCGTTCTAGAGACCATGGCCGAGATCGGCATGCCGCTTTGTGTGCATGGCGAGGTGACCGACCCGGCGATCGACATTTTCGACCGCGAGGCCGTGTTCATCGACCGCGTGCTGAGGCCCATCCGCCGCAAGACCCCCGATCTGCGGGTGGTGATGGAGCACGTCACCACGCAAGACGCGGTGGATTATGTGCGCGACTCGAGCAAGAACCTCTCCGCGACGATCACCACGCATCACCTGATCATCAACCGCAACCACATCCTCGCCGGTGGCATCCGCCCGCATTACTATTGCCTGCCGGTCGCCAAGCGTGAACAGCACCGCATCGCCTTGGTCGAAGCCGCAACCTCGGGCGACCGCCGCTTCTTCCTCGGCACCGACAGCGCGCCGCATACGGATGCCAACAAGCTCCTGCCCTGCGGCTGCGCCGGCTGCTTCACCGCGCCCAACACCATGTCCTGCCTGGCCGAGGTTTTCGAGGCGGCGGGCAATCTGAACCAACTTGAAGCCTTCACCTCCCTGAACGGCCCCCGCTTCTACCGCCTGCCCGCAAACGAGGAGACGATCACCCTCGTCAAAGGCACCCCCGTCACCTACCCCGCCCAGATCGAAACCGGTGTTGGGCCGGTCACGGTCTTCGAGCCGGGCTTTG
>RFZI01000102.1 GCA_009920775.1 Paracoccaceae bacterium | reverse complement strand
ATGAAAACCCACGGGGCGCTTGCGGGTATCCAGTTGGCCTATTCGGGGATCAACGGGCCGAACCTCTATACCAAGGAGGTTCCCCTCGCGCCCACGGCCCTGCCGATCCGCACCTTCACCAACGATCCGGTGCAAGCGCGGGCAATGGACAGGCAAGATATCCGCAACCTGCGCCGCTGGTTCGTCAATGCGGCCAAGCGGTGCCAGACGGCGGGGTTTGATCTCATCTGCCTCTATGGCGCGCATGGCTTCGGCATCTTTCAGCATTTCCTCAGCCGCGCCACCAACCAGCGGACGGATGAATACGGCGGCAGCCTAGAAAACCGCGCCCGATTTGCCCGCGAGGTCATCGCCGATATGCGCGAGGCGGTGGGCGAGGCGATGGCCTTTACGCTACGGGTCTCGCTCGACGAGACCATTGGAGACCTTGGCTTTTCCAACGCCGAGCTGCGCGATTTCATCGAGATGAACCGCGATCTGCCCGACCTCTGGGATCTGGCGCACGGGACATGGGAAGATTGCTCCGGCCCTTCGCGCTTCAAGGAAGAGGCGGCGCAAGAGGCGCTGGTGCGCGGCATCCGCGAGCTTTCCGACAAGCCGGTGGTGGGCGTCGGCCGCTTCACCAGCCCCGATGTGATGGCGCGGATGATCCGGCAGGGCACGCTCGATTTCATCGGCTGTGCGCGACCCTCGATTGCCGATCCCTTCCTGCCCAAGAAGATCGAGGACGGCCGCATCGAAGACATCCGCGAATGCATCGGCTGCAACATCTGCATCACCGGCGATATGACCCAAGGCATGGGTCGCTGCACGCAAAACCCCACATGGATGGAGGAATGGCGGCGCGGCTGGCATCCCGAGCTGATGAACGCCAAGGGGGCGAGCCAGAACGTGCTGATCGTCGGCTCCGGCCCCTCGGGGCTTGAGGCCGCACGGGCGCTATCGCTGCGCGGCTATGACGTGGCCGTTGCCGAGGCGCGGGACGCGATCGGCGGGCGCGTGGCCCGCGAGCGCAAGCTGCCGGGGCTTTCGGCTTGGGGGCGGGTGGTGGACTATCGCCAGTATCAGCTGTCGCAGCGCCCCAATGTTGAGACCTACCTTGCCTCGCGCCTTGATGCCGAGCAGATCCTCGACTTCGGCTTTCAGAACATCTGCATCGCCACCGGATCGCGCTGGCGGGCCGACGGTGTGGCGCGGCAGCATGTCGTGCCGATCCCGATGGACCCTGCGATGCCGGTCTATACGCCCGACGACCTGATGGAAGGGCGGCTGCCCAAGGGCCGTGTCGTCGTTTATGACGACGACCACTATTACATGGGCGGGGTTCTGGCCGAGCTTCTGGCGCAAGCGGGCTGCGAAGTGACGCTCATCACTCCCGCGCCCTATGTCTCCGACTGGGCCCGCAACACGCTCGAGCAAGCGGCGATCCATGTGCGGCTGGCGGGGGCGGGGGTCAAGATCATCCTCAACCGCGGCGTGGCGGCGATCCACGCGGGCGAGGTCGAGACCAATTGCGCCTATACCGATGCCCGAGATCAGATGCCTTGCGATGCGGTGGTGATCGTGGGTTCGCGGCTCTCCGACGATGCGCTTTTCCATGACCTTCAAGCGCGGAAAGCGGACTGGGCCGATGCGGGCATCCTTTCGGTCAAGGTGATTGGTGACGCCTGCGCGCCGGGGCCGATCGCCTGGGCGACCCATGCGGGCCACCGTTATGCCCGCGAGCTGGACGAGCCCGAGTGGGGCGACGCCATGCCCTTCCGCCGCGAGGTGACGCGCCTTGCCGACTGAGATCGTCCGCACGCTTGAGATCCTCGAGCGTCTGATCGCTTTCGATACGGTGAGCGCGAAGTCAAACCTAGCGCTGGTGGATTATGCCGAGGGGCTTTTGAAGAGCGCAGGTGCGCGGGTGCAGCGGCTCTTTGATGCCGCGGGGCAGAAGGCGGGGCTCTATGCCGAGATCGGGCCAGCGGGGCGGGGAATAGCCCTTTCGGGGCATACGGATGTTGTGCCGGTGGAAGGGCAGGTCTGGACCCGCGATCCCTTCAAGCTGAGCATCGACCAAGGCCGCGCCTATGGCCGTGGCACGACCGACATGAAGGGCTTTGTCGCGGGTGCGCTGGCGCTGGCGGAGCGGGCGGGCAATGCGCACCTGAAAGAGCCGCTGAAGATCGTCCTCTCCTACGACGAAGAGGTGGGCTGCCTCGGCCTGCGCGATATGCTGCCCGCTGTCCTGCCCCTGATCGGCCAGCCCCGCGCCGTGATCGTGGGCGAGCCGACCGAGATGCAGCTGGCCCTCGGTCACAAGGGCAAGGTGGCGCTGAAGGCGGTCTGCCACGGGCAGGCGGGGCATTCGGCGATGGCGCCGGATTTCGTCAACGCCATTCACCTTGCAGCGGATTTCGTTGTCGCCTTGCGGGCCTTGCAGGCCGACCTCGCCGCAACGGGGCCGCGCGATGCGGATTACGACATTCCCTATACGACCCTGCACGTGGGCAAGATCTCGGGCGGCAAGGCGCTCAATATTGTGCCCGACCGTGCCGAGATCGCCTTCGAGATCCGCCACCTCGCCGCGGATGATCCCAAAGCGCTTGTCGCGCAGGTGAGGCAAGAGGCCGAAAGGATCGCCGCTCCCTATCGCGCCATCTTCGATGCCGCCCGCATCGAGATCGCGCAGGTGAGCGCCTATCCGGGCCTGTCGGTCGATCCCGCTGCCGAGGTGGTCGGGCTGGTCCAACGCCTCTCGGGGCGGAGCGGACACTCCAAGGTTCCCTACGGCACCGAGGCCGGCTTCTTCGCCGAAGCGGGGCTGCCGGCCGTGGTCTGTGGCCCTGGATCCATGCCGGGACAGGGGCACAAGCCGGACGAGTACATCGAACTGAGCGAACTTGCGGCGTTGGACGGGATGCTCAGCCAGATTTTGACGGAAATTTCTGCTTAAGTGATTTGCGCGAAACGGGAACGATGTTTTGAGTGAGCTGACCTTTGCGGAATGGCGTTCTGTTTCCCTGCAAGCCGCCAAAGCGACGTTCTGCTTTTGCCGGACTAACTGACACGCCATCCTTATTTTTATTCAATAATTGTAATCTGTTAGGAGGAGTGCGATTTCTATAGGGAACCGCAGGAGATCGCCCATGTCCCTATCTTCGATCCCGTCCGACTGGATCTTCGGCCTTGCCGGTGGCCTTTTGATCGGCCTGTCCGCGGCCATACTCCTTCTTGGTAACGCCCGTATCCTCGGTGCGAGCGGTATCCTCGGCTCGATCGTCGAAGGGAGCGAACCCGATGCCGCAACCGAGCGGCTTTGGTTCCTTGGTGCTCTGATCGGCGTGCCGGGGATTGCGGTTTTGATCTTTGGGGCGTCTGAAACGAATGTGTCGGGTGATTTGCCCTTGCTGGTCTTGGCCGGTGTCCTCGTTGGCCTTGGCACGCGGCTGGCCAATGGTTGCACCTCCGGCCACGGGGTCTGCGGGATGTCGCGGTTTTCGTGGCGGAGCATCGTCTCGACCCTTGTCTACCTCGCCGCTGGTTTTGTGGTCATGTTTGTTGCCCGCCATATCCTCGGAGTACTCTGATGCGTAACCTCGTTTCTGCCATTTCCGGCGGCCTGTTCGGGCTTGGCCTTCTGATCTCGGGCATGACCGATACGGCCAAAGTTCAGGGGTGGCTTGATCTCTTCGGCCAGTGGGATCCCACGCTCGCATTTGTTCTTGGCGGGGCCATACTTCCGATGCTCTTGGCTTGGCGGATCGCAGCGCGGCGCAAGGTCTCGGCGGCCGGTGACGCATTTCCCGCCCTGCCCGAGCCGCTCATCGACGGGCGGCTTCTGACTGGCTCGATCCTCTTCGGGGCTGGCTGGGCCTTGGCCGGGTTCTGCCCCGGGCCTGCCATTGCCTCGGTAACATGGGGCGGGCTTGGTGGGGTCGTTTTCCTGATCGCGATGATCGGCGGAATGCTTCTGAGCACGGCTGTCGGCAAACGTCGGCTCGCCGCGGCCTGAGGCCCGAACCCTAAACGCGCAGCTTGGCCAGAAAACCTTCGAGGATCTGAAGGCTATCTTTGCGACCCGCGAGTGCCGCCGCCGCAAAGTTCAGCAGGGCAACTTCGTGATCCAGCAGGAGCTGCGCGTCCGTCCGCTCCGCCTCGTCAGCGCCCTTTGCGACCGCTTCGAATTCAGCGACAAAAACAGGATATTCCTCGCACATCCTATGGAGCAGATCATGCCAGCCGAGGCCTCGCAATTCTTCGGCCTCGCGCCGGCCCTCGGCGCGAATTGCGGCCGCGCGCGCCGGATCAATCCTCAGGCGCTTTGCCATGGGTGCCAGCACCTGCAGCATGGCCCCCTCTATCGAGGACATGAGACCAAGAGCCTTGCTTGCCTCACCGGAATGAAAGCTCGCAAGCGTCGAGAAAAAGGCTTCGCCCGAAATCTCCTCCTCATAAAAGGCGCAAAGCCCCTCGGCCGCGCTGGCGAATGTTCTTGGGGCAAGTGTCATGTCAATGTCTCCGCAAGCCTGTCGTTTATCTGCCGCCAGCGATAGCTTGCCTCGGCCGCAACCAATCCGATCGATCCGAAGGTCGCCTGTTTTGGAAGGGCTGCAAAGGGGGCTAGGGCTTCGGTTTCGCCCATCATCGCTTTGCACAATGCCCTTGCTGCCGCGGGTGCGGTGTTCATCCCGTGGCCGCCAAATCCGGCGATCGTAAAAAGCCCCGGCTCTGTCTCTCCGACATAGGGCATGAAATGGCGGGCATAGCCCATGTTTCCGGCCCAGGCCGAGTCGATTCCAATGCCGGCCTTGTCCATGTCGTGCGCCAAAGCGGGATAGATCTTGCCCAGATCCTTGCGGACCATGCGCCGGACAGCTTCGACATCAAGGGTGCCGAAGGCTGTGATGCCGAGACCCCACAGAAGCCGCCCGTCGGCCAAGCGACGGTAATAATTGCCGGCGCGGCGGGTGTCGCCGATGGCGTAGCGGCTCGGGATATGGGCGTCGAGAAGCTCGGGCATCGGGTCGGTTACACCGATGTAGGTGCGGATCGGCAAGAGGATGCGGGCAAGCGTGCCCGTCTCGCGCCCACCGTAACCTCCCGTCGCTAGAACGACCTTACCAGCCCTGATCGACTTGCCGCCCGAAGTGAGCGTGAAGCCCGCGCCTTGCCGCTCGATCCTGTCGACCTTGGCGTTTTCGATCACGGTTTGGCCACCGGAGATGGTCTCGCGGGCAAGGGCGCGCAGGAAATTCAAAGGATGAAACTGAAACCCCGCATCAGAGGCCCAGCCAAAGCGATAGCGCGGGCTGGTGGTTTCTTCGCGCAGCCTGTCGCCCACAAGAAGCTCTGAACCAGGATCCGGCTTTGCAGGGGGTTTGCCCGAGAGAGAAACGATCAGGATGCCGTCCTTTGGAGCAGCTGCCTCATACCCCGGGCGCCTCAGTCTGTCGCGCATCCATGCCACACCTCCGAGCGCGAGCTCGTCAAGGCGACGCGCGGTCTCCGAGCCGACAAGTCGGGCGATCTTGTCATCGTCGGCCGCCCACCCAGGCGAACAGAACCCGCCGTTGCGCCCCGAGGCGCCGCTTCCGATCTTGCCGCTCTCAAACAAAACAGCAGAAACGCCCGCCTCGCCCAGAAGTCGAAGAAGTGACATTCCGGCGAGGCCGCCGCCGACGATGGCGATGTCGTAGGCCGGGGCAAGATCGGAAAGGGCCGCCGTTTCGGGCGGGGCTATGCCCGTCTGTTCATACCATGTTGTCGCCGTCAGCGCGGTTGCACTCAATGCGATTTGCCCTTGTTGACCATCCTGTCGAGCGACTTGATCCCCGAGGCCGCGATGAGCGTCAGAAGGACATAGATCAGCGCCGCGGAATTGAAAGGCTCGAACGCAAGAAAACTTTGCGCCTGAAACTCGCGCATCCGTTGCGTCAGGTCGCGCACCGAGAGGATCGACACGAGCGAGGTGTCTTTCAGCATGGCGATGAATTCGTTGCCAAGCGCAGGCAGGACGATCGCCACGGCCTGCGGCACGACGATGAAGCGTGCGATCTGCATTTCCTTGAGGCCAAGCGTCCGCGCCGCCTCGATCTGGCCCTTTGGGATGGCCTCGATCCCGGCGCGGAAGATCTCGGCCATATAGGCGGAATAGCCGATAGCGATGGCCATGATCCCGCGCGTCATCATCTGCAGGTCGATATAGCCCGCCGAGGCGCTCTTGAGGGCGCCCGCAAGTGGCAGGCCGACATAGAGGATGATGACGAGCATCGGCACGCCGCGGATCGTATCGACGAAGAAATCGGAGAACACCGCCAAGGGATGGGCGTTGAGGATGGCGCCGATGCCGACGAGCAGAAGGAAGAGAGCGCCAAGCGCCAAACAAACAATGGCGATGGTCTTGGTTGTGATCGGAAGATAATCCGCCTGCCAGAGGATCGGCTGATCCGTTGCGAGCCCTTGCGGCAAGAGTGCGGATGAAATTGTACCTTTCTCGAGAAGATCGAGCGCCTGTTCGACAGTCGCGAGAGAGCGGACCTTGTAGGGTTCGTCCGGAACCACATCGCCAAATTCGCCATAGCGAATGGTGTCGGTCAGACCCTGAGGTGTGCCCGATACGATGCCGATCCGGCCATCCAGCGAGCCCACCAGCTCGACCTCGACATGGGGGCGGGTGAAGAAAAAGACAGAGCACGCGACCAGAACGACACCGAGCACGCCAAAGAGGATCGACGCCATGCGCGAGGGGTTGAGGCGCGTGAGAAGCGCCCAGACAAGGCCAAGGATCGAGGCGCCGATATAGGCGAAGAAGGCGGCGCGCAGCGTGACCATGAGGCCGACGGCAAAACCGGCATGTGCGAGCATCAGAACATAGAAGGCCGCGACGAAATTGACGACGAGGAGGGCAATCCAGAGCGCCGTACCGGCCACAGTGCGATGCGCCTTGATCGGCGCGATGGCCCAGCCGAGCGACAGAAGCGCAAGGCCTGCGGCGACGACCAGATATTTGTGGGCGGCCTCAAGCATGGCCACCTGAAAATCGGGATCGAGGATGAAGGTGTTGTCGACAACCACGACGAAATCGACCGAGCGGGGATCGAACTCGTTGACCACCACCGAGACCAAATAGGTGTCTATCGCCGGAAGCTGCGACAGGAGCGCCAGAAGGACGGTCTGCACGGCAAAGGCCAGCGCGGCGCTGCGTCTGTCACGGGCCGTCTTGTTGGGGCCTTCGTCAGGCCGGAGCGAGCGCAGGGCCCAGAGGCTCCCGAGAAAGCCCGCGACGCCAACCGCCGAGAACATCAGGAACATCGCAAACAGGGTCCAGGGATCGCTCTCGATACCCAAAACCGCCTTTAGCGCGGGGCCATAGGAACGCGAGGTGGCGATGAGCCAGATGATGACGGGGAAAACGGAAAGGAAGACAAGGTTTGAAGCGCGGATGCCGCGCATCCAGCCGAAAAGGGCAGTCATTCGACAGGGCCTTTCAGGGAAAGAAATAGCCCCGGCCCGGATATCCGGGCC
>RFZI01000101.1 GCA_009920775.1 Paracoccaceae bacterium | reverse complement strand
GATCGAGTCGGTGATCACGAGCGATTTCATCACTGAATTGGTGATCCGCTCGACCGCCGGGCCCGACAAAACGCCATGCGTGATGTAGGAATGAACCTCTGTCGCGCCGTGCTCCATCAGCACTTCGGCCGCCTTGCACAGCGTTCCGGCGGTATCGCAGATGTCATCGACGATGATGCACTTCTTGCCCGCAACGTTGCCGATCACGGTCATCTCGGCCACTTCGCCGGGCTTTTCGCGGCGCTTGTCAACGATCGAGAGGGGGGCGTTGATCCGCTTGGCCAACTCGCGCGCACGGGCCACGCCGCCAACGTCGGGGGAGACAACCATCACATCCTGAAGGCCGCCCTTGAAGTGGTGCTTGATGTCGAGGGCGAAGATCGGTGAGGCATAGAGGTTGTCCACCGGGATATCGAAGAAGCCCTGAATCTGGGCCGCGTGCAGGTCCATCGTCAGAACCCGCTCGATGCCGGCCTCGGCGATCATGTTGGCGACGAGCTTGGCGGTGATCGGCGTGCGGGCCTTGGTCCGGCGATCCTGACGGGCATAGCCGAAATAGGGGATCACGGCGGTGATGCGAGCGGCCGAGGAGCGGCGCAGCGCATCGGCGATGATCAGAAGCTCCATAAGGTTGTCGTTGGCGGGGTTCGAGGTCGGCTGGATGATGAACATATCCTCGCCGCGGACGTTCTCGTAGACCTCGACAAAGATCTCCTGATCGTTGAACCGCTCGACCCGCGCATCGACGAGCCCCACGTTCATCCCCCGGTGCATCGACATCCGGCGGGCGACCGCCTTGGCAAGGGTTTGGTTGGCGTTGCCGGAAATGAGCTTGGGCTCGGTCATCGTAGGCATGAGTTCTATCCCCAGACTGGCAGGTCTCGATTACGCGATTCGTGGCGTTGACACCGCCTAGCACAGCACTACCGTTTGAGAAACTCGTTCAGCCAGATTGGGGTGCAGAAATGCCGCATATTGATTACTTCTTCTCGACCGTCTCGCCGTTCACCTATCTGGCCGGGCAGCGGCTTGAGGAAATCGCTGCCAAGCATGGCGCGACCATTGCCTACAAGCCTCTCGATATCGGCGCGCTTTTCGCCCGCAGTGGCGGCATCCCCATGAAAGACCGGCACCCCAACCGCCTCGCCTATCGCCTGCAAGAGCTGCGGCGGCAGGCGGCGAAAGCGAAAATGCCGATCAACCTCCAGCCCGCCTTTTGGCCGGTGAACGGCGCGCCCGCCGCCTATGCGATCATTGCGGCGCAAAAGGAACAGGGCGGCGATCTGGGCAAACTCGTCCACTCGATCCTACGGGCCACTTGGGCCGAGGAGAAGGACATCTCGCAAGACGAGGTGATCCGCGCCTGCCTTGTAGAGGCTGGATATGATGCGGGCGTGGCCGACAAAGGCCTTTTCACCGCCGCCGATGCCTATGAGGCCAACCTCGAAGACGCCATCGCCCGCGGCGTATTTGGCTCACCCTTCTATATTACCGACCAAGACGAGCGCTTCTGGGGGCAGGATCGGCTCGACGATCTGGATCTGGTGCTGTCGGGGGCCATTTGATTTCCCGCAACTGATTATTTCTTAGAGGCTTTTCAACAATGTCATTTCGACTACGCATGATGATCCATGCCGCGCTCATGGGTCTGGGTTTCGGGACATTCCTCGCCGTTCAGGGCGTGTTCATGGGCGAGCATGGGGCCGAGGTTTGGCAAATCGGCCTGATCCTGACGCTCTTTGTAGTGATCGTCGCCGTTGCCGAAGTTCCCTTCGGCGTTCTCGCCGACACGCGCGGGCGCATTGCCCTCTTCCGGCTGGCGCTGGTTCTTCAGGCGGCTGGCGGGGCGACGCTGGTCGTACTGCCAAACTTCTGGGGGCTCATCGTGGGGGCGTCTATTCTGGCGCTTTCGACCGCCGCCGAAAGCGGCACGATTGATGCCTGGGCGGTCGAGCGGATCAAGGCCGAGGGCAAGGAAGATCGCTTGCAACAAATCATCGGTGGCTTTCAGGCCGCGGCGGCGCTTGGGATCACGGGCGGTGCAATTCTTGGCGGCTATCTCCCTGATCTTATGTCAGGAATTCCACTTCATGCGCCGACAAGCTGGAACGCTGTCTTCATGTCGGTTGTCGCGGTTCTGCATCTTTTGCTGTCGCCCTATCTCTTCCATGAGGGCGAAAACCCGGCTGAGGTTGATGAAGCCGAGGCGCACCCCGTGCAGCGGATGCGCGCCGCGATCCGCTTTGCCGCAATGACATTCGACCTGCGCGATATCCTGATCCTCGGTGCGGTGCTGGGGATCGGGATGGGGATGGTCGAGGGCTACTGGCAGCCCCGCCTTTGCGAGATCGACCCCTCAATGGCCTATGCCCGTTTCGGCTGGGTCACGGCGGGCTATTTCGCCATGGCGATCGGTGGTCCCCTTGCCATCGGCGCTTTCGCCACAAAGACGGGGGTCTCCGCGCGCGCGCAGCTTCTGGCGCTCCCTCTTGTGCTCGCGGGCGTATTGGCAGCCCTGTCATTTCAATCCGGGTTCTGGGGTTTCGTGGCCGCTTATCTGGGGCTCATGCTGGTCATCGCCATGACAGGATCGGCGCAGGCGACCGTGATGAACAAGGCGACACCTGATCGCTACCGGTCGTCGATCCAGAGCCTCGCAAGCCTGACGATGCGGGGCGGGGCGGGCGTTGTGACCTTACCGCTGATCTATGTCGTCAAAACCTACGGCATCGACGCTGGTTGGAAGATCGCCGCAGGCATCCTCGGCGCCTATGCCGTCCTGCGATTGATCCTTGTCGGCCGCCGCCCGCCTAGCCCGCCAGTAGCGCCAGAAACTGGTCAATAGCCTCGGGTGTCATCGACCAGTCACATACGAGGCGGCCGGTGAGGATGCCGGCGGGATCGCCTGCTGTCACGTCGCCATCCTCAACGTAATAAACTGCGCCCGCGCCAAGCAGCTCGAATTCCCAAGCGAGGGTGGGATCGAAGATCACGCAGGCCTCGACGCCCATGCAGCCGTTCTTTGTCCCGCCAAAGCTCACCGCATCGACGCCTGCCTTCCACGACATTTCCGCAGGCGTCGCCCCAAGGGCGACCATCGCATTGGCAAAGCGCGCGCCGTCAAGGTGCAGCTTCAGCCCGTATTCCTTGGCGACAGCCGAAATCGCCCGGATTTCCTCGAGCGAATAGATCGTGCCCCGCTCGGTCACCGTGGTGATCGAAACCGGCCCCCGCTGCGGCCCGTGCACGCCGCGATTGCCTTCGTTGTTGAGGGCAGTGCGCAGGGTCTCGGGTGTCATCTTGGCGTCTTGCGCTTCGACCAGCGTTAGCTTGGCGCCGCCCATATAAAACTCGGGCGCGTTGCATTCGTCGCAATTGATATGCGCCATCGGCGTGCAGAAGACCGTATCCCAAGGCCCATCGCATAGCCCGCATTGGCGCGGCCAAGGCTTTCAAGGATCGCCGGATGGACCGGTCCGGCATTGTCGGATGCGAAAAACATGTCAAGTGGGCTCCTCGATGATATGGTCTTCCCAGTCGTCCTCGCCGACCTCGAATTCCGGAATGGTCAGCCCTCGCACCGAAACGCCTGCCGCGTGGACGGTCTCGGGATCGCCGGAAAGGAGCGGGTGCCAAGGGTAGAGCGGGCGGCCTTCAACGACCAACCGATAGGCGCAGGTCTGGGGCAGCCAATAAAGATTGTCGCGCAGGGTCTTGGGCGTCAGGACGACGCATTCGGGCACGAACTGGTGCCGGATCGGATATTGGCTGCAGAGGCAGCTTTCGTCATCCAGAAGGCGGCAGGCAAGGCGGGTGAGGGCGACCTCGCCGGTATCCTCATCCTCGAGCTTGTTGAGACAGCACTTGCCGCAGCCGTCGCAGAGCGCCTCCCATTCGGGTTTGCTCAGGCGGTCCATCGGCACGGTTTCCCAGAACCGGGGGCGCAGGCCGCCGCGCGTGATCCCCTCAGACATCGGCGAGGATCCGGCGCGCCTGATCGCAATCGGCGTGCATCTGGGTGATCAGGGCGTCGAGGCTGTCGAATTTCTCTTCGGGGCGGAGGTAATCCACCAGCGCCACCGAGATATGCGTGCCATAGAGATCGCCCTTGAAATCAAAGAGGAAGGTTTCGCAATTGGGATGGTTGAAGCCAAAGGTCGGGCGCACGCCAATCGACGAGGCGCCGTCATAGGTGCCCTCATGCGGGCCGCTCAGCACATCGACCTTGACCGCATAGACGCCGTGGCGCGGCGGGTGCAGCCCTTCGATCGAGATATTGGCGGTGGGAAAGCCAATGTCGCGCCCGCGCTGGTCGCCGCGGATCACCTCGCCATCGATCCGGTGCCAGTGGCCTAGCATCGCCGCCGCATCGCGCGGGCGGCCTTCGGTGAGGGCGTTGCGGATCGCGGTGGACGAAACCTCGCCCTGCGCCAGCTCGACAAGCTCGGCCACGGTCACGCCAAAGCCGAGCTCGGCCCCGAAAGCCACGAGATCCTCGGCCGATCCGGCGCGGCCCTTGCCAAAGCGGAAATCGGCGCCGACGACGACATGGGCAAGGCCGAGGCGCTGATGGATCACCGTCTCGGCGAACTCGCGGGGGGTGAGCGCCGCAAGGCCCGCGTTGAACGGCACTTCGTAGAGTTTCTCGACACCCAGCTTGGCCATCCGGTGCGCCCGCGTCTCGGCGCTCATCAGCCGGAAGGCGGGGGCCTCGGGGGCGAAGAATTCGCGCGGGTGCGGCTCGAAAGTCATCACGCCAAGCGGCACGCCAAGGCGGCGCGCCTCCGCGCGGGCGATGTCGATTACCGCCTGATGGCCAAGGTGGACCCCATCGAAATTGCCGATCGCCGCGGCGGCGCCACGGTCGTAGGGATCAAGGAAAAGTGTATCGCGGATGATGCGCATGGGGCCTTGGGTAGCCGCCCCCGCGCGGCGGCGCAAGATCAGTCGAACTTGCGGCTCGGCGCCAGCACTGTGGCCTCGCCGATCAAGACCTTCTTGCCGTTCACGAGACAGCGCGTGTCCATCGTCACGCGGCGCTTGGAATGGTCGATGCCGGTGACCTCGACCTCGGCCAGAACCACATCGCCGGGGCGGACGGGGCCGAGGAATTTCAGCGTTTGGCCCAGATAGACTGTGCCGTGGCCCGGAAGCTGTTCGCCGATCACCGCCGAGACGAGGCCCGCGGTCAGCATCCCGTGGGCGATGCGGCCCGCGAAGATGGTGTCTTGAGCGTAGTCGTCATCGAGATGGACCGGATTGCGATCGGTCGAGACCTCGGCGAAGAGCTCGATATCCCGATCGGTCACCTCCTTACGGAGCGACCGGGTCATGCCGATTTCGATGTCTTCGATGCAGATCGTTCCGCGAGGGGCGTTGTCGAGCATCTGGCACTCCGCAAGTAATAAACAATCGACCAAGATGGCCAATTTGTAACATAATTACTTTGCAGTTGCAGAAATATCAACCCCGAAATCTTTACCGAAGAAAGCCGATCGCATAGGTGGCGGCGATCTTTTCCCTGTCGAGATAGGCGTTTAGCGCTTCGGCGTCAGGCTGAATCTCAGTTTTTGTCTCTGCGGCAGCAAGGCCGCCGGTGATCAAGAGGGAATCGATTTCCTCGCCCATCGCGCCAAGAATATCGGTGCGGATGCCGTCGCCGATGGCGATGATCCGCGGTTCGGCGGGGGCATCAGGCAAGGCTGCAAGCCGCCGCGCCGCAAGATCATAGATCGGAGGGTGCGGCTTGCCGAAATAGAGGCTTTCGCCGCCCATCTCGGTATAGAGCGCGGCGATTGCACCGGCGCACCACTCGCGGCTTTCGCCACGGTCGACGACGATATCGGGATTGGCGCAGAGGAGTTTCATGCCCTTCTGCTTGGCATAAAGAAGCTGGGGGCGAACCGAGGCGGGATCGGCGAAAGGATCAAAGGGCCCGCAGCAGACGATGCCCTCGGCCTCATCAAGCTCGACACACTCGATGGAGACGGGGTTCTCGATAATGTGCATCGGCTCAAAGAAGGGCTGGTCGTGCGGCTCGCCCATGAACCAGACCTTCTCGCCAATCGCCCCCATGAACATCGCCGCGCGGGCGCTGTCGCCGCTGGTGGCGATGGCATCCCACGCGTCCGAAGGCACGCCCATCTTTGCAATCTGCCGTTCGACATGGGTGCGCCCCCGCGGGGCGTTGGTCACGAGGATCACCTTGCCGCCACGGGCGCGGAATGCCTGCAAGGCGGCCACGGCTTCGGGGAAAGCTGTGATGCCGTTGTGCACGCATCCCCAGAGGTCGACGTAGGCTGCGTCGTATTTGGCGCTAATGTCAGAAAAAGACTGGATGATCTGGGTCATTGGGTTATTTTCGCGCCGTTGAGATCGGAAAATGAAAAGGGGCGCCGGAGCGCCCCGTTTCGGTTATGGCCGGTCAGACCTTCAGGTTCGGGATAATCTGCTTCTTGCGGCTCATGATGCCGGGCAAGACGACCGTGTCGCCAGTGACGGTGGCGCCAAAGCTCTTTTCGGCGACAGTTTTCACCAGATCGTTGGGGACGAGAAGGGTCGCCTCTTCCTTCAGGATATCGACAACGAAAAGAAGAACCTGATCGGCGCCATCTTCGCGGGCGACGGTCTCCATTGATTTCATCAGGCTGTCCTTGCGGTCTAGCACGATCTTCGGCGCGGTGGTTTCAAGGACCGAAACCCGGAATTCCTTGCCGCCAACCGTATATTCTTTCGAATCCATCCGCAGAAGCTCGGCATCCGAAAAGGCCGAAACGTCCGACTTGGCTTCGAACATCTCGGTCGCCAGAGCCGGGATCGAGATGCCGAGATCGGCGGCAAGGCTTTCGGCCAGTGCCTTGTCGGTCGGCGTAGTGGTGGGCGAGCGGAATTCGAGCGTGTCAGACAGGATGCACGACAGCATCAGCCCCTTGATCGGATCGGGCATGGCCGCGGCATCGGCGCCCATCAGGCCGTGCATGACGGTGACGGTGCAAGCCAGCGGGCGGATTGTGATGTCGATCGGGCCCTTGGTCTCGAGGCCACCAACGAGCTTGTGGTGGTCGATGATCGCCAGAACGTCGGCGTTGTTGATATTGGCCGGAAGCTCGGCCGGGTTGTTCGTGTCGACCACGACGCAGGGCTGGCCGTCCTCGACATCGGAAATCACCGGCGGAAGTTCGAAACCCCAACGCTTCGCAACAAAGGCGGCTTCGGTGTTCGGGGTGCCCAAAAGCCGTGCTTCGGCGGGCGTGCCTTTGTGGCTAAGGTACCAAGCCCAGATGAGCGGGGCGCCGGTGGAGTCGGTGTCGGGAGCCTTGTGGCCGAAAACTAGCGTGGTCATTCCATCGTCCTTGGGGAGAGCAAGTTCGCGGGCCTTATAGAAAGCGCCATGTCGCTTGTCACGGGGGGCTAGGCGATAATTGCCGCAGGCAGGCTAGCCCGCCTGCGGCTTTTCTCCGGCCTTGGGCCGCATGAGCCGCCAGCCAGCGCGCATTAGCGCCTGACCGAGCCTCAGGCGCAGGCCGGCAGGGCGTGGCGTCGCCCGTGCCTGAAAACGCGGATCGCTGGCCAGTGCGACCAGCTTGGCCTTGCGCGCCTCGGGCGTAGGCACAGACGGGATATGCGCCTCGGCGGGGCCGTGGGGCGCATCGTGCCGCGAGGCCGCGAAGCTCAGGGCTTCGGGGTGGCTACGGCGGATGACGGGGCGATCCCGGTGCCGCGCAGGGGCGGGTGCGGGATCGGGGCCGATACGGTGATCGACCACGAACAACGGGGGGTGCATCTGGGTATTCCTGATCGA
>RFZI01000011.1 GCA_009920775.1 Paracoccaceae bacterium | reverse complement strand
CCGTTCGATCAGGCCGCCGCCGGACTGGGGGATGGACATGGGTCGGCTTCTTTCATCACGTTTTCCTGATGCCACAGGTGTAGGCTTGGGCGGCCGAAGTCAATCCGCCGAAATCGACTATCGCCGCCAAATTTCCACCGCCTCGTCGAGCGGTTTGTCGAGCGCGTCGATCATCGCCTGTGTGCGCAGGCCCGGAAGCGTGGCGAAAAGATCAAAAAGCGCGTCAGAACCTTCGGCATTCACCGGAATGTGAAGCCGCTCGCCGCCGCGGGTGGCAAAGCGCCACTCGTTGCCGCCCTCCGGCGCAGGGCCCAGCGCGACGCGCGATATCTCTTCGGCAGAGATCACGCCGCCAGTGACAGGGCCGAAATAGGAAAGCCGCCGCTCGTCAAGCTGCACAACGCCCGCACCGCCTGCGCCCTTGCGAAAGAGGGCGCGTTGGATGCCCGAGACGAGAAAGGCCAAGGCGGCTGCGACCATCGCCCAACCGATCCACTGCAGGATGCCAAATGACCACACCCCCCAGCGCAGCCCAAAGGCGCCCAGCGCGAGGGCGATCCAGACATCGCGCCAGCGCCAGAGGAAGGCGCGGGCTTCGGGGCGGAGGAAATCAGACATTCAGCGTCACAGGCTCCTTGAAGAGAATGATGCTCCAATCGCCGATCCGCCGAAAGCCGATCGCCTGATAGGCGCGGGTGGCCATTTCCGAACCGGCGAAGAGCGTGGCTCTTGTCGCGCCCGCCGACCGCGCCTCGGCCAAATGGAGCGCGACAGCGCGGCGGGCATAGCCGAGGCCGCGGAGCGGCGGTGGGGTGTAGACGCCACCAACCTGCACAATCTGCGGCAGGCGGGCATTGATCCCCGTGGTCGCCACCGGCTGATCATCCACCATCAAGACCCGATGCGAATCGCGCTCGATATAGCTGTGATAGGCTCGCCGACCATCTTCCTCGGCCCGATCGGGAGGCAGTTGGATCGCCTCGATGGAATAGTCGATGCGCCAGCGGATCATGGTCTCGGGATCAGCGGCGGCGAGCGTCACAAGCTCCCCCTTGCCCTCGGGGATCACGAGATCATCTAGGTCTAGTGAGAAGTGGGGGTCGTCGTCGTCAAGCGTGACAGGCACTTGCGCGAGGCCGAGCGCCTCCTTCAAGCCGCGTGCATGATCACGTGGGCCGATGATGCCCTCGGCTGACCGGCCAGCGATGGCCTTGGCAGCAGCGCCAAAATCGCCCGAGGGCAGATAGGGCATGATCATGCCCTTCTTGGTCATGCTGAGAACGTCGCTGATGCCTCCTTGCGCACCCCGTGCAATCCAGACCCGAAGGGAATAGGGATCCTCGCCGTCGACGCCATAGAACCGCGCGTTGTTAAGAGGAAACATCGCATAGTCTGCGCGAGGCGTCAGAAAGGCCTCGATCTCGGGCCAGTCTTCGGGATGCGCGCGGATCATGCCCAGTCGCCCAGCGCCGATTGCCAGAGGGTGAGGGCTGCGACAGCGGCTGTATCGGCGCGCAGGATGCGGGGGCCGAGGCTCACAGAAAGAGCATATGGGAGCGCCCTCAACCGCGTGCGCTCCGCCTCGGAAAAGCCGCCCTCGGGGCCGATGAGGATGGCCCACGGGCCCCTAGACTGACCGGCGAGCGCAGTCGCCGCGCCGAGCATGGTCTCGTCGCAGAACATCAGCCTCCGGCCCGTTGGCCATGTATCAAGAAGCCGCCCAAGCCGTTCCATCTCGGCCACCTCGGGCACAAACGTCCCGCCGCATTGCTCGGCGGCCTCAACGGCGTGGGCCTGCAAGCGGTCCTGTTTCACACGGCCCGAGTTGGTGAACTCGGTCTGCACCGGCACAATCCGCCCAGCGCCCAGCTCCACCGCCTTCTCAACGATGAAATCGGTGCGCTCTTTCTTTATGGGGGCGAAGAGCAGCCAAAGGTCGGGCGGCATCTGCAAGGGGCGGGTCTGCTCCACGCACGCAAGGCTCCCGCCCTTCTTGCCCGCTTCGGCCACCTCGGCATCCCACTCGCCGTCGCGCCCGTTGAAGAGAGACAGCACCGCCCCGGCCCCAAGCCGCATCACGCCAAAGAGATAATGCGCCTGCTCTTTTGTGAGAGAGACGGTTTGCCCTTTGCCCAAGGGCTGATCTACATAGAGCCGAACTTTCGAAGCCATGGGACGAACTTATGACCGGGACCAGCGGAGCGCCAGAGGGACAAGTATCTGACGCCGTCAGGGGCAACTGGGTCGATCGGATCGCGCCCAAGGCCACCCGGCCCTATCTGCGCCTGAGCCGCGCCGACCGGCCGATCGGCACGTGGCTTTTGCTTCTGCCCTGCTGGTGGGGGCTTGGTCTTGCCGCCCTGTCGGATGGCCGCTTTGGATTGGCCGACCTCTGGATCGGCCTTGGCTGCTCTGCCGGAGCGTTCCTCATGCGCGGGGCTGGCTGCACATGGAACGACATCACCGACCGCGAATTTGATGCGCAGGTGGCGCGGACCCGCTCGCGCCCGATCCCGTCGGGGCAAGTGAGCGCCAAAGGCGCAGCGGTCTGGATGATCGCTCAAGCCCTGATCGCCCTCGCGATTCTCTTGACGTTCAATTCAAACGCCATCCTCCTCGGCGTGATCTCGCTCCTGCCGGTGGCGGTCTATCCCTTCGCCAAGCGGTTCACCTGGTGGCCGCAGGTCTTTCTCGGCATCGCCTTCAATTGGGGCGCGCTTCTGGCTTGGGTGGCGCACAAGGGCAGCCTCTCGCTTGCCCCGATCATTCTCTATGTCGCCGGCATCGCCTGGACGCTGTTCTATGACACGATCTATGCCCACCAAGACACCGAGGACGACGCGCTGATTGGCGTGAAATCGACCGCGCGCCTCTTTGGCGAGGCTTCGCCCCGCTGGCTTCGCCGGTTTCTTGTCGCCACTGTGATTCTCTTAGGCGCGGCGACCCTTCTTGCGGTGATCGATCGCTCTGTCCTTTCGCTGGTGATCGCTCTAGGTGGCGTTTGGGCCTTCGGCTGGCACCTTGCCTGGCAGCTTGGCCGGTTCGATCCCGACTCGCCCGAGCGTCTCTTGATGCTCTTCAGGTCCAACCGTAATGCTGGTCTGATCCCTGTGCTGTTTTTCGCCGTTGCTTGGTTCGTGTGATTGAACCCGCGCCAATGTGCGCCTAGACATTCCGGAACCACTTGGAAAACCGATGCCGCTTCGCCTCTCTACCGTTCTGATCCGGGTTGCCAGTTTCGTCGTTGCGGCGCTTCTGTCGTATTTTGCCGCTCTCGCTGTGGTGGCTGTCGTCGAAAACCGCTCGGTGATTTCGGTCCAGGAAGCGCTCATAGACGACGATCAAAGCTGGGCCACGGTTCTGGGCGACGGCCTTCAGGTCATCATCGAGGGTCGCGCTCCCAGCGAAGCGGCACGCTTCCGCTCAATCTCGATCGCCGGCAGCATCGTCGATGCCAGCCGCGTAATCGACAATATGTCGATCGCCGATAATGAAGGGATCACCGCACCGGAATTTGCCATCGAAATCCTGCGAAACGATTCCGGTGTTTCGCTGATCGGGCTTATTCCCTCTGCTTCAGACCGGGCAGATATCTCGGAACGGATTGCAGAAATTGCCAGTGGCAAACCGGTCAATGATCTGCTGGAAGCCGCGGATTTTCCGATGCCCGAGGGCTGGAGGCAGGCACTGACCTTTGCCATCCGCGCCTTGGCGATTTTGCCGCGTTCCAAGATATCGGTCGCTCCGGGTCAGGTTGAGGTTACGGCAATCAGCGACAGTCCAGAGCAGAAGCTGGAGCTTGAATCCAACCTCCGCGCTTTGGCGCCTGCGGCAGTCGAGCTGACCATGTCGATCAGTGCGCCGCGCCCTGTAATCACCCCGTTCACGACCCGTTTTTCGCTGGATGCCGAAGGCGCGAAGTTCGACGCATGCGCCGCCGACACGACCGAGGCTGCCGCGCAGATCGAGGCCGCTGCCCGCGCGGCGGGGCTTGAGGATGATTTTGACTGCACGATCGCACTGGGTGTCCCGTCCGGGTTCTGGGCGGATGCCGTCGAGATGTCGATCCAGTCGGTCTATCGCCTTGGCGGCGGCACCGTGACCCTTTCAGACGCGGATATCTCGCTTGTTGCGCTCGAGGGCACACCTCAAGACCTTTTCGACACAGTAGTGGGCGAGTTTGAGAATGCCTTGCCCGACATCTTCTCTTTGACTGCGGCGCTGCCGGTCGCGCCTGAAGCCGCCCCAGAGGGCGTGCCGCAGTTTAGCGCAACCCTCAGCCCCGAGGGCCACGCGCAGCTGCGCGGGCGGGTTCCGGATGATCTGACCAACATGATGGTCGAGAACTATGCCAAGGCGCGATTCGGCCAATCCAACCTGACGATGGGAACGCGGGTTGTTGAAGGGCTGCCGAGGGGCTGGTCGGTCAGAGTTCTTGCCGGACTTGAGGCGCTCTCGATGCTGACCAATGGCTCGGTCATCGTTCAGCCCGATCTCGTGGCGGTCCGCGGCAACACCACCAATGCCGATACTACGTCGGAAATCTCGCGCCTCTTTATCGAAAAACTCGGGCAGTCGGCCGAGTTTACCGTGGATCTGAACGTCGTAGAGCAGGTCGTCGAGGTCGAAACCGGACCCACGCCCGAAGCCTGCGTCGCCGAAATTCTTGCAGTCACCGGCGACCGCAAGATCATCTTCGATCCCGGCTCTGCAACCCTGACAGCCGAATCCCGGCTGATCCTTGACGATATCTCCGTTGTCCTGCGCGACTGCATGGACGCGCCGATTGAGGTCGCGGGCTACACCGACAGTCAGGGCCGCGAAGAAATGAACAAGAACCTAAGCCAATCGCGGGCCGAGGCGGTTCTGAGCGCGCTGCGCTCTCGCCGGGTTCCCACCGGCAGCTTCCGCGCCGTTGGCTATGGCGAGGCCGACCCGATTGCCGACAACGATACCGAAGAGGGTCGCGAGGCCAATCGCAGGATCGAATTCAGAGTTTATGCGCTCGAAGAAGATGCCACTACGACCGGCGAACCGCCGGCCGAGGAGGCCCCGCAAGCCGAGACACCAGCCGACGATAGCGCCGCAGGCACCGAAGGATAGGAACACCAGCCCCATGAACAGATCCGAATTCATTCTGGCGACCGCGGTCATCCTGTTTGTCGCTTTCTGCCTCGGTTGGTTTGCCAGCTGGCTCGTCAACCGCTTTACCCGCGTGACGCAGGCCGACATCGGCGAGCTTGAACGAATGGCCCAGTCTCTGCATGAGGCCGAAGAAACGCGCGACCAAGCAATCACCTATCTGCAGCAGCGCGAAGCCGAGATGACCAATCAGCTTTCGCAGACCGAAGCCGAGCTTCGGGCGGCCATGGATGGCTTGCGTGAGGCGCGGCGCGAGGCGGAAGAGCTTCGCTCCTACATCGAACGCAAGAACGTGTGATCAGGGGCGAGGCGCAGCGGCGCGGCGCAGGCGGTCGTTGATCGCTCGCCCCAGGCCGTGATCGGGAATTGGGGAGACGGCAATCCGCTCTGCCCCCATTGCGTCAAGCTCGTGCAGGCAGCCAAAAAGCCGCGCTGCCGCCTCGACCAGATCACCGGAGGGCGACAGGTTGATTGGCGCATCGACGTGACCAAAGCCCAATAGAATCTCGCCCGGCTCGACGATCTCGGCATTGAGCCGAACCCGGCCCTTCGGAGCGTAGTGCGACTCAAGCTGGCCGGGGGCCACGGGGTTGTCGGTCGCCTCGACCGACCGCAGGAGTGAATAGCCTAGGCAGGCCTCGATAACTTCGCTTTGCAGGCCACCGGCCCGAAGCAGCGTTGGCTCGGGAAGGCAGCCGATAATCGTCGATTCCAGGCCGACCCCGCAGGCGCCGCCATCAACCACCGCCTCGATCCGGCCCTTAAGGCCCGCCAAGACGTGGGCCGCCAATGTGGGGCTAATCCGGCCAGACGGGTTGGCGGACGGGGCCGCGACCGGGCCTCCAAACGCGCGCAAAAGCCCCTGTGCCACCGGGTGATCCGGCACGCGGATCGCCAAGGTATCGAGCCCCGCTGTCACGAGCCGCGAGATCCCTGCGCCCGCCCTCAAAGGCAAGACGAGGGTCAACGCGCCAGGCCAGAAGGCATCGGCAAGGCGTTCGGCCTCTGACGTAAATTCACAAAGGTCGCGCGCCGCGGCGACGTCGGGAAGATGGACGATAAGCGGATTGAAACTCGGACGACCCTTGGCCTCATAGATCCTTGCGACCGCCAGATCGTCGCGCGCATCCGCGCCAAGACCATAGACCGTTTCGGTCGGAAAAGCGACGAGCCGACCCGCTGCAAGCAACGCACCTGCGCGAGCAAGCCCGGCTGTATCGGCTTTCAGAACTTGGGTCTCTGTCAAAGTCATGACGCTGCGTTTCTGTTGCTGGCGGGTGGCAGAACGTTACCTTGCCGTCAATTCGCCGACATACAGACACCGCCAGGTTTTTCCAAGCCGCGCCAGGAGGAGTGAGCCATGCCCTATCGTTCGCCCGTTGCCGATATCACCTTTGTTCTCGACAAGATCGTCGATTTCGCAAGCCTCACTGGCACCGACCGTTTTGCGGAAACCTCGCCAGACGTGACCGAGGCGATCCTGACCGAAGCCGGTCGGATGTGCGATGACATCCTTGCTCCGCTGAACCGTTCAGGCGACTTGCATCCCGCCGTTCTGGAGAACGGAATTGTCCGCACTTCGCCGGGCTTTGCCGACGGCTATCGCGCGATAGCCGAGGGCGGCTGGGTGGGTATGGCGGCCGATCCCGAACATGGCGGCATGGGCCTGCCGCAAACGCTCGCTACGGCAGTCAACGACATGATGTCGGGCGCCTGCCTTTCGCTGCAGCTCAACCCGCTGATGAGCCAAGGCCAGATCGAGGCGCTCGAGCACCACGCCAGCGACGAGCTCAAGGCGCTCTACCTGCCCAAGCTGATCAGTGGCGAATGGCACGGCACGATGAACCTGACCGAGCCGCAGGCAGGTTCGGACGTGGGTGCGCTTCGGACCAAGGCCGAACCCTTGGAGGACGGCACCTATGCCATCACCGGCCAGAAAATTTTCATCAGCTGGGCCGACAATGATTTCATCGCCAATACCTGTCACCTCGTGCTCGCCCGCTTGCCCGATGGCGTGGCCGGCACCAAAGGCATCAGCCTTTTCATGGTGCCCAAGCTGATCCCCGACGCCGAGGGCAATCCCGGCGAGCGCAATTCGCTGCGTGTGGTCAGCCTTGAACACAAGATGGGCCTGCATGGTTCGCCCACGGCGGTCATGGCCTTCGAGGGCGCGAAGGGCTGGCTTGTGGGCAAACCACACGTCGGCATGGCCGCGATGTTCACCATGATGAACAACGCCCGCCTTGGTGTTGGCGTGCAGGGGCTTGGCGTGGCCGAGGCGGCCTATCAGAAAGCCCTCGAATACGCGCAGGATCGGCGTCAGGGCCGTGCCGGTGGCACGGGCACGATCTCGGAATATCCCGACGTTCGGCGGATGCTGATGACGATGAAGGGCGATGTTTTTACCGCCCGCTCCATTGCGCTCGCCTGCGCCGTGGCGATCGATATGGCGAATGCCACGGGCGACGAACGCTGGTCGGCCCGCGCCGCGCTTTTGACCCCCATCGCCAAAGCCTTTGGCACCGATACCGGCATCGAGGTGAGCCAGATGGGGATGCAGGTGCATGGCGGCATGGGCTTTATCGAGGAAACCGGCGCCGCCCAATTCCTGCGCGATGTGCGGGTGACGGCGATTTACGAAGGCACCAACGGCATTCAGGCGATGGACCTAGTGGGTCGTAAGATGATGGACGGGGGCGAGGCCGCCTTCCGCCTTCTCGGGGGGCGCTTGCTGCCTTCTACATTCGCAGTGTCCTCCCCGAGCATCAGGCGCTATTGGCTCATGCCACTGCCGGCGCGGCAGGGCTGGTTGACGTTCCATTGGAGGAGCTCGGGCTTTGACATCTCCGGCGGCGCTGATCCGCTATCCCTTCGAGGAGCCTCCCGCACCGGGCGAAGCGATCGAGGTGGCAGAAGGCGTCCTCTGGCTGCGCCTGCCGCTGCCGATGGCGCTCGATCATGTCAATGTCTTCGCCATCGACGAGGGTGACAGCTGGACGATCCTCGACACCGGCTTCGACACCCGCAAATCCCGCGCCATTTGGGAGGCTATCTTGTCCGGCCCGCTGCGCGGCAAGCCGGTCGGGCGGGTGATCGTCACCCATTATCACCCCGACCATATCGGCCTCGCCGGATGGTTCGTGGCGCGCGGGGCGGCACTGGCCACCACGCGAACGAGCTGGATCCTCGCACGGATGCTGACCCTTGATGTCCAGCCCGCCCCCACCGAGGAAACCCTCGCCTTCTATCGCCGCTCGGGCATGGATCCGGCCCTCTACGAGCAACGCAAAACCGAGCGCCCCTTCAACTTTGCCGATTGCGTGCATTCCTTGCCCGCCGGCTATGATCGCATCGTCGAAGGCCAGGAAATCAGCCTCGGCGGCCGCCGCTGGATCACAAGGATCGGTCACGGCCACGCGCCCGAACACGCGACCTTCTGGAGCCTTGAGGACAACCTTGTGATTGGAGGCGATCAGCTTCTGCCCTCGATCAGCCCCAACCTCGGCGTCTATGCCAACGAACCCGAGGCCGATCCGGTGGCCGAATGGCTCGACTCGTGCCACCGCTTCACCGGTTTCGCCACTGAGGAGCATTTCGTCCTCGGCGGCCACAAGCTCCCGTTCATCGGCCTTCCAACCCGCCTGCGGCAGTTGATCGAAAATCATGTCGGCGCATTGGGCCGACTGGTTGACCATCTGCAAACGCCAAAGCGCGGCGGCGAATGCTTCTTGCCGCTGTTCAAACGGGAGATCGGTGCGGGCGAATACGGCATGGCATTGGCCGAGACAATCGCCCACCTCAACCACCTGCACCAGACCGGCCGCGCGCGGCGTTTCTTAGGCGAGGATGGAGCCTATCTCTGGCAGGCTGTCTAGCGCGGCGGAAACTGCTAGACTGGGGTCAGCTCAAACGGGAGCCGAAATGAATCAGTCCGCCCGCAAAGACAGCCCGCAAAGCACGATCTCGACCTCCGCCGAGGCCGTTGAAAACGCGATCCTGCCTATGGTGCACGAGGTCCACAAAAACCCGAACACACCCTGCGCGATGGACAGCGAGCTGCCCGAGAATTTCCAATATTCCGAGGACAAGAGCGAAGCCCGCTGGGCCTACGAACGCCTGATCCTCTACATCCAGAATTTCGAAAAGCAGCTGAACAAAGACGAAGAGGTCGCCCTCGGCTTCACCGGCGGCGAGGCGGGTGTGGTTCGGATTGAAGGCCTCGGCTATTTCGATCCCGATATCCTAACCTTCTACGGCACCACAGACGATGGCGCGCGCACCCAGCTGGTCCAGCACGTCAGCCAGCTCAATGTCATGCTGATCGCTCTTCCTGCAGAGGAAGAAATCGAAGAACCGGACCGGATTGGTTTCCGACTTGCCCGCGATCTCGAAACACCGGCTGACGCGACAAAACATGCCACTTCCAAGGCGTGACAGGGCCGCCGATATCGTCTATTCAGCCTCGAAACACCTATCTCACAGGAGCCCGAAATGGCCGAACACAAGCACGGCACCATGAACATCAACGCCCAGGAAAAGACCTTTGACGGGTTCATCAGCTTCGTGACCAAATCGGTCATCGTGATTCTGATCGCAGTCGTCTTTCTGGCGCTCGTCGGCGCCTGATATCTAGCCCTGACATGGTAAACCGCCGTTTCGTTGTTCTCGGGCTGCCAGTCGCTCTGGCGGCCTGTGTTCCCGGCGAAGCGGTCTGGGCCCCGGATGAGCTGGTCGAGGCCAGCGTCTACCGCCACGACGCGCCCCCCTCGCTGACGCTGATCACGATGAAATCGGTCGGCTCGGGCAGCGGGGCGCATACCGCCCTCCTGATCAACGCCAGCCAGCGCGTTCTCTGGGATCCGGCGGGCTCGTTCAAACACCCGACGATCCCCGAACGGAACGACCTGATCTTTGGCATTACGCCAAGGGTGCTGGATTTCTACATCTCCTACCATTCCCGCGAGACCTACTACACGGTCATACAAGAGCTTCAGGTGCCTGCCGAAGTGGCCGAAATGGCCCTGCGCGAGACGATGGCCTATGGTCCGGTCGGCGAAGCGCGCTGCACTGTCTCAACCACCGAGATCCTCAAGCGGCTGCCGGGCTTCGAGAATACCAAAGTGACATTCTTTCCCAACGAGCTTGAGAAGCAGTTTTCCAAGTATCCGGGCATAAAGCGCATCGAATACCACGAGGACGACGCGGACGATAAATCGGTCGCTGCGGCCCAGATCGACGCAATGATCAGAGCTGGCCTGTAAGCCCGAGCCCTCCGACCAACACGACCGCGCCGGCCAAAATGGCCCAGATTACGTTGCGCGTTGCGACCCCAACGAAGAGAGTTGCCGCCGCCGCCGCAAGGCGCAGCGGATCTGGTTCGCCTCCGGTGGCTGCGGGCCACAAGACGAGCGGAGCGACCATTCCAGGAATTACGGCAACCGGCGTGTAACGCAAAAGGCGCAACAGAAACGGCGGCAGCGTCCGGTCGCCCAGAATGGCGAGAAACGAAAAGCGCAGGGCAAACGTGCCCAAGGCGAGAAGCACAATAATGAGCCATATCTGAACCGAGGAATAGCCTAGTGCACCCATTTGCTGCTCCAATCCTCGACCAGTGCACCGGTCAGCATCGCCAAAGACGCGGCAACAAGCAGACCGACCCCGCTTGGCATCCAGCCCAGCGCCAGCGCCCCGACCACTGACACAACCGCCGCCGCCACATGGGGGATTGATTTGAGCATGGGGCCGATCAGGGCAATGAACGTGATGGGCAGGGCGAAATCGAGCCCCATCGACGACGGGATTGCCGATCCGACCAACGCGCCAACCGCCGTTGTCCCGCACCAAAGGATAGAGATCGGGATTGCCACCCCAAAGAAGAATGCGATCCGCGCCGGGATCGAAAGCTCTGGCTCTTTCTCAAACCGATCAAGGCTCACCGCATAGCTTTGGTCGAAAAGAATATAGGCGGCGAAGGCGCGCTGCCAAAGCGGCGCTTTCCCGAGATAGGGCACGAGCGACGCGGAATACATTGCCATCCGCATATTCACGGCTAGGCCGGCCAGAAGCACCATGAGGATCGGCGCTTGATCCTGCATCATCTGGAGCGATGCAAATTGCGCGGCACCGGCGATGACCAGCGCGGTGAACCCCATAGTCTGAATAAGGTTCAGCCCGGCCTCCGTGGCGACAACGCCGAAAAGCGTGGCAAAGGGCACAACGACCAGAATGAAGGGCAAACTGCGGCGGAGCCCCTGCAGGAATGCTTTGGTCGGTGTGATTTGGGTCATGCCTGGTCCTGCGGTTCCTCGCCGCATACGCTTCGCATCAAAGAATGGCAATCCGCGCGGTTTGCTATCATGCTTCCGCCAGGATCAGGACCAGCTACCATGCAGATCACCCGCGGCGTAGAACGCCAAGACATCGCAGAGGCCGCCCAGCTTTACTGGCTGGCCTTTGGTGGCAAGCTGGGCCGGGTCATGGGCCCCGAACATCGCGCGACCGCCTACATCCAGCGCGCGCTGGGTACCGACCACGCCATCTGCGCCCATGATCAAAGCGGAACGCTGATTGGAATCGCCGGCTTCAAGACCTACGAGGGCGCGCTGGTTGGTGGCCGGTTGCGGGATCTCGCCGCGGTCTATGGTGTCGTCGGAGCATTTTGGCGGGCGGTCTTGATGGCTCTCCTCGTCAACGATGTCGACAACGAGCGGTTCCTGATAGACGGGCTTGCCGTTGCCCCCTCGGCACGGGGCCAAGGCGTGGGAACTGCGCTTCTTCATGCGATTTTCGAAGAGGCCCGCAGACAGGGCTATGCCGAAGTCCGGCTTGAAGTTGCCGGAAGCAATCATCGCGCGCGGGCGCTTTATGAGCGCATCGGCTTCGTTCCGGTAACGCAGGTCGACATGGGTCTTTTGCGCCATGTCTTCGGCTTCGACTCCACGACGACGATGATTTGTCGCGTGGTCTGAACCTCAGTCGAACGTCCCAGCCACGCGCCCTAACAGCATGAAGGCCCGCGCGGTGCGGGTTTCTGCCAGATCGACCAATTCGGCATCCGATGCCCGAGGCTCTAGGCCGACAAGCATCTGGTCGAACTTTCTCAGGAAGTGGTGGGCCGCATCGCGAAAGATCGTATCCTCGCGCATCCGCCCGGCGGTTAGCGCAAGGCTCGACCGATCACGGATGCCACCAAGGCCGGCGATGACCCGGCCCCGTTCGCCTTTGGCAAAACGGCGCCAGATTTCAGGGCGTGCGCGGTCGGGGATCATGTCGTCCATATAGATCCCGTCCTGCGATAGAAGCGTCAGAATATCCTGACTGGCCTGAACCAACTGCCGCGCCTGACGGTCGCGCAGCGCACGCCGGAGCGCAGAAAAGCCGACCTCGTCGCTTTCGGTATCGGGGAAATTCAGCGCTCTGATCAGATCCGGTGTTTCAAGCGGTGGCTCGATGTCCTCGACAGAGGTTCCCAGTGCGAGGCTCGGCTGATCGTCGGTCGGCGCCGGTTCGAGAACGACCGGTTTGCGCGCGCCGTCACGATGCGTGGTAAAGGTTGTCAACGCGACCTCAGTTTGCCGCGCCGTCTGGGCAATTTCGGCCAGCTTGCGCTCGACGCTGGGTTGAAGCGCACCGGTGGGCCGCCCCTTCTGTTCAGCAATATAGCTTTTGCGGAGCGCCTCTACAGCCACCTGAAGGCGCTGGGACTCTTCCCGAACAATCCGAGCCGATCGTGCGGAAACCGCCGCCACCCAGATGATCGCGACAGGCAGGAAAACCACCATGAGCGTCAGCACAAACCTTAGGGAATCCAGACCCGTTTCATCGGCCGGGGCGACAAGAAAAAAAAGGCCGATCCCCGCCAGCCAAACGAGGCTGGCAATCAGGGCGACAACCTCTGTCCCGGAAATTCGCGGGTCTTCCTTGCCGACAAGAGCCGACTGCCGAGAAGCCGAATTGGTTTGGCGCTCTGCCATCAAATGTCCCTGACCCTAGTTCGGGTCGTCTAAATATAGCGAACTTTAAGAATTTCGTAACCGCGATCGCCGCCCGGAGTGCGAACTTCGATGCTATCGCCTTCGTCCTTGCCGATCAGGGCACGCGCCAGAGGCGATTTGATGTTGAGGCGGCCGTTCTCGATATCGGCCTCGTATTCACCGACGATCTGATAGGTTTTTTCCTCGTCAGTATCCTCATCGACGATCTCGACCGTGGCGCCGAACTTAATCGTGCCCGAGAGCTTGGTCGGGTCGATCACATCCGCGAGCGAGATCACGCCCTCAAGCTCTTTGATGCGCCCCTCGATGAACGACTGCTTTTCCTTGGCGGAATGATATTCGGCATTCTCCGAAAGATCGCCATGCGCGCGCGCCTCGGCAATCGCCTGAATGATCGCAGGACGCTCGACGCTCTTGAAATGGCGCAGTTCGGCCTCGAGCTTTTCAAACCCGGCGCGTGTCAGGGGGATCTTTTCCATTTCTCGTCCCTTTTGGGCAGTCATTCCATCAATCGGACGTTCATAACCTGAACCGCCGATGGCTCGTCAAGGGTAACAAGGCAAATCAGCGAAAACAAAGGTCGCACGAGGCGCAAAATCCGTCGCGTCACGATTGCTCTGCTTGGGCAGTTCGGGTAACCCCGAACGCAAGATTGTTGCCCGCAAACCAAGGAACACGACATGGCCGAAATCGAACGCGAAGCTATGGATTATGACGTTGTCATCGTAGGCGCCGGCCCTGCGGGCCTTTCGGCTGCGATCCGGCTCAAGCAGCTTGACGCCGATCTCAACGTGGTCGTCCTCGAAAAGGGATCCGAGGTTGGCGCTCATATCCTCTCGGGCGCGGTTCTCGATACTGCCGGCCTTGATCGGCTCATGCCGGACTGGAAGGAAAAAGGCGCCCCGATCAAGACCGAGGTGAAGGAAGACAATTTCTACATGCTCGGCGCCGAGGGCTCGATCCGCATCCCGAATTTCGCGATGCCGCCCCTGATGAACAATCACGGCAACTACATCGTCTCGATGGCCAATGTCACCCGCTGGATGGCGGAACAGGCCGAGGCGATGGGCGTCGAGATCTTCCCGGGCATGGCTTGCTCGGAGCTGGTCTATGGCGAGAACGGCGAGGTTGTCGGCGTGGTCGCGGGCGAGTTCGGCAAGGAAGCCGATGGCAGCATGGGGCCGAACTACGAGCCCGGCATGGAGCTGCGCGGCAAATATGTCTTCCTCTCCGAAGGCGTGCGCGGCAGCCTCTCGAAAGAGGTGATGGCGAAATACAATCTCTCCAAGGGTCAGTGTTCACAGAAGTTTGGCCTTGGCATGAAAGAGATCTGGGAGATCGACCCCGCCAAGCACCGCGAGGGCACCGTGACCCATACGATGGGATGGCCCCTCGGCTCGAACGCCGGCGGCGGGTCGTTCATCTATCACATTAAAAACAATCAGGTTTATGTGGGCTTCGTCGTCCACCTGAACTATGCCAACCCCTATCTCTTCCCCTATATGGAATTCCAGCGGTTCAAGCATCACCCGATGGTGGCCGAGCTTCTGAAGGGCGGCAAGCGCGTGGCCTATGGCGCCCGCGCGATCAGCGAGGGCGGCTGGCAGTCGATCCCGCAAACGGCCTTCCCCGGTGGTTGCCTTCTGGGTTGCTCCGCGGGCCTTGTGAACGTGCCGCGCATCAAGGGCAACCACAACGCCATGCATTCCGGCATCGAGGCGGCCGAAGCCGCCCATGCCGCGATCAAGGCGGGCCGTGGCGGCGATACGCTGATGGAATACGATGCTGCGCTCAAGGCTGGCCCCGTGGGCAAAGACCTCAAGCGCGTCCGCAACGTCAAACCGCTCTGGTCGAAGTATGGCCTTCTGACCTCGCTTGCCGTCGGCGGCTTCGATATGTGGACGAACAATCTTTTTGGCCTCTCGCTCCTCGGCACCCTGCGCCACGGCAAATCCGACGCCGCGGCGACCGAAGAGGCATCGAAGCACAAGCCGATCGACTATCCCAAGCCCGATGGCAAGCTGAGCTTTGACCGGCTGACCAACGTCAGCTTCTCGATGACCAACCACGAGGAAAGCCAGCCCTGTCACCTGCGGCTCAAGGATTCCTCGATCCCGATTTCGGTCAACCTGCCGAAATACGCCGAGCCCGCCCAGCGTTATTGCCCGGCCGGCGTCTATGAGGTGATCGAGGAAGAGGGCAAGGACGCGCGCTTTGTCATCAACTTCCAGAACTGCGTGCACTGCAAGACCTGCGACATCAAGGATCCCAGCCAGAATATCAACTGGACGACGCCTCAGGGCGGCGACGGTCCGAATTATCCCAATATGTGATCGGGATCAGATCAGGGGGGCTTCGGCCCCCTTTTTCATTTTTGCACGCCCTCGTGACCTGCCTGCGATTGCGGCTGGGGGCGCGGTTCTCTAGGGTGGCCCTGCGATTTCCCGCCAACGAAAGACTGGTTTGACGTGAAGAGTATCCGCAGTTTTTTTGCCACCTCGGCCTTGGCCGTAGCGGCCTCGGGCCCGGCCTATGCCGAGCCCGACGCAGGCGCCTATCTGGCGGCGCGCATGGCAATCATGGACTACGATTTCGCCCTCTCGGCGGCCTATCTTGATCGCGCCCTGATAGACGATCCGCAGAATCCCGTTCTGCTTGAAGAAGCGCTCCGCGCCCATTTTGCCCTGGGCGAGTTCGATCAGGCCTACGGCCTGGCCGACCGAATGATCGCGATCGGAATCGACAGCCAGACCGCCAATTTCATCGCGATGGTTCACGCCGCCCATACCGGAAACTGGCAGCGGATATTCGTTTTGCTTGAGCAGGGCCAAAGCGTCGGGCCACTGGTCGATGGGCTGGCACAGGCCTGGTCGTTCGTCGGGCGCGGACGCATGACCCGCGCGGTACAAAGTTTTGACGAAGTGATCGATTCCCCTGGGCTTCGCGCCTTCGGTCTCTATCACAAGGCGCTCGCTCTTGCCTCTGTTGGAGACTTTGAGGGCGCCGATGCGATCCTCTCCCTCCCGCCCGAACAAGGGATGCAGCGGACACACCGCGCAGCGCTCGCGCGGGCCGAGATATTTAGCCAACTCGGCAAGAATGATGCGGCCATTTCGCTTCTCGAGGATTTTTCCGGTTCTGCCGGGGATCCCGTCTTCCTCGACAAGATCGCCCGGCTGAGATCGGGCGAGGTGCTGCGTTTCGAATTTGTTTCTGGGCCTGTCGAAGGAATGGCGGAAGTGTTCTTCTCGGTGGCTGCGGCCATCGAAGGGGATGCTGACGATGACTATACCCTTCTCTACTCGCGTGCAGCTGAAGCCCTTAATCCGACCCACAGCGAAGCCATCATCCTTTCGGCCCGACTTCTCGAGGCGCTCGGCCGCTTTGATCAGGCGAATGAGACCTACGCAAAGATTGCCCGAGATGACCCGATCTATTTCAAAGCCGAGCTGGGACGAGCAGCCGCCCTCGATAGCGCGGGCCGAACCGATACGGCAATCGAAGTATTGAACGCGCTGATCCGCAATAGCGGTGAAATGCCGGACGCGCTCGCATCCCTCGGGGATATGCTGCGACGAAACAGCGACTGGGCGGCTGCCAACGCTGCCTATACCCGTGCTTTGGCGACCTATGGGCCGAGTGATCCTTCTCGCTGGATTGTCCTCTATACGCGCGGGATCACGTCCGAGCGGATGGGCAACTGGGCTGATGCCGAGGCCGACTTCCGCGCCGCTCTCGAGCTTCAGCCGGGGCATCCTTCGATCCTCAACTATCTAGGTTATTCGCTCGTTGAAAGGCGCGAAAAACTTGACGAGGCGCTCGACATGATCGCGCGGGCGGTCGAGGCTCAACCCGACAGTGGCGCCATCGTGGATAGCCTCGCTTGGGTGCTTTACCGGCTTGGCCGCTATGATGAGGCGATCGTCCATATGGTTCGAGCGGCCGAACTTGAGCCGCTTGATCCGATCATCAGCGATCACTTGGGCGATGTTCTCTGGGCTGTAGGGCGCGAAGCCGAGGCGCGGTTACGGTGCCGCGTGATGAGCGTTGAGGCCTTTGCTCCGGCCAAGGTCAACCTGACGCTTCACGTCACCGGCCGCCGCGCGGACGGGTATCACCTGCTTGATAGCCTCGTGGTCTTTCCCGATGTGGGGGATCGCCTCAGGTTTGTGCCCGCCGACACCCTGAGCCTCGAGGTCCGCGGCCCTCTGGCCGAGGGCGTCCCGACCGATGGGCGCAACCTCTGCCTTCGGGCGGCGCAGCTTCTTGGCACCGGCAAGGGCGCGCGTATCACGCTTGAAAAGCACTTGCCGCATGGTGCCGGCATCGGTGGCGGCTCGGCCGATGCCGCGGCAACGCTTCGGGGCCTCTCCGTTCTTTGGGGCCTGCCCCTGCCAACCGCCGACAAGGCCGCGGCTCTGGGTGCCGATGTTCCGGTCTGCCTTGCTGCGCCCAAGGCGATGGTGATGCGTGGGATTGGTGAGGTCTTGAGGCCCGCGCCAGCCCTGCCGGCCTTTACCATGCTCCTCGTCAATCCCAGAGTGGAAACCCCCACTGGCGCGATCTTTGCGGCCCTCGCATCCCGTGGCGGCATCGAAAACCCGCCGATGCCCGAGATGCCCGCAGGCTTTGCCGATTTGGCCGAGTTTGCCGTCTGGCTCAGGCTCACACGCAACGATCTTGAACAGGCGGCTTCAGATTTCGCGCCGATCAGCGAGGTCAAATCAGCGATCGAAGCGCAACCCGACTGCGCCCTTGCGCGTATGTCGGGCTCGGGAAGCACCTGCTTTGGCCTCTTCGCAAGCGCCGAGCTCGCCGAGGCCGCCGCCGCAGCGATCCGGCGCGTTCATCCAGACTGGTGGGTTTCCGTGGGCTCGGTCAGTTGATCCGCGCCACGACATAGTCGGCCAGATCGACCAACATATCGCGCAGCGGATGTTCGGGCAGCTGGGCCATCTCGGCCTTGGCCTTGCCGACCCAGGCAATCGCCTCTTGCCGCGCCGCCTCGACCGCGCCGTGACGGGCAAGGATGGCAAGCGCCATTTCCAGATCGCCGTCGCCCTGCTGGCCCTTCTCGATCGTGCGAACCCAGAAGGCACGCTCCTCGGCATCGGCCTTGGCAACCGCCTTAATCACCGGAAGCGTCAATTTCCGCTCGCGGAAATCGTCGCCGATATTTTTGCCGATAGCGGAGGTGCCGCCGTAGTCGAGCACATCGTCGACGATCTGGAAGGCCACGCCCAACGCGTCGCCATAGGCAAAGAGGGCGCCGACAGCATCATCGTCCATACCGGCAATCACGCCGCCCACCTCGGTTGCCGCCGAGAAAAGCGCCGCGGTCTTGCCGCGAACGACCTTGAGATAGGTTTCTTCCGTGGTGGCCAAATTGCGCGCGGCGGTCAGCTGAAGAACTTCGCCCTCGGCAATCGTCGCAGCCGCGTTGGCGAGAATGTCGAGCACGCGAAGCGAGCCGGTTTCGACCATGAGCTGGAACGAACGGGCAAAGAGATAATCGCCCACGAGAACGCTCGAAGTATTGTCCCACAAGAGGTTGGCGGTCGGTCGGCCGCGGCGCTGGGTGCTTTCGTCCACCACATCGTCGTGCAGAAGCGTGGCGGTGTGGATGAATTCGACCGTCGCGGCCAGATGGATATGGAATGGCCCGTCATAGCCGCACATCCGCGCGGCGGCGAGGGTCAGCATCGGGCGCAGGCGCTTGCCGCCGGCCTCGATCAGATGCGCCGTTACTTCGGGAATGCGCGGCGTGTTCTCGGACGCCATGCGCGCGCGGATCATCGCGTTCACACGCGCCAAATCCTCGGCCAGCGCCTCCGCCAGGCGCTCGTGAGGTTTGGTCGCAGCGATATCCAGGCTCATAACTTCTCCGTCAGCGTGATAGACAACAGGGGGGCAACCACATAGGTCTTTGACCATGAAGGAACTTCTGCGCAGCAACAACCCGACAGACATCGCTTTCGCCAAGGCCCTTCTGGACGGCGAGGATATAGACTGCTTTGAAATGGACGTAAACATGAGCGTCCTTGAAGGAAGCATCGGAATCTTTCCAAGGCGGCTGATGGTTCTGGATGCCGACCTTGAGGAGGCTCGAGTGGTCCTGTCAGACAACGGTTTTACGGGGCTTTCGTGACAGATGAACTCACCTGCGACGAGTTTTTGGGCGGCAGGATTCGTCTTTGGCAGCCGCGCGAAGGCTATCGCGCGGGGGTCGATCCGGTGCTTCTGGCTGCGGCCGTTCCGGCAGAGAGCGGGCAAGAGGTTCTCGAGCTTGGATGCGGGGCAGGCGCCGCGATCCTTTGCCTAGGGGTGCGCGTCGAGGGGTTGGCCCTTGTGGGGATCGAACTGCAGCGCGACTATGCCGCGCTGGCCCGTCAGAATTCCAAAGAAAACGATGTTCCTCTCGAAGTGATTGAGGCTGACCTAAGGAACCTGCCCTCCGAGCTCCGCCAGCGCCTGTGGCACCACATTCTGATGAATCCGCCATATTTTGATCGCTCGGCGTCCACCGCCTCGGCGGATCACGGTCGGGACACGGCTCTCGGCGGCGACACCCCGATGACGCAATGGATTGATGTTGCCGCGCGGCGGCTGCGTCCGAAAGGCACGCTGACCCTTGTGCAAAGAATCGAACGTTTGCCCGAGGTGCTCGCCGCCTGCGAAGGACGGCTCGGGTCGATCGTCGTGCGGCCGCTCGCCCCACGCCCGGGCCGCGCGCCAAAGCTATTCCTCTTGCAGGCGCGCAAAGGTGGACGCGCCGCTTTTCATCTTTCGGCACCTCTTGTGCTCCACGATGGGCATACCCATGTCGAAGATAGAGACGACTATACCGCCGAGGCGCGGGCAATCCTGCGGGATGGCAAGCCTCTCCCTCTCCGGCATTAACCTGCCGTTCAGGATTGGGCTCGAGACTGCTGGTTCCCGCCAAACGCCCACGCGCCGCGTGACAGACGGGAAAAGTTGTGCTCGACTGAGACCAAATCAACCCGAGAGAGGAGACCTCCATGACCATGAGTTCGCATCTGAATGAACTGAAGAAGAAGCACCAAACTCTCTCGGATGCGGTAGAAGCGGCCCAGCGCACCCTCTCGTCGGATGACCTTGAGATTGCCAAGCTGAAGAAGCAGAAGCTTCAGATCAAAGAGGAAATCGCCCGCCTCTCGGCCTAAAGACTGCGGCGGCGAGAAGGCTCCAGCTCGGGGCGGCGACCCCGGCCAGAACGAGAATCAGCGTCGATAGCACCGGCGCTGCATAAGAGGCGACACCCAGAAGCTGGATGTCGCCTTTTTTGACGCCGATATCCCAGACATAAAAGGCAAGGCCCACCGGCCCGAGACCTAGGCCGATGACCGAGAGCCAGCCGAGCGCCCCTGCGGGCCAAAGGGCTGTTTCAAACTGCAAATGTGCCACCGCCGAGAGCACGGCGGTCGCGAGGCAGAAGACGGCGACCGATCCCGTCGGCACTGCGCCGAAACTGCGGGAAATGATCGAATAGCCCGACCATGTGAAAGCGCAGACGAGCGCGAGGGCATAGCCCGCCATCGCACCATCGACCGACCCCTCGCGCCCGCCCAAAAGGATCGTGGCCGCGATGAGCCCAGCCTCGGCGGCAGGCGCCATCCTGAGTGCCGAGAAATAGAAGAAATGATAACCGAAAAGGCCCGCCGTCCCGATCACATAGACCTTGAGCGGCACTTGCCGAAGCGAGCCGATCTCGCCGCTAAGCATCAACCAGACAATCCCCACCGCTCCACCGATCCCGAAGCAGATCGCATTGAGCAGAAGCGGCGGCACGGGCGCCGTCCCGACCGTCAGGACGGCCAGCATCGACCACAGGATCACCGCGGCAAAGCCGATCAGGGTCGCTCGGGAACGGGGCATGGGGCCTCCAAGAAAAAGGGCCGGGAAAGCCCGACCCTTTTAGCGGTGTTTGAGAAGCCTGCAATCGCCCTTAGACGAAGAACTGACCGCCGTTCGCGGAAATCGTCGAGCCGGTGATAAAGCCCGCATCGTCCGAAGCGAGGAAAGCCACGATCCGCGCGATCTCTTCCGGCTCGCCAAGGCGGCCGACCGGGATCTGCGGAATGATCCGCTCGTTCAGCACTTTCTCGTCAATGGCGCGGACCATTTCGGTACCGATATAGCCCGGGCAGATGGCGTTAACTGTGATGCCGGCCCGCGCGCCCTCTTGCGCGAGCGCCTTGGTCATGCCCAGATCGCCAGCCTTGGCGGCGGAATAGTTGGCTTGCCCCGCCTGCCCCTTCTGGCCGTTGATCGACGAGATGTTGATCACGCGGCCAAACTTGCGGTCGCGCATCCCCGACCAGATCGGGTGGGTCATGTTGAAAACGCCCGAGAGGTTGGTGTCGATGACCTCTTTCCACTGTTGAGGGGTCATCTTGTGGAACATCGCATCGCGGGTGATCCCGGCGTTGTTCACGAGGATTTCGACCGGCCCGAGATCCGCCTCGACCTTGGCGATGCCGGCGGCGCAGGCATCGTAATCGGCGACAGACCATTTGTAGGTCTTGATGTCTGTTTCCGCGGTGAAGGCGGCAGCGGCTTCATCATTGCCGGCATAGTTGGCAGCAACGGTGTAGCCGGCATTCTTGAGAGCGATCGAGATAGCGGCACCGATGCCCCGCGATCCCCCAGTAACCAATGCAACGCGAGACATATCGATTCTCCTTCAAATTCTCTGCGCAATCTAATTATCTTGGCAAACATCACAGCGCAATAAAATTACGCTGCGCTGCCGCATAAATCTGTCGGTTGTGGCGCTTACGGGCGCTCGAGGCACATGGCAACACCCATGCCGCCGCCGATACAAAGGGTGGCAAGGCCACGCTTGGCGCCGCGGCGCTTCATCTCGAACAGAAGGGTGTTGAGGATGCGCGCGCCCGAGGCTCCGATCGGGTGGCCGATGGCGATGGCGCCGCCGTTTACGTTTACGATGGCCGGATCCCAGCCCATGTCCTTGTTCACGGCGCAAGCCTGCGCGGCAAAGGCTTCGTTAGCCTCGACGAGATCGAGATCGCTCGCCTTCCAGCCCGCCTTCTCAAGCGCCTTGCGCGAGGCCATGACCGGACCGACCCCCATGATCGCCGGATCGAGGCCAGCGGTCGCGTAGGAAACGATGCGGGCGAGCGGTTCGATGCCGCGGCGCTCGGCTTCCTTGTCGGTCATCATCAGGGCCGCAGCAGCGCCGTCGTTGATGCCCGAGGCGTTGGCGGCGGTTACCGAGCCATCCTTGACGAAGGCAGGGCGGAGCTTTTGCATCGCGTCGAGCGTCGCGCCGTGGCGGATATACTCGTCGGCATCGACCACGATATCGCCCTTGCGGGTCTTGACCGTGAAGGCCGCGATCTCATCCACGAAACGTCCGGCCTTCTGCGCGGCTTCGGCCTTGTTTTGGCTGGCCACGGCAAATTCGTCCTGCATATCGCGGCTGATCTGCCACTGGTTGGCAACGTTCTCGGCGGTCTGACCCATGTGATAACCGTTGAAAGCATCCCAAAGGCCATCGCGGATCATCGTGTCGATGTAGCTCACATCGCCCATCTTCACACCCGCGCGCAGGTGGGCGCAGTGGGTCGAGAGCGACATATTCTCTTGGCCGCCCGCAGCGACGATCGAGGCATCGCCAAGCTGGATATGCTGGGCGGCGAGAGCCACGGCGCGAAGGCCAGAACCACAAACCTGATTGATGCCCCAGGCGGCGCTTTCGATGGGAAGGCCGGCGCGAATATGCGCCTGGCGGGCCGGATTCTGGCCCTGACCGGCGGTCAGCACCTGACCGAGGATTGTCTCGCTGACTTCGGCCTTTTCGATGCCGGCGCGGGCAACCACGGCCTCAAGAACCGCAGCGCCAAGCTCATGTGCGGGGGTATTGGCAAAAGCGCCGGTGAAGCTGCCCACGGCGGTGCGGGCCGCAGAGGCGATAACGACGTTGGTCATGCGGAAATCCTCTCCTATCCAAGCCAAGGCGGGAGGGCGTCTTGATATGCCAGACGGGGCCAACCCGCGATCGAAGCCTGTTTACGGAGTCTTCTGCTGCGGGGCAATCTGAATGGACCCGCCCCCGCCTTCGCACCTGCAGCATTGCGTTTTGGTCACAGTCTGGCAAGAGGCGGGCCAAAGAATTGGCCGCTCATGCAATCGACACCCAACTCAAGCAATTTCGAGGCTTCTTGCGGGATTTCCACGTCAGGAGCGACTGTGAACATCTCGAATTGTTGTGCGATGGAGACAAGCGCGCCTACAACAACCTGATTATCCGGATCGGTCTCGATGCCCTTCACAAAGGAGCGATCTATCGACACCAGATCGAAATGAAAGCGGCGCAGATATTGGAAGTTCGTCGCCCCCGAGCCGAAACGACCTAGCGCGAAGGCAACACCATGCCCCTGCATTTCGGCCATAAAGCGCCCAACGACCTCGTGAAGATCCATGACCGACGGTTCGTCCATTTCGAGGATCAGCCGCTCGCCAAGATAAGGGTTGGCGCCTAGACCAGCTTCAAGCTCTTGCCGCCAGCGCGAGTCCGCCAGGGATCGGGCAGACGACGGCACCGCGAGCCGGATATCCGGCCGAGCTCTGAGGTTTTCGATGCCAAGTTTGAGCGCGACCGTATCCAGATCCCGCCCGAGAAGTTCTTTTTCTGCCCGTCCAGCATAGGACGCCCGCGCGATCGGCTTGGAATATTCGTCGCGAAGACTCAGGTTCGCACGATAGAAAGCAAGGCTGACCTGTTCACCCGTGGCATAGACCGGATGATACTCGAGAGCCGCCCGCCGCTCAAACAAGGCGGCTTCGGCCGCGGAATAGCCATCCCTGAAATCGGCCCAGCCCGGGCTTTCGGTCGGATATCCCGTCCCGCCATCTGCGAGTTCCAATATTTCCTGTCGGCTATGATGCATGGCAAAACCCCGCTGCGCCGGAGCATCATCTCCAATTCGTCCTAATCCCCGGTAAACAATTGCCTCCCCCCTAGAATTCTCTAGGGTCGTTTGACGGAGGCAATCAGATACCGAGTGGGGCGTGCCGGAGTATGACAGCCGCGCGCTTTGGGAGAAGCTCGTCCTCGACGGGTTTCAGGCGGGGCTTTCCTGGATCACCATTCTGAAAAAACGCGACAATTTCCGCACCGCTTTCGCGGGCTTTGATCCCGAGGTCATCGCCGGATGGGGCGAGGCCGAGATCGAACGCCTCTTGCTGGACGCAGGTATCATCCGCTCTCGGGCCAAGATCGAGGCAACCATCGGCAATGCCCGCGCCTATCTGGAGATCCCCGATTTCGCGGAATTCTGCTGGAGCTATGTGGGCGGCGCCCCCATAGTCAATCGCTGGGCCAATCTGGCCGAGGTGCCCGCCTTCACGCCCCTATCTGAACGCTTCTCGAAAGACCTCAAGAAAGCCGGCTTCAAGTTCTGCGGGCCGACCATCGTCTATGCCTGGATGCAGGCGGTCGGCATGGTCAACGATCACCTGATCACCTGCCCGCGCCACGGCGAGGTCTGATCACCAACGGTCCAGCGCCGCCTCGTCCTCGTCGCGGGCTTCGACCCACTCAGCGCCGTCACGCGTTAGCTCTTTCTTCCAGAACGGCGCGCGGCTCTTGAGATAGTCCATCAGGAATTCCGCCGCCTGAAAGGCATCAACCCGATGCCGCGAGGCGGTGGCGACCATCATGATCATCTCGCCCGCCTCAAGCCGCCCATAGCGGTGGATCACCAAAGCATCGGCCAGCGACCAGCGCGATTTGGCCTCGTCGACAATCGCGGCAATCGCCTTTTCGGTCATACCCGGATAGTGCTCGATCTCCATCGCGCTGAGGCCGCCCACAACATCGCGCACAACGCCGGTGAAGCTCACCACTGCGCCGGCATTCCCGACACCCTTGGAAAAGGCGTTGAGCTCGGTGCCGGGATCAAACCGGGCGGGATCGACGCGGACAGCCATCAGCCACCCGTCATCGGTGGGAAAAACGCCACTTCGCGTGCGCCCTCGAGAGAGGCGCTGAAATCGGTCAGCTCTTGATCAATCGCCACGCGCAATGCGCGGAGGTCTTCGAAGGCGGCCGCATAGCGATCTTCGCGCCCGCGCAGCTCTTCGACCAGATCGGCCACCGTCTTGGCGCCCGTTTCGATCCTTTCACGGGGAATACCGATCCGCTCGCGGACCCAGGCGAAATAGAGAACCTCGATCATTCAGCGTCCTTCAGGTGGGGGAGCGATTTCGAGAAATAATCCCAGCCGGTGATCAGCGTTAGGATTGCAGCAATCCAAAGGAGAACGATCCCCAAGCAAGTGACCCACCCAGCAAGCCCCTCAGAAAGGGGTGCGAGGCCGCCCACAGTCGGGCCACGCCCGCGTTCGATGAAATCAAGTCCGGTGCCAAAGAAGAGAATGGCGATGGCGACCATCTGGGCGGTCGTTTTCCATTTGGCGAGCTTCGTCACGGCGAGGAGCTTGGCTGTCGCGCCGAGAAACTCGCGCAGACCACTGACAAAGACCTCGCGGAAGATGATGAGCGTCGCGGGCAAAAGGATCCACGGATTCATGCCCGAGAAACCGGTGATCACGACGAGAGCGATTACCACCATCGCCTTGTCGGCAATCGGATCGAGCATTGCGCCGAATTTCGATTCCTGCTTCCAGAGGCGCGCGAGATAGCCATCGAAAAAGTCGGTGATCGCCGCGCCGACAAAAAGCGTCAGCGCCAGCCAATCGGCCCAAGGCCGGTGGAAATAGAGAAACATAATCGCAACGCCGGGCGCGGCCAGCATTCGAAGAATCGTGAGAACATTGGGCAAGGTCAGTTTCATAGGACTTTGCTATCTCTTCCCGGTCCAATTCGGAAGAGCATCATATCCAGATCTGCATCAGTCCTGATCAGATTTGCGTCCACCAAGAGCGGCCCCAAGCGCGATCCCGACACCCATCTTCCTTTGACGATTGCTTTCCTTGCTCTCCGACATCACAACCTCCTTTTTCTCAAACCCTATTCGATCAGCCTAACCTCTTTCGTGAAAGAAGCCATAGATTGCCTCGGCCATCGCATCCGAGATGCCTTCAACCGCCTTGAGATCGGCCAGATTGGCGCGGCTCACGGCTTTCGCGCTGCCGAAATGGGCAAGAAGCGCGCGTTTGCGGGCGGCGCCGACGCCCGGCACATCGTCAAGCGGGGTCGCGCCGATGGCCTTCGACCGTTTGGCGCGGTGGGCGCCAATAACAAAGCGGTGCGCTTCATCGCGCATCCGCTGGATGAAATAGAGAATCGGATCGTTGCGCGGCAGGGCAAAGGCGCTTTGGCCGGGGCGATAGAATTCCTCCTTGCCCTGATCGCGGTCGATCCCCTTGGCGACGCCGACCGTTGGAATGTCGTCAACACCAAGCTCTTGCAGGATTTCCATCACGGCCGAGACCTGCCCCGCGCCGCCGTCGATCAGCAGAAGATCGGGCCACTGGGCCGTGGCGCGGTCGGGATCCTCTTTGAGAAGGCGGCTGAAGCGGCGGGTGAGCACCTCTTTCATCATGCCGAAATCGTCGCCGGGGGTCAGGCTGTCGCCCTTGATATTGAACTTGCGATACTGACCCTTCTCAAAGCCCTCTGGCCCCGCCACGATCATCGCGCCGACGGCGTGCTCGCCCTGAATGTGGCTGTTGTCATAGACCTCGATCCGGGCGGGCGGCCCATCGAGATCAAAGGCCTCGGCAATCCCGCGCATGAGCTTTGTCTGTGTCGCCGTCTCGGCCATCCGGCGCGCAAGGCTCTCGCGGGCGTTGCGCAGCGCGTGGCCGACAAGCTCGGCCTTCTCACCGCGCTGCGGGATGTTGATTTCCACCCTACGGCCCGCCTTTTCCCCAAGGGCCTCGGCCATCAATTCCTGATCCTGAAGCCCGTGCGAAAGAAGGAGCATCTTCGGCGGCTCGCGGTCGGAGTAGAACTGGCCGACGAAAGCCTCCATCACCTCGGTGGAATCCTCTTCGCCCGAGATGCGCGGATAGAAATCGTGGTTGCCCCAGTTCTGGTGCCCACGGATAAAAAAGACCTGAACACAGGCCTGCCCGCCTTCGATATGGAGGGCGATCACATCGGCATCGGAAACGCCCCTCGGATTGATCCCCTGCGCGGTTTGCACCTGCGTCAGTGCCCGTATCCTGTCGCGCAGGGCGGCAGCGCGTTCATATTCCATCGCCTCGGCGGCATTGGCCATTTCGGCGGCGAGGGCTTCCTGAATGCGGGTGGTCTTGCCACCGAGAAACTCGGCCGCATCAGTGACCGCGGCGGCATAGTCGGCTTCTGAGATATACCCCACACAAGGCGCCGAGCAGCGCTTGATCTGATAAAGAAGGCAGGGGCGGGTGCGGCTTTCAAACTGGCTGTCAGAGCAGTTGCGAAGCAGGAATACCTTCTGCAACTGGTTGAGTGTCCGGTTCACAGCCCCCGCGCTGGCGAAGGGGCCGTAATAGTCGCCCTTCTCCTTCTTGGCGCCCCGATGCTTCTTGATCTGTGGAAAGGCGTGCTCACGGCTGACAAGGATATTTGGGAACGACTTGTCGTCACGCAGGAGCACGTTGTAGCGCGGCTTGAGCTGCTTGATGAGGTTCTGCTCGAGGAGGAGCGCCTCGGTCTCTGTCCGCGTCGTGAGAAACATCATCGACGCGGTCTCGGAAATCATCCGCGCACGCCCGGCGCGCTTTCGAGATTGCGCAAATAGCCCTGAATTCGGGCAAAACCGGTTGGCTGATCGGGTGGGTCTTCTGTCATCCGCAGCAGCTCCGTGATTCTGCTCTGCGCTGCCATGTTAGCCATAGGAGGGCAAGAGGAAAGGCATCCACCATTTCTGTGGATAACTCCGTGGGCAATATCTGGGCAGGCGGAAATTTTCCTTGTTTTTCGCCCCCTTCCTTAATGTGCCTAAAAATTAGGCAATTCTGTAAGCCATTGCAATTGTTGACATAAAAAGTTTCCTTCCAGCAAGGGACTGAAATCATTGACGAAAGATTACCGAATGTGACCACCGCGTAGCGAGGGTGCACAACTTTCAGGGGCAGATCATTCGACGCCCTGAATATCAGGGGTCTTCCAGCCCAGATGCTGGCCGCCGTCGACACAGATCAGCTGCCCCGTAACCCCCGGCGCATCGAGGAAATATCCAAGGGCGGCAACGATTTCCTCGGGGCTCGAGCCGCGCTGCAAGACGGTCGCCTTGCGTTGGTTGTCGAAGTGTTCCTGGCTTTGCCGATGGCCGATCATCGTTGGCCCCGGCCCGATGGCATTGACCCGTATCTTGGGCGCAAGCCCCCGCGCCGAGGTTTGGGTAAGCGCCCAGAGCCCCATCTTGGCAATCGTATAGGTCATGAAATCCGGCGTAAGTTTGCGGACCCGCTGATCGACCATATTGACGATCAGACCCTGCGCCACCGGCTCGCCCCTTTCGTCCATGAGCGGATCGGGGATCGTTCTTGCCATCGCCTGTGTCAGAACAAACGGCGCCCGCAGATTGGACCCGATGTGCCTGTCCCAGCTTTCGCGCGTGGCGCTCTGGATGGTGTCGTATTCGAAGATCGACGCGCTGTTGACAAGGCAAGTGACAGGCCCGCCAAGCGCTTCTGTCGCCGCGTCATAAAGAGCCTCGGTCTCGTCGTCATTGAGCAGATCCGCCCTGATCGCTGCTGCGGACCGGCCCATGGCGCGAATATCCTTGGCAACGGCTTCCGCCCCTTCTCGTGAGGTCGAATAGTGAACCGCGACATCGAAACCCCGCTCACCCAGATACAAGGCCATCGCCCGCCCAAGCCGCGCGCCGCCACCTGTTACTAGTGCCCGCTTCTGCTGCATCACCTACCCCAGAACTGCAACTATATAGGCTGTATATAGCGCTGTCAGAGCGATGCCCCAACCACGCGTGAGGTCTTTGCGAAAAAAGACAAACGGCAAGAGCAAGAGCGAAGCGCCAAGCATGATCCAGAAATCGAATTCGATGAAACTCGGGGCAACCGGAATCGGGTGAATGAGGCTGGCGATGCCCATTATCCCCAGAAGGTTGAACATATTTGAGCCGATTACATTGCCGAGCGCCACATCGGCCTGCCGCCGGACAGCAGCCATCACCGTGGTGGCGAGCTCGGGAAGAGATGTCCCGATGGCGACGAGGGTAAGGCCGATGGCTGTTTCGCTGATCCCAAAGTCTCTTGCGATAGCGACGGATGAATCGACGAGCAGGCCGGCGCCGATGGGCAGGCCTATCAATCCAAGCCCCAACATGAGCAGCACTTTGGCCCAGGGCATATCAGGATCGGCACCTTCGACATCTTCCTCTGCATCGGAAAGATGGCATGAGGCACGATGTCGGCGGGCCTCGAGGAACGCGTAATAGAGCATCGCAGCCAGCGCGACGAGAAGAATGGCCCCGCTGGTCCTAGTAAGCTCTCCACCAAGCGACAGGGCGATAAAGAGGCCGCTAGCCAGGATCATCTGGACATAGCTCATGCGGGTTTCGCAATCGCTTGTCCGCATGGTGGACAGTATCGCGGGAATGCCGAGGACAAGCAGGATGTTGGCGGTATTGGAGCCCACCACGTTGCCAAGGGCAATGCCCGGAGCGTTCTCCAGAGAAGCCTGAACCGAGATGAGCAATTCGGGCGCCGAGGTGCCGAAGGCAACGATGGTCAACGACACGATCAGCGCCGGAACACCGAGCCTGAGCGAGAGGTTAACCGCACCTTTGACCAAAGCATCCCCTGCCAGAAGCAGGAGCACGAGGCTTGCCGATGCAACAACCCAGTCCATCATCGTCTATGCCTTGCCGCAGGCGCAGGGGCCTTTGCCGATGCGGTGGCGTCCGCACTTGGCGCATTTGCCATCACGGCGCGGACCGACCGAAGGAAAGCGGAGCTTGCCGAACATTCCAAGGACAAGCATAGCAATTAGGAAAAGGGTGATGCCCTTGATCAGCATCTAGAGACCAAACCGCGCAAAGCTAGCGCGTTCCTCGACAGCCCCAAGCGCATCGCCCGCGATACGCGCACCAAGACGCTGAGCGATCGAGACCTTCTGGCCATATCGACGGAATCGGGTTTCTTTGCCGAATTTCTTTTTCATCGTGGGAACAAGGTGGCCGATCCCGTCGGCCAGCCCAATATCCACGCCCTTTTGTCCGACCCAAACTTCACCGGTGAACAGATCGGTCTCTTGGGCGAGTTTGCTGCCGCGCCGGGATTGAACCCAATCAATGAAGTAGCCGTGCAAATCCTCGAGCCAGCCCTTGAGCCGTTTCACATCTGCGGGCTTCTCCGGCACGAAGGGATCGAGCATCGATTTCGATTTGCCAGCGGTATAGATACGCCGCTCGACGCCAACCTTGCCGAGAAGCTCGTGTGCGCCGAAATTCGCGGAAATGACGCCGATCGAGCCGATGATCGAACCTCGATCGACATAAATCTCGTCGCCGGCACAGGCGAGCCAGTAGCCGCCCGAAGCCGCAACATCCTCGACAAAGGCGTAGACAGGGATGCCCTTGTCCTCAGCAAGCCGGCGTATGCGCGCCGCGATGAGCGAAGATTGCACTGCCGAGCCACCGGGCGAATTGATCTCAAGCGCGACAGCGGCAGGTTTGCCGCGCGAGAATGCCTTTTCGATGACAGGGCCAAGGCTGATGTCATCGAGCCCGCGCGTCGAATTGCTGATGCTCCCCTGCAGCCGGATGACCGACACAAGGGGCGTGGTTTTCATGAATGGGATCCAGCGTCTCATGCTTCCCACATAGGCCGAGGTGGCCTCGGGAACAAGGAGCAGGGACGGTTTGTCGGCCCACTCACCTCAAAGAAAAGCCAGTGGGCCACGGAAGCCCCCGCCGCAGATCGCGGTGGGGGTGATCCAAGTCTGTCAGATCAGAGCCCCTTGGCCCGATAGCTCGAAGCCACCCGGCTGATCGAGACGATATAGGCCGCGGTCCGCAGATCCTTGATATCATCGCGCCCATGCCAGACCTCGCGCATCGACTGGTATGCGGTACGCATCGTGTCATCGAGGCCCGAACGCACCAACTCAAGCTCGTCAGCGCCACGCAGATAGGCCTGTTTGAAGCCGGGGCTGAGCGTCCAGCCAAGGCCTTTGTCGGCCGACAGGCGCTCCAACTCTGATCCGGTCGGCATTGCCGAGATTGATCACGCCTTCCATCGCCGCCGGAATGAGAATGTCGCAATCGGCCTCAAGAACCGACGCCCCATCCGCCTGATGGGTCGCATCAGGATAGCCGGCCAGCCCGCCGTGCTTGTTCATCCACTGACGCACGGCTTCGACGTTGAGACCGCTCTCATCGAAAAGCGCACCGTCGCGCTCGATGATGCCAATGATCTTGCAGCCATCCTCCTCTGCGAGGAATTTCGCCGCGTGATAGCCCACATTGCCCAGGCCCTGCACGATGACGCGCTTGCCGTCGAGGCTGCCCTTCAGGCCGGCCTTTGCGATATCCTCGGGATGACGGAAGAATTCGCGCAAAGCGAACTGAACACCTCGGCCGGTCGCCTCGACCCGCCCCTGAATGCCGCCGGAATTGAGCGGCTTGCCGGTGACACAGGCTTTTGCGTTGATATCGGTCGTGTTCATTCGCGCATATTGATCGGCGATCCACGCCATCTCGCGCTCGCCAGTCCCCATATCGGGCGCAGGGACGTTCTGAGAAGGATTGATCAGGTCGCGCTTGATCAGCTCATAGGCAAAGCGGCGCGTGATCTGCTCGAGTTCGCGCTCGTCCCATTCGCGCGGGTCGATGCAAAGCCCCCCCTTCGACCCGCCAAATGGCGCTTCGACGAGGGCGCATTTATAGGTCATCAGCGCGGCCAGCGCCTCGACCTCGTCCTGATTGACCGACATCGCATAGCGGATGCCGCCCTTCACGGGCTCCATATGTTCGGAGTGAACCGAACGATAGCCGGTAAACGTATGGATCGCGCCGCGGAGGCGGACCCCGAAGCGGACGGTATAGGTCGCGTTACAAACGCGGATCTTTTCTTCCAGTCCCGGGCTAAGGTCCATCAGCGCTACGGCGCGGTTGAACATGATATCGACGGATTCGCGGAAACTGGGTTCGGCGTGGCTGAGCATTCTCAGAAAACCTTTTGGTGATGAATACGGGCA
>RFZI01000002.1 GCA_009920775.1 Paracoccaceae bacterium | reverse complement strand
TGGGCGCGAAGAGGATGTCCCGTCCCCGACTTTTACGCTGGTCCAGACCTACGACGACCCAGAGGCTGAGATTTGGCATTGTGATCTCTATCGTCTGACAAGCCCTGATGAAATCCTCGAGCTGGGCCTCGACGCCGCCTTTGAAGATGGCATCTGTCTGATCGAATGGCCCGACCGGCTCGGAACTGCGGCCCCGAAGGCGGCGCTCAGGCTTGTCCTTTCGCCCGAGGGCGATGGTCGCATCGCTCAGTTCGAGGGGTCCGCCGCTTGGATCGAACGTTTGCGGATAGGGGGCGCTCTTGGCTGACGGTCGCGGAAACTCAGGCCTTTTCGCGCTCCCTCCCGGAGTTGATTTTGCAAGTGCGCTCATCGATGGGCTTTTGAACCGCTTCGGAGCCCTTCCACCGGAAGAGTTTGCCCGTATTCGACTGATCGTAAACACCGAGCGGATGCGGCGGCGGATCACAGAGATCCTCAGCTCGGGTCCGGCGCGGCTTCATCCCCGGATCGAGACCCTTTCCTCGCTGCTTGGTGGGGTCGAAGCCTTGCGATTTCCACCAGCCGTTTCGCCGCTGCGGCGGCGTCTCGAAATCTCGCAATTCGTCGATCGGCTGTTGGAAGCAGAGCCAGACCTTGCCCCCCGTGCAGCATTGTTCGACCTGTCAGAAAGCCTCGCCCGCCTTTTCGCCGAGATGCACGGGGAAGGCGTGACGCCCGAAGCCATCCGGTCCCTCGATGTGAGCGACCAGTCCGGCCATTGGGCGCGGTCGCTCAGGTTCCTCGAAATAGTTTCTCCGTTCTTCGAAAGCGCGGGTGAAGCGCCCGATCCTGAAAGCCTCCAGCGTGCGCTTTTTTCGTCGCTTGCCGAAACCTGGAAGCAAAGCGAGCCATCCGATCCGATCATCCTCGCCGGATCGACCGGCTCGCGCGGCGCCACGCTGATCTTGATGGAAGCGGTTGCGCGACTTGCCAAGGGCGCAGTCGTTCTTCCCGGTTTCGATTTCGATTTGCCCGAGGCGGTCTGGCTGGGGATGGGTGACGCCCTCTATTCGGAAGACCACCCCCAATACAGATTCAAGGTCGTGATGGATCGGCTTGGGCTCGGCAAGGCCGATGTTGCGACTTGGATCGGCGCCGCAGCTCCCAGCCCAGAGCGCAACAGGATCATTTCGCTTGCCCTGCGGCCCGCACCCGTCACCGATCAGTGGCGCATCGAAGGGCCGCGCCTTGGGGACCTGAGGCTCGCCATGGGCGAAGTTACGCTTGTTGAGGCTCCGAACCCGCGGGCCGAGGCTGAGACCATCGCCCTGAGAATGCGCGTAGCAATCGATGAGGGAAAAACTGCCGCGCTGATTACCCCCGATCGGATGCTCACCCGTCAGGTGGCGGCGGCCCTCGACCGCTGGAACATTGCGCCCGACGATAGCGCCGGCCAGCCGCTGCACCTTTCCCCTCCGGGCAGATTTCTGCGGCACGTTGCCGGCCTTCTGGAGGCCGAGCTTGGCTCTGAGGCCCTTTTGGTTCTTCTCAAGCACCCCCTTACCGCGAGCGGCGAGGACAGAGGCAGCCATCTGGTCTGGACCCGCGAGCTTGAACTTTATCTGCGCCGCAAGGCTATTCCTTCGCCCTCGCCGGCGGATCTTGCTGCCTGGGCCGAACGGGGCGGTGGGCCGCGAGAGGGCCGAGAGGCTTGGGCAAATTGGGTCGGCTCGACCTTCTGTGGCCAGCACCAAACCGAAAAAGCGCCGCTCGCCGATCAGCTTTCCCGCCATCTGGGCCTTGCCGAAGCCATCGCTGCCGGCCCCGGAAAGCAGCCCAGCGCCGATCTTTGGGACAAGGCCACCGGGCGCAAGGCGAAAGAGATCGTGTCGGATCTGGCCGCAAACGCCGATGCCGCCGGCCCGATCACGGCAGGGGATTATGCCATCCTTTTGGCATCGCTCTTGCGCGGCGCCGAGGTTCGGGATCGGGACACCGGCCATCCCAACGCCCTGATCCTCGGAACACTCGAAGCCCGAGTTCAGTCGGCCGATCTGGTGATCCTCGGGGGGATGAACGAGGGGGTCTGGCCCGAGGCTCCGGCGCCCGATCCTTGGCTCAATCGTCGGATGCGGGCGGAGGCGGGGCTTTTGCTTCCCGAGCGGCGCATCGGCCTTGCGGCACATGATTTCCAACAGGCCGTTGCTGCTCCCGAGGTGTGGATCAGCCGCGCGATCCGCTCGGACGAGGCCGAGACAGTCGCCTCGCGCTGGATCAACAGGCTGACGAATTTGCTTTCTGGTCCCTATGCGATCTATGCGGAGCGCATCCTGCGCCTGCGCGCGCTCGATCCGCTCACGCCCAGCGCCGATGCCCCGCTGCGTGGCACGATCGTACACGAGATCCTGCACCGCTTTGTTTTTGGCGGACCTGCGCCCGAAGCAGGCGGCGCCCGAGAGGCGCTTTTGGACGTTGCCCGCGAAGTGCTCGAGGCAAACTGCCCTTGGCCAACGGTGCGCCGTATGTGGCTGGCGCGGTTTGAAAAGGGCGTCGACTGGCTCCTTGAAACCGAGATCGAGAGGCGCCGCGATGGATCGCCGCTGATCGGCGAAACGCAAGGCCATGTCGACATTGCCTCGCCGCCATTGAAGCTCAAGGCCAAGCCCGACCGGATTGACCGGACAGAAGCCGGCGATCTTTTGATCTATGACTACAAGACTGGAAAGGTCTCGACCGAAGCGCAGCAGATTGCCTTCGACAAACAGCTTTTGTTGCAGGCCGCCATGGCCGAGCAAGGCGCCTTTGCCGCTGCCGGGAGGGCGAAGGTGGCGGGCGCCGCGTTTATCGCCCTTGGCACACAAAAGATTGTGCCCGCGCCCATGGAGGATTGCCCGATCGATGAGACCTGGGCCTTCTTTCTCAAGCTCATGCGGCATTGGGCCGATGTGAGGCATGGGTTCTCTGCGCGGCAGGCGATGGTCTCGACCAAAGACCGGAGTTATTACGATCACCTTGCCCGCTTTGGCGAATGGAACACGTCTGACCCCGCCGTGCCGGAGGATTTGGTATGATCCGGGATGAGGCAACACTCCGGCAGATCGAGGCGGCCGACCCCAAAGCATCGACATGGCTAACGGCCAACGCCGGTTCGGGCAAGACACGGGTTCTGACCGACCGAGTGGCGCGCCTTTTGCTGGATGGAACCGATCCGCAGAATATCCTTTGCCTCACCTATACCAAGGCCGCCGCCAGCGAGATGCAGAACCGGCTGTTCAAGCGGCTTGGCGAATGGGCGATGATGGATGATGAGCCGCTTCGCCAAAGCCTTGGCGAGATGGGCGTCGAGGGGGCGATCCCAAATGAGGCGCTTGCCAATGCCGGGACGCTTTTTGCCCGCGCTGTTGAAACCCCCGGCGGCCTCAAGATCCAGACGATCCATTCCTTTTGCGCCTCGATCCTGCGGCGCTTTCCACTCGAGGCGGGCGTATCGCCCAATTTTGCCGAGATGGATGATCGCACGGCGGCGCATCTGCGCGAGGCGGTGCTCGACGAAATCTCGTCAGGCCCGGATGGCGGCATCATCGACCGGATCGGCGGCTATATCTCGGAAGGCGGGATTGTCGAGCTGTCCACCGAGATTGTCAGACATCGCGACAGGTTTTCCGCCCGACCGGACAAACGCCACTTTAACCTCCCAGATCATGTAGATGAAAAGAGCGTTCTGTCGCTCGCCTTTCTTGGAGACGAGGCCAATCTCATCGCGGCCATTGTCCCGGCTCTGGCGGCTGGATCGAAAACTGATCAGGGGGCCGCGAAAAAGCTAGCGCCGGTCCGTGGCTCAGCGCTTGAATCGCTCGAAGTTCTGGAGAACGTCTTTCTGACCGGAGGCAGCGCGAAAGAGCCGTTTTCCGCCAAGATTGGATCGTTCCCGACCAAAGCCACACGCGAGGCAATCTCGGAATTAATGCCCGCGCTTGAGGCTTTTATGGGGCGGGTCGAAGGGGCGAGAGACGTGCGGATCGCCCTTGCCGCCTATCGACGGACAGAGGCCCTTCATGATTTCGCGGCGCTTTTTCTGCCGCTTTACGATGAACACAAACTCGCCCGCGGCCAGCTTGATTTCGACGACCTGATTCGCAAGACGAAGGAGCTCTTGTCCGATACGGGCGTAGCTGCATGGGTCTTGTTCAAGCTCGATGGAGGGATTGATCACATCCTTGTCGACGAAGCGCAGGACACGAGCCCGGCGCAATGGGAGGTGATCCGCCTTTTGACGCAGGAGTTTGCCGCGGGCGAAGGCGCGGCGCCCAACAAGAACCGGACGATCTTTGTCGTGGGCGACAAGAAGCAATCGATCTATTCCTTTCAGGGCGCCGATCCTGACGGCTTTGACAAGATGCAGGAACATTTCGGCGGCGCTCTGGGCGCGATCGGACAGCGTCTCAATGCTTTGCCGATGGAGCATTCTTTCCGTTCGTCGCCTGCCATCCTGTCGTTGGTCGATCTCGTATTCCGCGGCGAGCGCGCCCGAGGGCTTGACCGTTCGGTATTCCATCGCGCCTTCAAAAACGAGATGCCGGGTCGGGTCGATCTTTGGCCGCTTGTCCCGAAAAGCGACGATGCGCCAGACCACGACTGGCACGACCCAGTCGATACGATCAGCCAGGAACACCACGACCTCCGCCTTGCGCGTTTGATCGCCGAAGAGATCAAGCGGATAAAAGAGCACGAGCGGCTTCCGGTCGAAATTGGCTCAACCGGAACATTCGCCCAGCGCCGGATCACCGAGGGGGATATCCTGATCCTCGTGCAGCGGCGTTCGCCGCTTTTTGGTGCGCTGATCCGCGCCTGCAAGGCTGAGGGCCTCGAGGTCGCGGGGGCCGACCGCCTCAAGATCGGCGAAGAGCTTGCTGTCAGAGACATCCTCTCGCTTCTGAAATTTCTCGCGCTTCCCGAAGACGATCTTTCTTTGGCCGAGGCGCTCAAATCGCCCCTTTTCGGCTGGACCGAGCAGGAACTGTTCACCCTTGCCGCGAAGAGGCCACAAGGCGCGTATCTTTGGCAGGCGCTGCGCGACGCGCCCGGCTTGCGACCCGATACCTCTGCCATCATCAACGATTTGCGGCAAACATCCGATTTCCTCAGGCCGTTTGACCTGATCGCCCGAATTCTCAATCGGCACGAGGGGCGGCAAAAGCTGATCGCGCGTCTGGGGGAGGAGATCGAGGATGGTGTCGATGCGCTGCTTTCGCAGGCTCTGACCTACGAGCAGGCCGAGATCCCGAGCCTGACCGGCTTTCTCGACTGGATGGAGGGGGATGAGGCCGAGGTCAAACGTCAGCCGGATTCAGCAGGCAAGCGCCTTAGGGTGATGACGGTGCATGGCTCAAAGGGCCTTGAGGCGCCGATCGTGATCTTGCCCGATACCGCCGATCGCAAACCGCCCCGCGGCGGACATATCCTCGCCGAAGGAGCAACCCCGGTCTGGCGCATGGCGAAAGACGCCACGCCAACTTCGATCGCGCCCGCCGTAGTCCGCGGCGAAGAACGCCTCTCGCTTGAAAGACGGCGGCTTCTTTATGTGGCCATGACGCGCGCTGAAAAGTGGCTGATCGTTGCCGGAGCGGGCGAGGCAAAAGCAGACGAAAGCTGGCACAAGGCGATATCGGACGGAATGGAGGCTGCGGAGGCGGTGCCGATCGAGACACCGGCTGGCATCGGGGCGAGATATTCCTTTGGCGACTGGTCGGCGCTTTCAGAGGCCGTGGCCAAGCCATCGACCACAACCGAAGCCAAACGGATGGACCTTGGACCCATAGCCGATCTACCCCTACGCAAGACGACGATTTCGCCCTCGGATCTGGGGGGTGCCAAAGTTCTCCCGGGTGCGACAGAGGGCGAGCTTGGCGAAAGAGCGCTGGCCGCGGGAACCGTGCTTCACAGGCTGCTCGAGCTCTTGCCCGAGATCCCCGATTGTGACCGTGAAGCCACTGCACAGCGCATCTGCGATGGCATGATCGAGACCGCGCTGGCCGGTGGGGCCGGGCCATTGATCGAAACTGCCGTCGCCTTGATCCGCGAGCCGTCGCTGGCCGATATCTTCACACCGGACGCAATTTTCGAGGTGGCTTTTTCGGCCCATTTGCCAGCCCTCGGCGATGCCCCGGTTTTCGGCACGATTGACCGTCTTGTCGTCGGACCAGATGACGTTCTTGTGATTGACTACAAGTCGAACCGCAGCGTCCCTAATAGCCCAGAACGCATTCCTGACGGCATCTTGCGCCAGCTCGGCGCCTATGCCGCTGCAATGGCCCAGATTTATCCCGACCGCACCATCCGCACCGCCATTCTTTGGACAGAAGGTCGCGGCCTCATGGAGGTTCCGCCAGACCTTACCGATGCGGCGCTCGGGCGCGCTGCCGTGTCTTGACCATCCCCGCGCCGGTCCCTACGTTCCGGACCCAACACATCCTCAGGAGAGAACCGATGGCCACCGTAGCAGTCACCGATGCAACCTTTGACGCCGAAGTTGTCCAGTCGGACATCCCCGTGGTCGTCGATTTTTGGGCCGAATGGTGCGGCCCCTGCCGCATGATCGGCCCCGCCCTTGAAGAGCTTTCGGCCGAAATGGCCGGCCGCGTGAAGATCGTCAAGGTGAACGTAGACGAAAACCCGATGTCGCCCTCGCAGCTTGGCGTTCGCGGCATTCCGGCACTTTTTGTTTTCAAAGGCGGTCAGGTTGTTGCCAACAAGGCCGGCGCCGCCCCCAAGGCCGCGCTGCAAAGCTGGATCGAAGGCGCGCTCTGACGCCTCGCCAGATCCAACAGGAAGGGCGCCCTTGCGGCGCCCTTTTCATATGGGCCAGCCGTGTTCGCGGAATTTGGCCAGCAGGTTTTCCTCGAATGCCTCGTTTCCGGCATTGAGGGAATTCAGCTTGAGAAACCAGAAGAGATAGCGGGCAAAATCCCGTTTCTGGCGGACGCTAGCGAAGGCCTCCGCAAGCCCGTCGCGCGGCACGGATCCGGCGATGTGCTGAAAATCGATCTCGGCAAATAGGACTGCGGGTTTCTCGAAGAAATAGCCCAGAAGCGCCACAGACGAATATTGGGTCACGACAAAGCTGCAGCGCGGGAGGGCTTCGATTGAGCCGCCACGGTGGATTGTGATCCGCTTTTCCCGTTCGGCAAGCGCCAGAAGCGCGGCCTCGCTTTGGGGCGAAAGTGGTGCCTTGGGGTGCATGGTCACAAGGATCGGCAGGGTGCTTTGGGCAAGGGTCGCCCCGATCATCTCGAGCGGCGATGCGGCCTGAAAATCGCGCTGGTCGAAGACGCTTCCCTGCAGGGGAATGAGGATGAAACCGTCGTCGCCTACTGGCGGGGCATCGGCAAAGAGGCGCTTTTTCCAGAAGTTGAAAAACCAGTTGGCGGGCCCTTGCGGAACAGTTTCCGGGTCGAACGGCTGATGTGCAATCGGCCACGCCCAGCGCTGTGACCTTTTCTCGACGCGCCAGAACGCGCCAACATAGGTTCTCCGGCAAACAAGCGCCTTTTCGTGCGGGGGAGAGCTCATGTGATAGAGGGCATAGCCCCCGTAGTGGGCCTCAAGCGCATAGGCTCCGAGGTCGTCCTCGCGAAGATCGACGCTCCATCCAGCGCCTTCGACAGCCCGAACGGTTCTGCAATAGAAGTTGTGGCTGCCCTCTTCGATCTGCCGCAAGGTGCCCGGCCCGGCGTAGATCGTCATCTTCTGGCTCGGCTAGTGGCGCTCCGTCCGGTTTTCGGCAAGGGGTTGCGGCATCGGGATCGGGCCGCCATATCAGTCTACAAACGGAGGCGATCATGGCAAAAGAAGATTTTCCCGGCTGGCATGGCACGACGATCATCGGTGTGCGCAAGGGCGGCAAGGTGGTGATTGCGGGAGACGGGCAGGTGAGCCTTGGCCAGACGGTCATCAAGGGCACGGCGCGCAAGGTGCGGCGGCTTTCGCCGGGCGGGCAGGATGTGATCGCCGGATTTGCCGGATCGACGGCGGACGCCTTCACGCTTCTGGAGCGGCTCGAGAAAAAGCTCGAGGCCACGCCGGGGCAATTGGCCCGCGCCTCGGTCGAATTGGCGAAGGACTGGCGCACCGACAAATACCTGCAAAAGCTCGAGGCAATGCTGATCGTCTCGGACGGCAAGGATCTGTTCGTCATCACCGGCGCGGGCGATGTGCTTGAGCCCGAACATGACGTGACCGCCATCGGCTCGGGCGGCAACTATGCCCTCGCCGCCGGCCGCGCCCTGATGGACAGCGACCTCGACGCCGAAGGCATCGCCCGCAAGGCCATGTCGATCGCCGCCGATATCTGTGTTTACACCAACGGCAACCTGACCGTGGAAAGCCTTTCGAAATGACCGACCTGACCCCCCGCGAGATCGTTTCCGAACTCGACCGTTTCATCATCGGCCAAAAAGACGCCAAGCGCGCTGTGGCGGTGGCCCTTCGCAATCGCTGGCGGCGCAAGCAGCTGGGCGATGATCTGCGCGATGAGGTTTATCCGAAGAACATCCTGATGATCGGGCCGACCGGCGTCGGCAAAACCGAGATCAGCCGCCGATTGGCCAAGCTGGCCCGCGCGCCCTTCATCAAGGTCGAGGCGACGAAGTTTACCGAGGTCGGCTATGTCGGCCGCGATGTGGAGCAGATCGTGCGCGATCTCGTGGATACCGCGATCCTGCAGACCCGCGAGCATATGCGCGACGAGGTGAAGGCCGCGGCGGAAAAGCTGGCCGAGGATCGGGTGATTTCTGCCATCGCAGGGGCAGACGCCCGCGAGGGCACGCGCGAGGCGTTTCGCAAAAAGCTGCGCTCCGGCGAGCTTGACAACACGGTGATCGAGCTCGAGGTGGCCGATACGTCGAACCCGATGGGCGGGTTTGAGATCCCCGGCCAGCCGGGCGGGATGCCGGGGATGATGAACCTTGGCGACATTTTCGGCAAAGCCTTCCAGCGGACAACCCGCAAGAAGATGACCGTGGCAGAGAGCTATGACGTTCTGATCGGGGAAGAGGCCGACAAACTTCTCGACGACGAGATCGTGAAACGCACCGCACTTGAGGCGGTCGAGCAGAACGGGATCGTGTTCCTCGACGAGATCGACAAGGTCTGCGCCCGCGCCGAGACCCGCGGCGCCGATGTGAGCCGCGAGGGCGTCCAGCGCGATCTGCTGCCGTTGATCGAAGGCACGACCGTTTCGACCAAACACGGGCCGGTGAAAACCGATCATATCCTTTTCATCGCCTCAGGCGCGTTCCATATCGCCAAACCTTCGGACCTGTTGCCCGAGCTTCAGGGCCGCCTGCCGATCCGCGTCGAGCTTCGGGCGCTGACCGAAGAGGATTTCGTTCGCATCCTGACCGAGACCGACAACGCGCTGACGCGGCAGTATTCGGCCCTGATGGGGACCGAGAGTGTCGAGGTCTCGTTTACCGACGACGGCATCGCCGCGCTCGCCAAGATCGCCGCCGAGGTGAACCGCTCGGTCGAGAATATCGGTGCGCGGCGGCTTTATACGGTAATGGAGCGGGTGTTCGAGGATCTCAGCTTTACCGCGCCGGATCGGGCGGGCGAAGCTGTGACTGTCGATGCGGCATTCGTCGAGAAGCACTTGGGCGAGCTTAGCCGCTCAACCGATCTCGGGCGCTACGTTCTTTAGGGCTGGTCTGGCGCACATCCTGCGCCATAAAGGGCCGACCCGAAAGGAATGCCCTCAATGCCCTTTCTTCGTTTTCTGCGAGAGAATGCGCCATTCCTCATGGCTGGGGCGCTTCTGTCTTTCTTGTCCTCGTTCGGACAGACTTTCTTTATTTCCATCTTTGGCGGAGAAATCCGCGCCGCCTTTGGCCTGAGCAATGGGGAGTGGGGCGGGATATACACGCTTGGCACTGGCGCCTCTGCCGTTCTGATGCTTTTGGCGGGGGGTTTGACCGATAGATTTCGCGTCCGTTTCTTGGGGACGCTCGTCGTTGGGCTTTTGGGGCTGGCTTGTTTTGCGATGGCGCTCAACCCCTGGGCCGTTGCGCTGCCCTTCGTCATCCTAGCACTGCGTTTCTTTGGGCAGGGGATGACCAGCACGGTTTCGATCGTTGCGATGGCGCGGTGGTTTGTTTCGACACGGGGCCGCGCCCTTGCGATCGCGGCGCTTGGGTTTTCTTTCGGTGAGGCGACCCTGCCGCTCACCTTTGTCTGGCTCAAGCGACACGTTGATTGGCACATCCTCTGGATTGGCGCGGGCGTTTTCTGCCTGCTCATGTTGCCCGTTCTTTTGGGCCTCTTGCGGCTCGAGCGAACGCCGCTCGCCATGGCCGAGGATCACACATCGACAGGGATGGACAGCAGGCACTGGACACGGCTTGAGGCGCTCAAGTCTCCGCTATTTTGGTCTTTGTCTCTTTCGATGATGCTGATGCCGGCGTTCAGCACGGCGTTCTGGTTTCATCAGGTTCATTTCGCGGAGGTCAAAGGATGGGACCATCTGGCGCTGGTGGCTGTCTTTCCGTTCGGAACACTTGCGCTGGTAATATCGACCCAAGCCTTTGGTTGGGCGATTGATCGCTGGGGTGTAATCCGCCTTTTGCCGATTTATCTTTTGCCCTTCGCGCTCGGGTTTATGGCTCACGCGCAGGCCGATCGCGTTTGGTGGTCTGCGATTGGCATCATCTTGATGGGAATATCGGGCGGCGGACAATCGACCATACCTGCCGCCTGCTGGGCCCAGTTATTTGGCACACGCCATATCGGAGCGATCAAGTCGACAGTGGTATCTTTGATGGTTTTGGGATCGGCCATTGGGCCTGGCTTGACCGGCTGGCTCATTGATCTCGGCTTCCCGTTTCCAAGCCAGCTTTGGGCCTATGCTGCGGTCTTTCTGCTGGCTTCGGGTGCAATGATTTTGCCGCTTCGCGGCGCCGCAGGCCGCCTATCGGGTACGTCTTAGATAGACGTAATAGGCCCCGTGTCCGCCGTGGCGGATATGGGCAGGGACGACTTGCAGGACGGCCTGCATCAAGGGTGGCAGGCGGAGCCACTGCGGAACCTGATGCCGCAAGACGCCGAGGCGGGTCGGGATCGGGCCGCCTTCGTCGCGGTCTTTGCCTTTGCCCGTGATCACCAGAACAAGGCGTTTGCCGCTGGCGTGGGCGGAAAGGATGAACGAGATCAGCTCGGGGTGCGCTTCGGACAGCGTGAGCCCATGCAGGTCGATCCGCCCTTCAGGTTCGATCCGGCCCTTGGTCAGCTTGCCGTGCGCGCGTTTGTCCATCTGCAGGGGCGCTTGGTTCAACTCGACCGCAACCGGCGCGGCAATATCGTTGGGTCGGTGGGGGCTGGCCTTTTGGCCGACACGAAACACTGGGATCGCTGGCGGCTCGGGCAGGATTGCGTCGCGAACCGATGGCTTGGGGGCCGGCGCGGGTTCGTGCCGCACCGGCCGGTTGTGCATGGGGGTGGTGCGCTGGGCGACCAGATCCCAAAGGGCGCGCTCTTCGGAAGAAAGCTGCCGTTTGCGCCGCATCGGGATTATTCGCCGGTGGCGACAAGCTGCCAGTTGGGATCGTCGCTGCCCATCACGCGCGAGAAGGTCCATATCTTTCTGGCGCTTGATCTCATTGAGGCTGCCTTCGACGATCTCGCCGCTGGCATCGCGCACGACCGAAGTCAGCTCGCCCTGAAACCGGATCGACACGTCGGCCTCGTTGGTGGCCTCATCAAACTCGACCTCGTGAAGGGCGATCTCGGCCAGACCCACGAAATTCGCATCGATGGTCAGGCCCTTCTGCTTGCGGTCTTCGATCACCTCGAGGAAGGCCAGATAGACCTCTTGCGACAGGAACGGTTTGACCGAGGCGAGCTCGCCCCGCTCGAAGGCCATGAGGATCATCTCATAGGCCGCGCGGGCGCCTTTGAGGAACTCGCCGACGTTAAAGTTCCGGTCGATCGCCTTCATCCGTGCAAGCGCCTTGGCGCTTTCGCTGCCTTCGGGAACATGGTCGACGATATCGCGATCGGGGCCGCCTTCGATGACCTCAAGGCCGCGCCGCTTGGCCGACTCGTTGGTCGGAAGGGGCGCGGGCGGCTTCTCGAATCCTTCGCGCGTGCCAAGCACGTTACGCAGGCGCAGGATGAGGAAGACTGCGATGCCGGCCAGAACGATCAGCTGAATGATTGGAGAGTTCATCAAGACCTCATAAAGGAGCGGGGGCTTTGAATCCCCTCGGGTTGGCACTTATGTAGGTGAGGGGTGGAGCCAAGTCTACCTTCGGCAAGGAAAGGAATTGTCACAACCATGTGGCTGTTGCTCGCATTCGTCGCGGTTCCGATGATCGAAATCGCGTTATTCATTCAGGTTGGAGGCTTGATCGGCCTTTGGCCGACCTTGGCGATCGTTTTGTTGACAGCGATGGCAGGCTCTTACCTCGTGCGCTCGCAAGGTGCGCGAGAGCTTGGCCGCCTGCGGCAGAGCTTTTCCGAGCTGAGCGACCCGACAGAGCCTCTTGCCAATGGTGCGATGATCCTTTTTGCGGGGGCTTTGCTTTTGACCCCGGGCTTTTTCACGGATGCCTGCGGCCTTGCGCTTCTGGTGCCGGGTGTGCGCCATGCGGTCTATCGCTGGCTGCGCTCGCGGGTCACTGTGGCGAGCTTTCAGATGGGCGGCGCCCAGCAACGTTCGTATCCCGGCCAGCGCTATTCCGGGACAACGATCGACGGCGATTTCGAAGAGCTGCGGGACGAGCCGCAAGATCCCTCGCGGGGGCCGTCTGGCTGGACCAAAAACCAGTAGGCATTGAGGCTCGGCTTCGGGGCTGATAGGAACAGCGGGATTTTATTTTAGGGAGCCGCCAAAATGGCCGAAACCAACGAAACAGACGCCAAGCCCGCAGAGGCACCGAAGCTGGTCAGCAAGGCGCTTGCCCAGTTCATTCGGGATATTTCATTTGAGAACATCCTATCTCAGAAGGGCGCTCAGGGCGATCTTCAGCCGGAGATGACGATCAAGGTCAGCCTCGATGCCCGCAAGCGCGCCGCCGATCACCAGTATGAGGTCGTGACCAAGCTCAACGTCACCAACAAATCGAAATCGACCGGCGATACGCTCTTCGTCCTCGAGATCGACTATGTGGGCGTTTTCCACATCGAGGGCCTGCCGGAAGAGCAGATGCACCCCTATCTGATGATCGAATGCCCGCGCATGACCTTCCCGTTCCTGCGCCGCATTGTCAGCGACATCACCTCGGATGGCGGCTTCCCGCCGGTCAACCTTGATACGATCGACTTCCTCGCGCTCTATCGCAACGAGCTTGCCCGTCGCGTTGAGGCCCAGAAGGCAACGGTCAACTAAGACAGTTTCTTCCAGATCGCGCCGTCGCCCATCGCCTCGACAAAGGCTGCATGGGTGGCGGCTTCTTCATTTGTGAGCCGCGGCGGCAGCGCCGTGGGGCGTGGGCGCGGGCGCCAATCGTCTGCGGTAGCGCTGGGTCCGGTTTGGGCTTGGCTTGCCGAAAGGGCAAAGTCGGGCTGCCGGCCGCCGATCAGCTCGAGATAGACATCGGCCAGGATTTCGCTGTCGAGAAGGGCGCCGTGGAGCGTTCGCGCCGAATTGTCGATGCCGAAGCGGCGGCAAAGGGCATCGAGCGAGGCGGGCGAGCCCGGAAAGCGACGGCGGGCGATGGCGAGCGTATCAACGGCGCGTTCCAACGGAATCAGGGGCAGGTTGACCCACGAAAGCTCGGCATTGAGGAATTTCATGTCGAAGCTGGCGTTGTGGATCACCAACTGCGCGTCGCCGATGAAATCAAGAAAGGCGCTGGCGATTTCGGCAAATACCGGCTTGTCGGCCAGAAACTCGTCGCCCAGCCCATGAACCTCGAAAGCCTCTTTCGGCATCGACCGCTTGGGGTTGATGTATTGGTGATAAGTGCGGCCAGTGGGGATGTGGCCGATGAGCTCAACCGCGCCGATTTCCACGATACGGTCGCCCTCGCCGGGCTCGAATCCGGTGGTTTCGGTGTCGAGAACGATCTCACGCATCAGCTTTGGCTTTCAGTTCATCAATCAGGGCGCGGACCTTGGCGCGGGCCTCGTCCATCGTTGTCGTCTCGATCAGGTGGTCGGCGCGGCGGCGCTTTTCTTCATCGGGCATCTGCCGCGACAGGATCGCCTGAAACTGCGCTTCTGTCATCCCCGGACGGGCCAGAACGCGGGCGCGCTGGGCCTCGGGGCTAACCGAGACAACGAGGACCGAGTCGAGCCAAGCCTCGGCGCCGGTCTCATAAAGAAGCGGGATATCGACGACGATGAGTGGAGCGGAGTTGGCGGCGATGAAGGCGGCGCGGTCTTGTGCGACGAGGGGATGGACGATCTTTTCGAGGCGGCCCAGCGCCGAGGGGTCGGCGGCGATGATCTTCTTGAGCGCATCGCGGGAGATGCCCCCATTTAAAACCGCCTCGGGAAAGGCAGCCCCCACCGGCCCGACAGCCGCACCGGCGCGCTCGTAGAGGCGATGCACGGCGGCATCGGCATCCCAGACGGGGATGCCTTCATCCCGAAACATCTGGGCCGTGGTGGATTTGCCCATGCCGATCGAGCCGGTCAGGCCGAGAAGCCAGCTCATGCCAGAACCGCGTCGCGCGTGGCCTGATCCACCTCGGGGCGGACGCCGAACCAGCGCTCGAAGCCGGGGACACCTTGGTGCAGGAGCATCCCGAGGCCATCGACCACGGTGCAGCCGGCTTTCTCGGCCTCGTCGAGAAGGTGGGTGCGGAGGGGATTGTAGACGAGATCGGTGACCACCGTTCCGGGCTGAAGCCCGTCGAGCGGCACGCGCAGCTCGGGCGAGCCGACCATGCCGAGCGAGGTCGTGTTGACCACGGTCGTCGCGGCTTCGATCATGTTGCCGGCCTGCACCCATTCAAAAGCCCGCACGCGAGAGCCGAACTCGGAGCGGAGTACATCGGCCTTGGTGCGTGTGCGGTTGGCGAGCAGGATCTCGGGAACGCCCGCATCCAAGAGCGATACGATCACCGCCCGCGCAGCACCACCCGCACCCAGAACGGCAGCAGGGCCGAGATCGGGCCGCCAGTCGGGCGCGCCTTGTTTCAGATTGGCGAGAAACCCGTAACCATCTGTATTATCTGCAATAATTTTGCCATCTTCGTGAAAGATCAGGGTATTTGCCGCGCCGATCAGGGTGGCGCGATCCGACACATGATCGGCAATTTCAAGCGCGGCGACCTTGTGGGGGATCGTCACGTTGGCGCCAACGAAACCCATCCTGGGCAGGGCACGCAAAACCTCAGCCAGATCGTCCTTGTCGACGTGGAGGGGTACATAGTCGCCCGCGATGCCATATTTCGCCAGCCAGTGACGATGCAGGCGGGGCGACTTGGAGTGGGCGATCGGGTTGCCGATAACGCCGGCAAGAGGAATGCGCTGCAGGCTCATGAGGCGAGTTTCCCGCGAAGCGAGAGGTATGACAAGAGCTCGAGCAGCGGCAGGCCGAGGACCGTGAAATAATCGCCCTCAACCTTGGAAAAGAGGCGGGCGCCTTCTTCTTCGAGCTTGTAGGCGCCGACTGCGTGGCGGATGCTCTCCCAGTTTCGCGCGACATAGTCGTCGAGATAGGCGTCAGAGATCTCGTGCATCGTCATCCCTACCTCTCCAACATGGCGCCAGACGGGCTTGCCCTCGGCATAGAGGACAACCGCGGAGAGGAGTTTGTGAACTTGCCCGCGCATGGCGGCCAGTTGGGCCTTCGCTTCGGCGGAGTCGCGAGGCTTGGAGAGGAGCTGACCCTTGAAGGACAGAACCTGATCGCAGCCGATCACCCAAGCCTCGGGGTTTCTCTCGGCGATCTTGCGGGCCTTGCTTTCGGCAAGCGCGTCGGCCACGTCGCGCGGGGTGGCGGCTTCGGCCAGAAGGGCATCGCGGATCATCTCTTCGTCGACGCGGGGCTTTTGGACCTCGATCGGCACACCTGCATTGCGCAAGAGCGCGGCGCGGATCTCGGAGCCGGAGGCTAGGATGATCTGGACAGTCATGTGGATAACCCGCGTGTAGCTCTCTGGTCGACTCTGGGAGCGCTGCCGCTGTTCTGGAACGACCCGCCGTCAAGTGGGATATCTGGCCAAGATGGCGGTCTTTGCCAAGCGCTGATCCACAAAGGATAAGGAAAACTCGCCGCTGTGGATATTCCGGCACCGGCAAACTGTAGGCCCGGGAAATAGTCTTGGTGCTTCGGTAATATGTTATTTAGAAAGGTTAATTTGGTACTGGTTTGTCTTTTCCAGCGGTTCGGTATTGTGGGATGTTTCTGTGGATAGGCCTTGAAACCCTGTTTATCCACCGCAATACATCATCATCAATCTTTCCTTTATATCTATTAAGATTTGAAGGAGGAACGGAGGCACCATGTCGGACCTGCTTAGCACGATCTATCCTTGGACCAAAGCCCTGCACATTGTGTCGGTGATTTCATGGATGGCGGGGATGTTCTATCTTCCAAGGTTGTTTGTTTATCATGCAGAGAAGGCGACAGTTGGATCTGAACTGGATCAGACCTTTCAGATCATGGAGCACAAGCTGCTCTATCTGATCATGCGGCCGGCGATGATCGCCTCGTGGCTCTTTGGCCTGCTTCTGGTTCTGACGCCTGGGGTAATTGACTGGTCGAGCATATGGCCGTGGGTCAAGGCGGGATCGGTGATTGGCATGACCTATGTGCATTACTGGCTGGCGCTGCGACGGCGCGATTTTGCGGAAGGCAAGAACACCCGCACGGGGCGGACCTATCGGATGATCAACGAGGTTCCGACGGTTCTGATGCTGCTCATTGTCTTTGCGGTGATCCTCAAGTTTTAGAGCTGGAATTGACTCAGGCAGCTTTGCGCCCTAAGGGATGAAAGCCCGCCGTCCGGCAGGGACTATTCCGTTCACATGACGACACGCGGCCCGACCGATGGGCCGGGAGAGCTTTGACCTATGCCCCACCAGCATCGCCTGAACCTTGCCGACCTGAAAGCTAAGAGCCCGAAAGATCTTTTGGCGATGGCCGAAGAGCTTGAGATCGAGAACGCCTCGACCATGCGGAAAGGCGATATGATGTTCGCCATCCTGCGGGAGCGGGCAGACGAGGATTGGGTGATCGGCGGCGACGGGGTGCTCGAGGTGCTTCAGGATGGCTTCGGCTTCCTGCGCTCGCCTGAGGCCAATTATCTGCCCGGCCCAGACGACATCTATGTGAGCCCGGATATGATCCGCCAGTATTCGCTGCGGACCGGCGATACCGTTGAAGGCGTGATCAAGGAGCCCAACGACAACGAGCGCTATTTCGCGCTGGTGGCGGTTGAATCGATCAACTTCGAAGATCCCGAGCGGGCGCGCCACAAGGTTGCCTTCGACAACCTGACGCCGCTTTATCCCGATGAGCGCCTGAAGATGGAGATCGAGGATGATCCGACGATCAAAGACCGTTCGGCCCGGATCATCGATCTTGTGGCGCCGATCGGTAAGGGCCAGCGTTCGCTGATCGTGGCACCGCCGCGGACGGGCAAGACCGTCTTGTTGCAGAACATTGCCCATTCGATCGAGCGCAACCACCCGGAATGCTATCTCATTGTTCTTTTGATCGACGAGCGGCCGGAAGAGGTGACTGATATGCAGCGGAGCGTGAAGGGCGAGGTTGTGTCCTCGACCTTTGACGAGCCGGCCTCGCGGCACGTTGCAGTGGCGGAGATGGTGATCGAGAAGGCGAAACGTCTGGTTGAGCACAAGCGAGACGTTGTGATCCTTCTCGACTCGATCACCCGCCTTGGCCGCGCCTACAACACGACGGTGCCGTCGTCGGGCAAGGTTTTGACCGGCGGTGTTGATGCCAACGCCTTGCAGCGCCCCAAGCGGTTCTTTGGTGCGGCGCGGAACATCGAAGAGGGCGGTTCGCTTACCATCATCGCCACGGCGCTGATTGATACCGGTAGCCGGATGGACGAGGTGATCTTTGAGGAATTCAAAGGCACCGGCAACTCGGAGATCGTGCTGGATCGCAAGGTCGCCGACAAGCGCGTGTTCCCGGCGATGGACATCCTCAAGTCGGGCACCCGGAAGGAAGACCTTCTGGTGGATAAGGTCGATCTGCAGAAGACGTTCGTCCTGCGCCGGATCCTCAATCCGATGGGCACGACTGATGCCATCGAATTCCTGATTTCCAAGCTGAAGCAGACGAAGACAAACTCTGATTTCTTCGACTCGATGAATACCTAAACGCAGCCTTTTCAACGGCTTATGACGATGGACACAATATTCGCCCTGGCAACGGCGGCGGGCAAAGCGGGCGTTGCGATTATCCGGATTTCCGGGCCGGACGCCTTTGCTGCGGCGGGCGCGCTTTGTGGTCCCGTGCCGTTGGATGGGCGTGTGTTACGCAGGCTTCGGGGCGGCGACGGGGCTGTTCTTGACGAGGCGCTAGTGCTCGGGTTTGGCAGAGGACACAGCTTTACCGGCGAAGACGTGGTTGAGCTGCACCTTCACGGCAGCCCGGCGGTTCAGAAAAGCGTGTTGGCGGAGCTTTCTGCCCAACCCGGACTGCGCCACGCGGAGGCTGGAGAGTTCACCCGCAGGGCCATGGAGAACGGACGGCTTGACCTGGCACAGGTCGAGGGTCTGGCTGATCTGATTGATGCCGAGACCGAGGCACAGCGGCGTCAGGCCATGCGTGTGCTATCGGGCGCTTTGGGCGAGAAGGCAGAGCGCTGGAGGACCGGTCTTATCCGGGCGGCGGCGCTCGTCGAGGCAACGATTGATTTTGCGGACGAGGACGTGCCTGTCGATGTCTATCCCGAGGTGACGGAGATTCTGGGGCGGGTTGGTGCGGAAATGCGACTCGAGGCCGATGGTGTGAGAATCGCCGAACGCATCCGGGATGGCTTTGAGGTTGCGATTGTCGGGGCGCCGAATGTTGGCAAGTCGACCTTGCTGAACCGGCTTGCCGGGCGGGAAGCGGCGATTACCTCAGAATATGCGGGGACGACACGGGATGTGATCGAGGTCCGAATGGATTTGGGTGGGCTTCCAGTGACTCTTTTGGACACGGCCGGCCTTAGGGAAACCGAAGATCATGTTGAAGGAATTGGGATTGAGAGGGCTCGGCAGCGAGCCGCGGCTGCGGATCTTCGAATCTATATGTTGTTGCCGGATGAAAGTCCTGATCTATATCTGGCGTCTGGAGACATAGTTGTCGCCGCCAAGATCGACGCTTTTCCGCAGGATGGGCTTGGGATTTCCAGCAAGACGGGCGAAGGGATTGATCGCCGTTGCCATGCGAGAAAGGCACCGGGATGCGCTTTTGCGTAGCCTCGGCTATCTTGAGGCGAGCGAGGCGCAGATTCGGGGCGGCGCCGAGATGCCCGATCTTGTGGCCGAAGAGCTCCGAAGCGCCATCAGGGCCGTTGACATGCTGGTGGGGCGGGTAGATGTGGAAGACCTGCTGGATGAAATCTTCTCGAGTTTCTGTATCGGGAAGTAAGGAGTGTTTCACGTGAAACATCGCGATTTCGATGTCATCGTTGTTGGGGGCGGCCATGCCGGCACCGAGGCGGCCCATGCGTCTGCCCGGACGGGTGCGCGGACCTGCCTTGTTACCCTCAAGCGGGATGGCATTGGCGTCATGTCGTGCAACCCAGCGATTGGCGGGCTTGGCAAGGGCCATCTGGTCCGCGAGATTGACGCCCTTGATGGCGTTATGGGGCGGGTTGCCGACCTTGCTGGCATCCAGTTTCGCCTTCTAAACCGAAAAAAGGGGCCGGCCGTTCAGGGGCCGAGAGCACAGGCGGACCGAGCGATCTATCGCCGAGAGATGCTTGCCCTAACAGAAAAGACAGAGAATCTCTCTGTTATCGAAGGCGAGGCCACAGACCTTTTGATGGAAGGCGAGCGGGTCGTCGGTGTAATCCTCGCGGATGGAGCGGAAATTGCCGCTGGTGCGGTGGTTCTGACGACGGGGACGTTTCTACGGGGAATCATCCATATTGGCGATGTTTCCCGCCCGGGCGGACGCATGGGAGATAGGCCATCGGTAAAGATGGCTGAGCGGCTGGATAGCTTTGGCCTGCCGCTTGGGCGCCTGAAAACCGGGACGCCGCCGCGACTTGATGGGCGCACGATTGATTGGTCGGATCTGGAGATGCAGCCCGGAGATGACGACCCGACGATGTTTTCGTTTTTGTCGAACCGGCCAACCGCACGGCAGATCTCTTGTGGTATCACGCATACCAACGAGGCCACGCACGACATTATCCGAGAGAACCTGAGTCGTTCAGCCATGTATGGGGGGCATATCGAAGGGGTTGGGCCACGGTACTGTCCGTCGATTGAGGACAAGATCGTCCGTTTTGGCGACAAGTCTTCGCATCAGGTTTTCCTCGAGCCCGAAGGGCTTGACGATCACACCATCTATCCCAACGGGATATCAACCTCTTTGCCGATCGACGTTCAAGAGACCTATGTCCGGTCGATCAAGGGCCTTGAAAAGGTTGACATTCTTCAACCTGGCTATGCGATTGAATACGACTATGTCGATCCACGCGCCCTGACCCAGAGCCTCGCTTTGCGGGACGTTCCGGGGCTTTATCTGGCGGGGCAGATCAACGGAACCACCGGCTACGAAGAGGCCGCGGCGCAGGGTCTTGTCGCGGGCCTCAATGCGGCCCGGCTTGCGACAGGCAAAGAGCCTGCGGCCTTCAGCCGGACTAATTCCTACATCGGTGTGATGATCGACGATCTCGTTACCCGCGGCGTTTCCGAGCCATACCGGATGTTTACCTCGCGGGCCGAGTTCCGTCTGTCTCTGCGGGCGGACAATGCAGACCAAAGGCTGACCCAGCTTGGACACGAGCTTGATTTGGTCCACGAAGATCGCTGGCGGGCGTTTTCCGAGAAGATGAGCGCAATCGGTGCCGCGAAAGAAAGGCTGGGCCAGATAACCCTGACCGCGCGCCAAATTGCCGGCACCGGCGCCAATTTGAATCCCGACGGCCAAAACCGGACCGCTCTGGAAGCCATGCAGCTGGCCGACTTTGATTTCCCGCAACTTTATGAAATTGCGCCGGAATCTCGGGGGCTGGATCACCGGATTCAGGAACAGATCAAACGAGACGCGCTCTATGCCAATTATGTTGTCCGTCAGGATCGCGATATTGCCACGATGCAGCGCGACGAGCTGATCGCGATTCCGCCGAGCTTGAATTTCAACGAGATCGAGGGCCTTTCGAACGAACTTTCCTCCAAACTCGAGAGAATTCGCCCGACGACAATAGCGCAGGCCGCCCGGGTGGAGGGTATGACGCCGGCCGCGATTATGCTTTTGCTTGCCCGGATTCGCCGGTTTGAAAAGGCGCGGAGCGCATGACGCTGGCGCTGGATCCTTTCTTGGCGGAGAGGAATGTTTCACGTGAAACAGAGAGCCGCCTTCTCGCTTTCGCGGACCTGATTCAAAAATGGACGCAGAAAATTAACCTTATCTCGAAGGGGTCGGCTCAAGACGTTTGGGATCGCCATATTCTTGATTCCGTTCAAATTTACGACCTTGCGCCCAAAGGCTTTTCCCTCTGGCTGGATATCGGCAGCGGCGGCGGGCTTCCTGGTGTGGTTGTGGCCGCGCTTGCTGCTCAATTCGCGCCAGATGCCAGAATTGAGATGATCGAGAGCGACCAAAGAAAAGCCGCCTTCCTTCGAACCGCGCTCCGCGAGCTTGGCCTCGAGGGCGAGGTATTGGCAAAGCGGATCGATGCGGTTGGGCCAATGGCCGCGGATGTATTGTCTGCCCGGGCTCTTGCACCGCTTGATCAGCTGCTCGAGTTTGCAGAAATGCACCTCAGACCAGGCGGGACGGCCATATTTCCAAAAGGAAAAACAGCCGAACAGGAAATCGCCGACGCGAGAACCAACTGGTTGTTTAATATCGAGAAACACGCGAGTATGACGGACGCAGACGCGCGCATTCTGGCGATCAAGGACATCAACCGTGTATGACGTAAGCCGCACCAGCGACCCAAAGATTATCGCTATTGCAAACCAAAAGGGCGGCGTTGGAAAAACCACCACGGCCGTCAATCTTGCTGCGGCGCTGGCTGAATCCGGGCGGCGGGTTCTTCTGGTTGATCTCGACCCCCAAGGAAATGCATCAACTGGCCTCGGGGTCGACCCCGACAACCGAGACTATACGGCCTACGATCTTTTGGCGGGCGACGCGACGCTCTATGAGGCGATCAAGGAAACCCGATGGAACGGGCTTCTTATTATTCCAGCCACCACCGACCTTAGCTCTGCCGACATTGAGCTCGTAGCAAACGAAAAGCGTAGCTTTCTTCTGCACGACGCGCTGCGCCAGTCTGCGATAGACGCTTTCGCGCTCGACTATATATTGATCGATTGCCCGCCATCTCTCAATATATTGACGGTCAACGCGATGGTCGCGGCGCATTCCGTTCTTATCCCGTTGCAGAGCGAATTCTACGCCCTCGAGGGTCTGTCGCAGCTGATGCTGACAATCCGAGAGGTTCGCCAGACGGCAAACCCGAATTTGCGGATCGAAGGCGTTGTTCTGACAATGTACGACCGCCGCAACAACCTGTCGCAGCAGGTCGAAGCTGACGCGCGCGACAATCTTGGCGATCTTGTGTTTCAGGCGGTTATTCCCCGCAACGTCAGGCTTAGCGAGGCGCCGTCCTTCTCGATGCCGATCATAGAATATGATCCGCTTTCAAAGGGGACCGAAGCCTATCGCGAGCTCGCCAAAGAGCTTACCAAGAGGGAAAGGGTGGCCGCAAATGGCAGATAAACCTATTAAAAACAGAGGGTTGGGTCGAGGACTCTCGGCTCTTTTGTCGGATGTTTCGCCCAAAGAAGACTCAGCGTCGGCGGATGCCGATCGCCGCGAGGTTTCGCTGCCGATCGACCGCCTGCACCCCAACCCCGACCAGCCGCGCCGCGCCTTCGATCCTCAGGCACTTGAGGATCTTGCCGCCTCGATTGCGGAAAAGGGCGTCATCCAGCCGCTGATCGTACGCAAGGATCCAAATCGCGACGGCCACTATGAGATTGTCGCCGGCGAGCGTCGCTGGCGTGCCTCTCAAGTGGCCGGGCTTCACCAAGTTCCTGTTCTTGTACGCGATTTCTCTGATTCAGAGGTCCTCGAAGTTGCGATTATCGAGAATATCCAGCGCGCCGATCTCAACGCAATCGACGAGGCGGCGGCCTATCGTCAGCTGATGGATCGCTTTGGCCATACGCAGGAACAGATCGCGACCGGCCTCGGCAAGAGCCGGAGCCACATCGCCAACCTTCTGCGCCTGCTTACGCTCCCCAACGATGTTCAGGCGCTTGTAACCGATGGCCGCCTAAGCGCCGGCCATGCCCGGGCCCTTGTTGGGGCCGAAAACCCGATGGCGCTTGCGCGTCAAATCATCGTCAAGGGTCTCTCGGTCCGACAGACCGAGTCGCTCGCGAAAAAAGCCTCTAACAAGGCCGAGAAGGCCGACAAGAAGTCGAAACCCCACACCGAGCGCGACGCCGATACCATTGCGATTGAGAATGAACTCGCAGCGACGCTGAAAATGGGCGTATCGATCAAACACGAGTCAGGAAAAGAGTCGGGCGAGATCACGCTCCGCTATCGGAACCTGGATCAGCTGGATGATCTCCTTCGCCTTCTGTCGGGCGGCTAGGCGCCGAGAATCTCGCGCAGAACGGCATTCAACACCGGACGGCCAAGGGCGCTAGTGCGAAGCCGTCCGTCCGCAATCTCAAGATGCCCGGAGTCAATTAACCGGTTGTAATTCATTGCGAACTCAGCCGGTTTCAACCTGTCCAAGCGGGCCAAATCAACACCCTCTCGAAGCCTCAGACCCATCAATAGAAATTCGGAAAATTGTTCCTCTGGGGTTAGGGCTTCAGACGAAAGCCCTCCGCTCTCATGGGCCTCAACCCGCTCAAGCCATGCACCCGGCAAGCGTGGCGTATCAGTCGCATAACGGATCCCGTCTAGCGTCAGCCGGCCGTGCGCGCCCGGGCCGATTCCAGCGTAGTCGCCATACTCCCAATAGACGCAGTTGTGCAGGCTCTGGGCACCTGTTTTGGCATGATTAGAGACTTCATAGGCCGGAAACCCGGCGTTTTCGCAAAGCTCTTGGGTTGCCTCATAAAGATCTGCGGCTAGGTCTTCGTCAGGAATGCCGCGCAGTTTTCCTGCGGCTGCCCTCGCGCCAAAAGCGGTGCCGTCTTCAATTGTCAGCTGATACAGCGAGAGATGATCGACAGCGAGAGAAAGCGCTCGGCCAAGCTCTTCTCGCCAGGCGGCCAGCGATTGATCCTGCCTCGCATAGATCAGATCGAAGCTGACGCGATCAAAAAGACGACGCGCTATCTCAAAAGCCTCTAGCGCCTCGGCCGCGCTGTGAAGCCGCCCGAGCGCCTTGAGGTCGGGGTCGTTAAGCGCCTGAATTCCCATGGAAATCCGGTTGACACCGGCATCGCGATAGCCGGCAAACCGCCCCGCCTCAACAGAGGTGGGGTTGGCTTCGAGCGTGACCTCGAATGAATTGCTCGTGCGCCAACTGCGGCGGATTCTCTCAAGAATTGCGGCAACGAGATCGGGGTGCATCAAGCTCGGCGTACCACCACCGAAAAAGACAGAGCGAAGGACGCGCCCCGATGTCAGCCCTGCAACGCGGTCAATCTCGGCACGATAGGCGCGCTCCCAGCGGGCTTGGTCAATCTCGGCGGCAACATGGCTGTTGAAATCGCAATAGGGGCACTTCGATTGGCAAAAGGGCCAGTGAAGATAAAGGGCAAAGCCCCCGTTTTCCCAATCCTCAGGCAAAACAACCTGCAACGAGCTTGCGGAAGGCGTCCGCGCGGTGGCTGATTTTGTTCTTCTCCCAGCGGTCCATCTCGCCGAAGGTTTGGTCATAGCCTTCGGGCTGGAAGATCGGATCATATCCGTGGCCCTGATTGCCGCGCATCGGCCAGACGACCTCGCCCTTCATCACTCCGGGAAACACCTCGTCATGTCCATCGGGCCAAGCGAGAACGAGCGTGCAACAGAACCGAGCAGTACGCGGGTAGGGCGCGTTTGCCTCTTCAAGCATGGTCCAAGTTTTGGTCATAGCCCGCACGAAATCGCGCCCATTCGATCCCTCGGCCCAATCGGCGGTATAGACCCCCGGTTGGCCTCCAAGCCCGTCGACCTCTATCCCGCTGTCATCGGCAAGTGCCGGAAGGCCGGTCGCCTTGGCGGCCGCATGGGCCTTGATCCGCGCGTTGCCGGCAAAGGTGGTTTCGGTTTCCTCCGGCTCTGGCAATCCGTGATCGGCGTTGGAGCTGACGGAAATCCCGTAGGGTTCGAGCAGCGCCTGAATTTCCTCGAGCTTGCCCGCGTTGTGCGTCGCGACGACGAGGTGGGAGCCGTCAAACTTACGGGTCATTTCGTGGCCGCCAACTGTGCCGCCACAAGCTCGCCCACCCCCTTCTCGGCAAGATCGAGAAGCGCATTCATCTGGGCGCGGGAATAGGTCGAGCCCTCGGCCGACATCTGGACCTCGATCAGCTTTGATCCAGCCATAACGAAATTGCCGTCAACGCCGGCCTCGCTATCTTCGGGATAGTCGAGGTCAAGCACCGGCTGTCCGGCGTAGATCCCGCAGCTGACCGCCGCGACCGGATCCATCAGCGGGTCGGTGACGATGGCGCCGGCCTTCAAAAGCTTGTTGACCGCAAGCCGCAGCGCAACCCAACCGCCGGTGATCGATGCGCAGCGGGTGCCGCCATCGGCCTGAATCACATCACAGTCGATGACGATCTGGCGCTCGCCCAAAGCCACGCGATCTACACCCGCGCGAAGGCTCCGCCCGATCAAGCGCTGAATCTCCTGCGTGCGGCCCGATTGGCCGTCTTTCGCCTCGCGCCGCATCCGAGTGTTGGTCGCGCGCGGCAGCATCCCGTATTCGGCAGTCACCCAGCCGAGGCCGCTGTTCCGCAGAAACGGCGGAACCTTTTCGTCAATCGTCGCGGTGCACAGCACATGAGTATCCCCCGCCTTGATCAGGCAAGAACCCTCTGCATGGCGGCTGACGCCCACCTCAATGGAAATCGGGCGAAGTTCATCGGTCTTTCGGCCGGACGGGCGCATGGCATTCTCCTGTCGTTTCAGGGCCAGATACGCTTACCGCAGTTCAAATCCAACCCCGATTGACGTTGCCTCGCGCATCGCTTTAATTTCTTCGGTCCCTGACGGAGTGGCGAATGCCCGACAAGACGCCAATGATGGATGAGCTGAACGACCGCTCGCGCGAGGTTTTCCGGCGTGTGGTCGAGGCCTATCTGGAAACAGGCGCGCCAGTCGGGTCGCGGACATTGACACGAACCCTATCCGAAAAGGTCAGCGCCGCGACGATCCGCAACGTGATGCAGGATCTCGAATTTCTCGGCCTTTTAGGCAGCCCCCATGTCAGCGCCGGCCGCGTGCCGACGCAGGCGGGCCTGCGGATGTTTGTCGATGGGCTTCTCGAGGTGGGCGATCTCGCCGGCGAAGACCGCGAGAAAATCGACAACACCTTGGGCGACAACAAAGGCGACGTCGGCGCGCTTCTTGATCGCGTGGGTGCAGCCCTTTCCGGCGTGACGCGTGGGGCGAGCCTTGTGCTGACACCGAAGCATGAGGCCCCGATCCGCCATATCGAATTCGTCTCGCTCGGCCCCGATCGCGCGCTCGTTGTCCTTGTCTTTGCTGACGGTCACGTCGAAAACCGCATCTTCCAGCCGCCGCTCGGGCAAACGCCTTCGTCGATGCGCGAGGCCGCCAATTTCATCAACGCCATCGCCGAGGGCAAAACGCTTAGCGAACTTGGCCGCGCCATCGCCAAGGAAATCGCCGCCCGTCGGCAAGAGATCGACGTTCTGGCACGCGCCCTTGTCGAAAGCGGCATGGCGGTCTGGCAGGATCAGGGCGAAACGACTGAGCGCCTCATCGTGCGCGGCCGAAGCAACCTTTTGGCAGACGCCGAAGCGCAGGATCTCGAACGCATCCGGACCCTCTTTGACGACCTCGAACGCAAGCGCGATATCGCTGATTTCCTCGAACTGGCCGAGGGTGGCGAGGGCGTCCGCATTTTTATCGGCTCAGAGAACAAGCTTTTCTCACTTTCGGGTTCCTCTTTGGTTGTTTCTCCCTATATGAACGCCGACCGAAAGATTATCGGCGCCGTTGGCGTCATCGGGCCGACCCGCCTGAACTATGGGCGGATCGTTCCGATTGTGAATTACACTGCCCAGCTGGTCGGGCGGCTCATGACCGACCGGAGCTAAAGGAAGACGAATATGAACGAGCAGAATCAAGAACCGAAATCCCTCGACGAACTGGCCGCCGAAGCTGACGAGATCGAAACCGGCGCCGATGCGGCGACCGAAGAGGTTGGCGAGGTCGAAGCGCTCAAGGCCGAGCGTGACGAGTTCAAGGATCGGTTCATGCGGGCTCTGGCGGATGCTGAAAACGCCCGCAAGCGTGCCGAGCGCGACCGGCGCGAGGCCGAAAACTATGGCGGCTCCAAACTCGCACGCGATCTTCTGCCGGTCTACGACAGCCTCAACCGCGCCCTTCAGGCAATTTCCGACGAACAGCGCGAAACCGCGGCCGCCTTTGTCGAGGGGATCGAGCTGACCATGCGCGAGCTGCTCAACGTCTTTCAGAAGCACGGGATTGTTCGCGTTTCGCCTGAGGTGGGCGACCGGTTCGATCCGCAGATGCATCAGGCGATGTTCGAAGCCCCGCTTCCCGGCACCAAAGCGGGCGACATCATTCAAGTAAGCGCCGACGGCTTCATGCTGCACGACCGCCTGCTGCGCCCCGCGCAGGTTGGCGTCTCGTCGGCGCCGGCCAACTAGTCTTTGCTCAAAAGCCCGCAAAGCTCGTAGATCAGATCAAGGGCTTCGCGCGGCGATAGGTCGTCGGGCAGGACTTCCTTCAAGCGATCTTCGACAACCGAGGGCTTTGCCTTCGCTGTGATGGGCGCGGGCGTGGCAGAGAAAAGCGGCAGATCGTCAATCAGCGCCTTGCGGTTTGCCCCGCCTTCGCGCTCGCCTTTTTCCAAAGCCTCCAGAACAACCTTCGCGCGGGCGACCACGGCGGGCGGCAGGCCCGCAAGCCGCGCGACCTGAACGCCATAGCTGCGGTCGGCCGTTCCCTTGCGGACCTCGTGGAGGAAGATCACGTCGCCTTCCCACTCTTTGACCGCGACTGTGGCGTTGTCGACACCGCTCAGCTTGGCGGCCAACGCCCCCATCTCGTGATAGTGGGTCGCGAAAAGGGCGCGACAGCGGTTCACATCGTGCAGATGCTCAAGCGTCGCCCAAGCGATCGAAAGGCCGTCATAGGTGGCCGTGCCGCGGCCGATCTCGTCGAGGATCACCAAGGCGCGATCGTCCGCCTGATTGAGGATCGCGGCGGTCTCGACCATTTCAACCATGAAGGTCGACCGCCCCCGCGCAAGATCATCGGACGCGCCAACGCGGCTGAAAATCTGGCTGACGATGCCGATATGCGCCGAGGCGGCGGGAACGTATCCGCCCGCTTGGGCGAGAATGGCGATGAGGGCGTTCTGGCGCAGGAAGGTCGATTTACCGGCCATGTTGGGGCCGGTCAAAAGCCAGATCGGCGCAGCGCTCAGATCGCAGTCATTGGCGATGAAAGGCTCGCCCGATTTACGAAGCGCTGCCTCGACGACAGGATGCCGCCCGCCGGTGATCTCGAAGGCGCGGGAAGAGTCGAGCTCTGGCCTGCACCAATCCTCGTCTCGCGCAAGAGCCGCCATGGAAAGCGCCACGTCGATCTCGGCCAAGGCGCGGGCCATGGCGGAAATGCGGTCCGCGCTCGCGATGATCGCGGCGGCGAGTTCGGCATAGATGCGCTTTTCGATCTCGAGCGCGTGGGCGCCTGCGTTAAGGATGCGCGTCTCGATTTCCGAGAGCTTTACCGTCGTGAAGCGGATCTGGTTGGCGGTGGTCTGACGGTGGATGAAGGTCTCGTTCAAGGGCGGGGCCATCATCTTTTCGGCGTGGGTCGCCGTGGTCTCGATGAAATAGCCCAGAACGTTGTTGTGCTTGATCTTGAGCGACGAGACGCCCGCCAGCTCGGCATAATCGGCCTGCATACCCGCAATCACGCCGCGCCCGTGATCGCGCAGCTCGCGCGCCTCGTCGAGGTCGGCGTCATAGCCCGGCGCGACATAGCCGCCGTCGCGGGAGAGGAGCGGCGGCTCGGCGACCAGCGCGGCATCGAGATGATCGACGATCTCGGAGAGGCCAATCAGATTTTCGGCGGCCGACGCGATTGCGGAGGGTGCATCGCCAGAAAGCCGTTCTTGTACCTTCGCCGCAATCGCCGCCGTATCGCGGATCGCCGCCATATCGCGCGGGCCGCCGCGGTCAAGCGCGAGGCGGGAAAGGGCGCGGTCGACATCGTGGCTTGCCCGAAGGAGCCCGCCAAGATCGGCAGCGAGGCGGGTGTTTTCGAGAAGCCATGCGACCGAGGTCTGCCGCTCGAGGATTGTCTCGAGGTGGCACGAGGGGCTGGAAAGCCTGCGCTCCAAAAGCCGCGCCCCGCCCGAGGTCGAGGTGCGGTCGATCGTCGAAAGGAGCGATCCCGCGCGGCCGCCGTTCATCGAAGCGGTGAGTTCAAGCGACCGGCGCGTGGTCGCGTCGATCTGCATATTCGCGGCTTCGGCCTCGAGGACCGGCGGCCGCAGGAGGGGTAGGTTCCCCTTTTGCGTGATCTCGAGGTATTCGGCGATGGCCGACATGGCGGCGATCTGGGCCAGATCAAAGCTGCCGAAAGCGTCGAGGTTGTCGACACTAAAAAGGCCACATAGCCGTTTTTGGCCGTTCGTGCTGTCAAACGCGGCCTTGCCCAAAAGCGTGGGCGATGCGCCCGACTCGCGAACGATGGATTGCCAGCCGGAATCGTCACCATCGGCAAGGATCACCTCGCGCGGGGCGAGGCGCGACAGTTCGGGCGAAAGGCGGGCGGGCGCGCAGGACATGACGTGAAACCCGCCGGTCGAGATATCGACCCAAGCGAGTGCCGAGGCCTCGCGCACCTGCGCGAAGGCTGCAAGGAAGTTGTGGCGGCGGGCGTCGAGAAGGCTGTCCTCGGTAAGGGTGCCGGGCGTTACCAAACGCACCACATCGCGTTTCACGACCGACTTGGAGCCGCGTTTCTTTGCCTCGGCGGGATCTTCGAGTTGCTCGCAAACAGCCACGCGAAATCCTTTGCGGATCAGCGTCAGGAGATAGCCCTCGGCGGAATGAACCGGCACGCCGCACATCGGGATCTCCTCGCCCAGATGCTGGCCGCGTTTCGTCAACGCGATATCGAGCGCCGCCGAAGCCGCCACGGCATCGTCGAAGAACATCTCGTAGAAATCGCCCATCCGATAGAACAAGAGCGCACCGGGGTGGTTTGCCTTGATCTCGAGATATTGCGCCATCATCGGCGTGACGGTGCCCGCTGCGGCGTTCATTTTCCCCCCTTGGTCTTTCGCAAAGACCCTATCCAGTGGATGTTAGCGACGAAAGCCGAAAACGAAGGCATTGCGGCCCATATGCCGCAACCGCTATTCCGGTCTGGAAGATTTGGAGATTGTAGAATGGCAAAGGTCCGGGTTTCCCGCGAAGACGCTCTGAGGTTCCATTTGGAGCCGACCCCCGGCAAATGGGAGGTCACGGCGACGGTGCCGATGGCGACCCAGCGCGACCTGAGCCTAGCCTATTCGCCGGGCGTGGCCGTTCCTTGCGAGGAAATCCACGCCGCGCCGGAAACGGCCTATGACTATACCAACAAGGGCAACCTTGTGGCCGTTATCTCCAACGGCACGGCTGTTCTGGGCCTTGGCAACCTTGGGGCGCTGGCATCGAAGCCTGTGATGGAGGGCAAGTCTGTTCTCTTCAAGCGCTTTGCCGATGTGAACTCGATCGACATTGAGCTCGATACCGAAGACCCCGACGCCTTCTGCAATGCCGTCCGCCTCATGGGTCCGACCTTTGGCGGCATCAACCTTGAAGACATCAAGGCGCCCGAGTGTTTCATCATCGAGCAGCGGCTCAAGGAAGAGATGGATATCCCCGTCTTCCACGACGACCAACACGGGACGGCGGTGATCTGCGCGGCGGGCCTCATCAACGCGCTGCATATCTCGGGGAAAAAGATCGAAGACTGCCGGATCGTTTTGAATGGCGCGGGGGCGGCAGGGATTGCCTGCCTTGAGCTTCTCAAGACCATGGGCGCGCGGCATGAAAACTGCATCATGTGCGATACCAAGGGCGTGATCTATCAGGGCCGCACTGAGGGCATGAACCAGTGGAAATCGGCCCACGCGGTCAAAACAGACCTGCGGACGCTGGAAGAGGCGATGGACGGGGCCGATGTCTTCCTTGGGGTTTCGGCCAAAGGCGCGGTGACGCCGAAGATGGTCGAGTCGATGGCGCCGAATCCGGTGATCTTTGCGATGGCCAACCCCGATCCCGAGATCACGCCGGAAGAGGCCCATGCCGTGCGCGAAGATGCGATCGTTGCCACGGGGCGCAGCGATTATCCAAATCAGGTGAACAACGTTCTCGGCTTTCCCTATCTCTTCCGCGGCGCGCTCGATATCCACGCCCGCGCTATCAATGACGAGATGAAGATCGCCTGCGCCGAAGCGCTCGCCGAACTCGCACGCGAAGATGTGCCCGACGAGGTTGCTGTTGCCTATGGCCGCAAGCTGGCCTTTGGGCGCGATTACATCATTCCGACCCCCTTTGATCCGCGTCTGATCTATCGAATCCCGCCCGCGGTTGCGCGCGCGGGCATGAAGACCGGCGTTGCCCGCCGCCCGATCATCGACATGGAGGCCTATATCCAGATCCTGAAGGGCCGGATGGACCCGACAGCGGGCATCCTGCGCGGCATCCACGCCCGCGCCCGCACCGCGCAGGCAGATATCATCTTCGCCGAGGGCGACGATCCCCGCGTTTTGCGTGCCGCGGTTCAGTATCAGCGTTCGGGCATGGGCCGCGCCTTGGTGATCGGCCGCGAAAACGATGTGCGCGAAAAGCTTACAGCCGAAGGCATGGCTGATGCCGTTCCCGAGATCTCGGTCTACAACGCCGCCAACACCGAACACCTCGATGATTACAAGGCTTTCCTTTACAACCGCCTTCAGCGCAAAGGCTTTGACCGCGCCGACATTCACCGCCTCGCCGCCCGCGATCGCCATGTCTTTGGTGCGCTGATGTTGGCGCATGGGCACGGCGATGGGCTGGTGACCGGCGCGACGCGCAAATCGGCTCATGTGCTTGAGCTGATCAACCATGTCTTTGATGCAAGCCCGGCCTCCGGTGCCGTTGGCGTTTCCGCTGTGCTCAACAAGGGCCGCATCGTCTTGATCGCCGATACGCTCGTGCACGAATGGCCCGACGAAGAAGACCTCGCCAATATCGCCACACGCGGCGCCGAGGTGGCTCGCGACCTCGGCCTCGAACCCCGCGTCGCGTTCCTGTCGTTCTCGACCTTCGGTTATCCGGTGTCGGAGCGGGCCGAAAAGATGCACCGGGCGCCCAGGGTTCTCGACGCGCGCGGGGTCGATTTCGAATACGAAGGCGAGATGACCGTCGACGTGGCCCTCAATCCCCGCGCGATGGAGCAATACCCCTTCAGCCGTCTGACCGGCCCCGCCAACGTCCTCGTCGTTCCGGCCCGCCATTCGGCCTCGATCTCGGTCAAGCTCATGCAGGAAATGGCCGGCGCCACCGTGATCGGCCCGATCCTTGTTGGTGTCGATAAGCCGATCCAGATCTGTTCGACCGTGTCGACCTTGAACGACATCTACAACATGGCGGCGATTGCCGCCTGCAAGGTGAACTGAGATGACGATCTGGAACCTCGGGTCGATCAACGTTGATCTGATCTATCGGGTTCCGCACATCCCCGCGCCGGGCGAGACACTGGCCGCCACCGGCAAGCAAACATTTCTTGGCGGCAAGGGTGCCAATATGTCGGTGGCTGCAGCCCGAGCTGGCGCAACCGTCCAGCATATCGGGGCGGTCGGGCGCGAAGGCGATTGGGCGATCTCGCGCCTAGCAGGATATGGTGTCGATACCTCGAATATCGCCAAGTTAGACACTGATACGGGCGAAGCGGTCATCGCGGTTGCCGACGGTGGAGAGAACGCGATCATCATCAATCCCGGCGCAAATCGCGGGGTCAGTGCGGAGTTGGTTGGCGCTGCGCTTGCGGGCGCAAACTCGGGCGATTGGGTTGTCACCCAGAACGAGACGAACGCTCAGATCGAGGCGCTCTCTTTGGCCAAGAGTGGCGGCGTTCGTGCCGCCTATGCCGCCGCCCCGTTTGAGGCGACAGCTGTTCTCGCGGCGCTGCCTTTCCTTGATCTTCTGATCCTGAACGAGATCGAGATGCAGCAACTGACCGCCGCGCTGGGCAAGGGCGCAGGCGAACTTGGCGTTGCCCATGTCGTCGTAACGCTCGGCGCGAAGGGCGCGCATCTTTATTCGAAGGGCAATTCCACCCCGCGCCACTTTCCGGCGCTGAAAGTAACCCCGGTTGATACGACCGGCGCTGGCGACACATTCACCGGCTATCTTCTGGCGGGCCTCGACCGCGGCGAAGCAATCGAAGCAGCGATCGAACGCGCCGGAAAGGCCGCCGCCATCATGGTCACGCGCCTTGGCACGGCCGACGTGATCCCGACCCTCGCAGAAGTTGACGCCTTCAACGCCTAGGCCGCCGGTTTCCCTCTAGGAAAGGCGCGGGCAACTGCCTAGCCTGCCGCCAACGGAGGAACTCATGACCGACCACGTCACCACCCATCAAGCCGAGGAAGACCGGCGCAACGAAGACATCCTGATCTATGTCGACGGTCAGATCGTCCCCAAGGCCAAGGCCACGGTCAGCGTCTATGACAGCGGCTTCATGCTGGGCGATGGCGTCTGGGAGGGCATCCGCCTCTATAACGGTAAATGGGCCTTCCTCGAGCAACATATCGAGCGCCTGTTCGAGGCGGCCAAAGCCATTGATCTTGACATCGCAATGACCCCGGACGATGTCAAAAAGGCTTTGTTGGAGACGCAAAAAGCCAATCTCATGACGACCGACGCCCATGCCCGCCTGATGGTCGCATGGCTTCGTGAACACGACGAACGCCTGCAATTTCTTCATCGTGCGAAAAGGCGAGGTTTGGACCTCGACCGGCGATTATTGCATGAACGGCATCACTCGCCAGAAGGTGATCGACCTCTGCCGCGCCAACGACATCCCTGTTTTTGAACGGAATTTCAGCCTGGTCGACACCTACAGCGCCGATGAGGCCTTCCTCACTGGCACTTTCGGCGCGCAAACGCCGGTCGGCTCGATTGACGGGCGGCAGATCGGCACCGGCCAGATGGGCCCGATGACCGAACGCCTGCGTGCCCTCTACAAAGACCTGATCGCGAGGGAGAACGCCTGATGCGCCTCGCCATGTGGTCCGGCCCGCGCAACCTCTCGACGGCGATGATGTATTCCTTCGGCGCCCGCCCCGATTTCGCCGTCTGGGACGAGCCCTTCTACGCCCCCTACCTCGCCGCCACCGGCGCCGATCATCCGATGCGGCAAGAGATCCTCGCCGCCCATGAAAATGATCCAACAAAGGTCGCTTCGGCCTGTTTAGGGTCTATTCACGGTGGCAAGCCGCATTTCTACATGAAGCATATGCCGCATCACATGGTGGCGGGCTTCCCGCTCGATTGGGCCGAGAGCTGCACCAACATCCACCTCATCCGTCACCCCGCCCGAGTGGTCGCCAGCTACGGCGCCAAGCGCGACGAGATCACCCTCGACGACATCGGCTTTCACCAGCAGGCCGAAATCTACGACAGGCTCGGCGGCATCGTCATCGACAGCGCCGACATCCGAGACAATCCCGAGGCCATGCTGCAAAAGCTCTGCGCCGCGATTGGCCTCGATTGGGATCCCGCCATGCTGTCCTGGCCCGCCGGCGGCCGACCCGAAGACGGCGCTTGGGCGCCCCACTGGTATGGCGCGATCCACCGCTCAACCGGCTTCGCAGGCCCAGAAGGCCCGCTGCCCGCCCTCGAAGGCCGCGACGCCGAACTCGTTCGCTCCGCGCTTCCCGCCTACGAGAAACTCGCCGCCCTCAAACTCACCTGATTTCTTTTGGCCCGAAATACTCCGGGGGCAGAGCCCCCTCTAGCCCTTCACTCGCCGATTGCGCGTGGCAATCAGCTTCAGGCGCAGCGCGTTGAGCTGGATAAAGCCCTTGGCATCCTGCTGGTCATAGGCGCCCGCGTCTTCCTCGAAGGTGACGTGCTTCTCGGAATAGAGCGAGTGATCCGACCAACGGGCCACAGTGCGGACCGATCCTTTGTAAAGCTTGAGCCTCACAGTGCCGGTCACATGCTCCTGGCTCTTGTCGATCAGCGCCTGCAGCATCTCGCGCTCGGGGCTGAACCAGAAGCCGTTATAGATCAGCTCGGCATAGCGCGGCATGATCGAATCCTTCAGGTGCCCGGCGCCGGAATCGAGGGTGATCTGCTCGATGCCACGGTGCGCCTCGAGCAGGATCGCGCCGCCCGGTGTCTCATAGACCCCGCGGGATTTCATGCCGACAAAACGGTTCTCGACGAAATCAAGAAGGCCGATTCCGTGCTTGGAGCCGTATTCATTCAGCTTAGTCAGGATCGTCGCGGGCGACATGGCCTCGCCATTGATCGCAACGGCATCACCCTTTTCAAAGGCAACCTCGATGAATTCGGGCGTATCGGGCGCATCTTCCACGGCGACGATGCGCTGGGCGACATAGTCGGGCGCCTCCACCGCGGGATCCTCAAGCACGCGGCCTTCGGACGAGGTGTGCAGAAGGTTCGCGTCGACCGAGAAGGGGGCTTCGCCGCGTTTGTTCTTGGCAACGGGGATCTGGTTTTGCTCGGCAAACTCCAGAAGGCGGGTGCGCGAGGTCAGATCCCAAAGCCGCCACGGCGCGATCACCTTGATCTCAGGGTTCAGCGCATAGGCCGAAAGCTCGAACCGCACCTGATCGTTGCCCTTGCCTGTCGCCCCGTGGGCCACGGCATCGGCGCCGGTCATTTCGGCGATCTCGACAAGACGCTTGGAGATTAGCGGGCGGGCGATCGAGGTGCCAAGAAGATAGAGCCCCTCGTAAACAGCATTGGCGCGGAACATCGGGAAAACGAAATCGCGCACGAACTCCTCGCGCACGTCCTCGATATAGATGTTTTCGGGCTTGATCCCCAGAAGCTCGGCCTTGGCGCGCGCGGGCTCAAGTTCTTCGCCTTGGCCAAGGTCGGCTGTAAAAGTGACGACCTCGCACCCATATTCGGTCTGAAGCCATTTCAGGATGATCGAGGTATCAAGACCACCGGAATAGGCGAGGACGACTTTCTTGGGGGCAGACATCGCGGAGACTCCTTGTCAAACTCGGCCTGCGCGATATCGGGTTTTGGCCCATAGGGCAAGCAATGGTCATTGACCCCAAGCCCACCGGGGTGCGACTTGTCGTCTGTATCGAGAGAAGGAGAGAGTGATGAGCTTTGAAATCGTTCGCCATGCTTTTGTGATGGTGTTCGGCAACCTGCGGGATTCGATCAAGGTTTCGCTAGTGCCACTGCTCCTCACCGTTTTGGCAACCTTCGTTTTGCCACCCCTCTTTGGTCTTTCCACAGCCGATGTCGCAACGGCGGCCAATGTTCAGGCGATGATGGAGGGCCATCCGGCTGGGCCGATGGCGTCGGTTGTCGGGCTCTTGCTTGCCGCTCTCTATTTCTTCTCGATGTCGTGGATCGCTGTCGGTTGGCACCGCTTTATCCTTCTTGAGGAATACCCCCGGTTTCTGCCGCAACTCCCGCTCCGCGAGGTGCTTGGTTATTTGGGTCGCTCTTTCGCGATTGGCGTGGTCGTGGTGATCGTCGGCATTCCGGTGGGCCTGATCGGCGGCGCTGCTGCTGGGCCTTTTGCCGCTGGGGGCGGTGTCTTGATCGCGCTTGTCGTCATCGTTCTGATGGCAAGCATCCTGACCTATGTCTGGCTGAGGTTCGGGATCGTTCTTCCGGCGGCAGCGGTCGGGCAACCGATGCCGCTTCTTGCGGGCTGGAAGATCAGCGGGCCGATTGGCGGCACGATCTTCACGGTCTCGCTTGTGCTTGTGGCGCTAAATCTCGGGATCAATATGACAGTGCCGCCGCTTCTTGGCGGGATTCCAATCATCGGCCAATTGGTCACTCTGGCGGTGTCGTGGACGACCCTTATGGTTGGCGCGAGTATCCTGACGACCCTTTACGGTCACCTCGTGGACAAGCGCGACCTCATATAAAGATCGGCCACAAAGGCACGGTCGCCGGGGCTGGCAACAGCGCGGGCGGCCTCGGCCATCGGCATCCAGAGCGGCGTGTGATCCGGCTCGGACGGCGGGCCGAGGCGGTGTACCGGGCGGGCCATGTAGATATGGCAAAGCTTCTCGGCCCATTTGTCGTATTCGGGCATATAGCAGAACCGACGGTAGGCGCCGATCTTGCGCACGCCGCCGATCTTCCAGCCGGTTTCCTCAAAGACCTCGCGGTGCAGCGCATCAATCGGGTTTTCGCCGGGATCAATGCCGCCGCCGGGCAGCTGGACCTCGAAATGCGGATCGGCCTGATAGGTCAGGAGAAGGTCGCCCCCTTGCGGCAGGATCGCATAGACACCGGGGCGAAACCTGTAGGTCTGGCCCTGTTTAACAGCCTCTCCATAGCGCCGGATCATCTTTTGCCCCTTGGACCTTTGCTTGCCGCCCCTATATGGACGCGGTATGCCAATTCCCGACCCGCAAGGAAAGCCCATGACCCTCGGCAGCCAAATCGCCTGGGACGACACCGTCCTGCCCTTTCAGCTTGATCTAACCGACACGCGCGGCCGCGTGGCGCGGCTGGATGGTGTTCTGAACAGCGTGCTCGAGCAGCACGACTATCCGCCGCAGATCGAAGCGCTGGTGGCCGAGATGGTCTTGCTGACCGCGCTGATCGGGCAAACGGTCAAACTTCGCTGGAAGCTGTCGCTTCAGGTTCGGGGCGATGGGCCTGCGCGGCTCATTGCGACCGACTATTACGCGCCGGGCGACGATGGCGAGCCCGCGCGCATCCGTGGCTATGCCAGCTTTGATGCCGAGCGGCTTGATCCCGCAGCACCAGCCTTTTCCCAGATCGGCAAAGGCTATTTCGCGATTCTGATCGACCAAGGCGAAGGCATGACCCCCTATCAGGGCATCACGCCGATTGCAGGGGGATCGCTGGCCTCGTGTGCGGAAACCTATTTCGCCCAGTCCGAACAGCTGCCGACCCGCTTCTCGCTCAGTTTCGGCAAGAGCCGCCTTCCCGGTCAGCCCGAGCGCTGGCGTGCAGGCGGCGTGATGATCCAGCATATGCCCAAGGCCTCGCCCTTTGCCAAAGGCGAAGGCGGCAGTGGCGAGGATGGCCTGCTTTCGGCGGGCGATCTCTTGGATGACGATGCGGGCGAGAACTGGTCGCGTGCCAATATCCTTCTGGATACGGTCGAGGATCTTGAGCTCATCGGCCCTTCGGTCCAGCCGACCGAGCTGCTGGTGCGGCTTTTCCACGAAGAAGGCCCGCGGGTTTTCGATGCGCAAGCGGTCAAGTTTGGCTGCACCTGTTCGGAAGATCGGGTCCGCCAGAGCCTGTCGATCTATTCGGCCAAGGACATTGCGCATATGACGACCGACGATGGCAAGGTGACCGCCGATTGCCAATTCTGCGGCGCACATTACGAGCTTGATCCGGCAACCCTCGGGTTCGAGGCCAAAGAGGCGGGGAATGGCGAGGCCTGATATCCTTGATCGCCTTGCCGGCGCCCTTCGCAAGGAGGGCGGCCCATCGTCTGACTTCGATCTCAATCCCGATACGCACCTGCCGCCGGATCGCAAATTGCGGCCCGGCGCGGTTCTGATCGGGGTTTGTGCCGAGACGGCGCAACTGGTTCTCACCAAACGGTCGATGCACCTCAAACACCATCCGGGGCAGGTGGCCTTGCCGGGCGGCAAGGTCGATCCGACCGACGCTGATGCCGCCGCCGCGGCGCTGCGCGAGGCGGAAGAAGAGGTGGCGTTGCCGCGCGGGCAGGTCGAGGTTTTGGGATCGCTCGCGGCGCATGAGACCGTGACATCCTTTATGATCACGCCGGTGATCGGCCTTTTCCACGGCCAGCCGGAGCTGCGGCCCGAGCCGGGCGAGGTAGACGAGATTTTCTATGTGCCGCTCACCCACGTCACCGACCCCGCCAATTTCCGTATCGAGGGGCGGGTCTGGCAGAGCCGCCGCCGCTATTACTTCACGGTGCCCTATGGCCCCTATTACATCTGGGGCGCGACCGCGCGTATCTTGCGGGGCCTTGCGGAAAGGATGAAGGCATGACGCGGATCTCGCCGGATTGGCTGGCTTCTGCCCCCGCCCGCGCGGTTTGCGCGGCACTGGAGGGTGGCGGGCATCAGGCGTGGTTTGTCGGCGGCTGTGTGCGCAATGCGCTTTTGGGCGAAGAGGCGGCCGACCTCGACATCACCACCGATGCACGGCCCGAGCGGGTCATCGCGCTTGTCGAGGCGGCGGGGCTTCGCGCTGTGCCGACGGGGATAGAGCACGGGACGGTGACGGTTGTTGCGGGTGGCAGGGGCTTTGAGGTCACAACCTTCCGGCGCGATGTGGAAACCGATGGCCGCCGCGCGGTCGTGGCCTTCTCCGACAGCATGGAAGAGGACGCTGCCCGCCGCGATTTCACGATGAATGCGCTCTATTGCGGGATTGATGGCGTGGTTGTCGATCCGGTTGGCGAGGGGCTTGCCGACCTTGCGGCGCGGCGGGTGCGGTTTATCGGCGACGACGAGCAGCGCATTCGAGAGGACTATCTCCGCATTCTGCGGTTCTTCCGGTTTCATGCGTGGTATGGCGGCGTTGGGATCGACCCTGAAGGCTTGGCTGCTTGCGCGGCACTGGCCGAGGGCGTGGAAGGCCTGTCGCGCGAACGCATCGGCCATGAGGTGATGAAACTTCTCGCGGCACCTGATCCTGCGCCCGCTGTTGCCTCGATGGCGGCGAGCGGGGTTTTGATGCGGGTTCTGCCGGGGGCCAACCCCGCGACGCTCGCACCGCTCGTGCACCTTGAGGCCCTCGCCGGAGAGACGCCCGATCCCATCCTGCGCCTTGCGGCGCTGGGCGGGCATGAAGGCGGGCGGCCCTTACGTCTTTCAAAGCCGCAGATGCGGGGGTTGGAAGTCCTGACGCGCTCTGTCGAAGAAGGAAAAGGCGCCGCCGAGCTTGGCTATCGCCTTGGCCGCGATATGGCGCGCAAGGCGCTGCTTCTGCGTGGTGCGGTGATGGGCGTGCCCCCCCTCGAAGGCGATTTTGCAGCCATTGAAACCGGCGCGAAGGCTGTCTGCCCCGTCAGTGCGAAAGACTTCATGCCCGCGCTTGAAGGAGCTGCGCTGGGGCGGGCTTTGTCCGAGGCCGAGGCGCGTTGGGTTGCTTCCGGATTCTCCCTGACCCGGGAAAATCTTCTTTCCTGATCTGGGGCTCACCTGTTCCCCTCAGCCCCGAAGCGGTCTATATCGCCGGGACTAGGAACAGAGGCATTCATGTTTCGCTTTTTCGAGGGCCTCGTCGACCCCTACGTTCCGTACGAGGAAACCGACACACCGCCGCAGCGGCTTTGGCCGTTTTTGCGCCAGTATACCCAGCCTTTCAGAAAGGTTTTCTGGGCGGCTGGGGTCATGTCGATCCTTGGCGCTGTGGTGGAGATCTGGCTCCTGTCCTATATGGGCCGGCTCGTCGATATGCTGACGGAGACAGGCGCGAAGGACGTCTGGAACGCCCACGGGTTTGAGCTTTTGATCGTTGCGCTCTTCATCCTGATGGCGCGGCCGATCATCTATGGCACGCAGGTCGCCCTTCTTAACAACACCATCATCCCGAATTTCGGGACGATTGTCCGCTGGCGGGCGCATCGCCATGTTCTGCGCCAGTCGGTCGGCTGGTTTGAAAATGATTTCGCGGGGCGGATCGCCAACCGGATCATGCAGACGCCGCCGGCGGCGGGCGATGTGGCGTTTCAGGTGTTCGACGCGATCACCTTTTCCATCGCCTATCTCGGTGGCGCGATGTTCATCCTTGGCGATTCCGACCCGCGGCTCGTTGTGCCGATGGCGATCTGGTTCATCCTCTACGCTTTCCTCGTCCGCTGGACTGTGAAGCGGATCGGGCCCGCCTCAACCGCCTCGTCGGATGCCCGTTCGGCTGTGACCGGGCGCGTGGTCGACAGCTATACCAACATCCACTCGGTCAAGATGTTTGCCCACCACGACCGCGAGGTGGACTATGCTTTCGAGGCCATCGAGGAGGCGCGGCGCACCTTCAAGCGCGAGATGCGCTATTACACGATGATGGACCTTTCGCTCGTGTCGCTGAACGGGTTTCTGATCGTTTCAGTGGTCGGTTGGGCGATCTGGCTTTGGAGCGCGGGCGTTGCTTCGATCGGGGTTGTGGCGGTGGCAACGGCGCTGACGCTGCGGCTCAACGGCATGTCGAGCTGGATCATGTTTGCCATCTCCAACCTCTTCCGCAATCTCGGGGTGATCGTCGAGGGCATGGGCACGATTGCCCAGCCGGTGACCCTTGTCGACAAGCCGGGAGCGACCGAGATGAAGGCCGGCCCCGGCAAGATCGAGATGGTCAACCTCAGCCACCATTACGGCAAGAACCAAGGCGGCCTCGACAAGATCAGCCTGACGATCAATCCGGGCGAAAAGGTCGGCCTTGTGGGGCGCTCTGGCGCGGGCAAGACGACTTTGGTCAAGCTTCTCCTGCGGTTCTATGACGCCGAGGGCGGCCAGATCCTGATCGACGGTCAGGATATCGCGGATGTGACGCAAGACAGCCTGCGCCTGAGGATCGGCATGGTGCAGCAGGACAGCGCGCTTTTGCACCGGTCGGTCCGCGACAACATCCTCTATGGCAAGCCGGATGCGACCGAGGAGGAGATGATCGCCGCCGCCAAGAAGGCCGAGGCGCATGATTTCATACTGAGGCTTGAGGATTCCAAGGGCAACAAGGGCTATGACGCGCAGGTGGGCGAGCGGGGCGTCAAGCTTTCGGGCGGCCAGCGCCAGCGCGTGGCTTTGGCGCGCGTGATCCTAAAAGATGCGCCGATCCTTCTCTTGGACGAGGCGACGAGTGCTCTGGATTCCGAGGTCGAGGCGGCGATCCAGTCAACGCTTTATGGCATGATGGAGGGCAAGACGGTGATTGCCATCGCGCACCGCCTTTCAACCATCGCACAGATGGATCGGATCGTCGTTATGGAGCAAGGTCGCGTTATCGAAGACGGCTCGCATGACGAGCTCCTCGAAAAGAACGGTATCTATGCGCGGCTGTGGAAGCGCCAGTCGGGCGGATTCCTTGCCGACGATCTGGAAGACGAGGCTGCGGAATGAGCGTGCAGGAGATTGCCAAAGGCCCTCGCTGGATGCAGCGGATGTCAAAGCTCTTGCCGGCATTCGACGAGGTCCGCATGAGCCCGCCGCCTGAAACGCTTGGCCGCTTCATGGTCTGGGCGCTGTCGGGGACGTGGTGGGTCTTGCTGCTTGCGGGCATCGTCTCTGCGGCGGCGGGCACCGCCGAGGTGATCGCGGCTTTCCTGCTTGGCGCGGTGATCGACACGGCCATCGCCCATGGCACCGTAGGGCTATTCGAGGCCTACGGTTGGTTCTTTGTCGCCATCGCCGGCTTCATGGTCTTGGTCCGGCCATTTCTTTTCGGGATGTCGGCGGCGTTTCAGTCGGTCGTTCTCAACCCCAACCTCAATGTCTTGATCCTCTCGCGCCTGCATCGCTGGACGCTGGGGCAGGACGTGACCTTTTTCGACAACGATTTCGCAGGCCGCATCGCGCAAAAGCAGATGCAAGCGGCGCGGGCGCTGACCGAGGCCACGGTCGAGACGATCAACACCATGATTTTTGCCCTGTCGTCGATCATTTCGACCGGCCTTTTGGTTCTGGCGATCGACTGGCGGGTCGGTGCTGTGCTCGGCGTTTGGCTGATCGGCTATCTCCTGTTCATCAGCTACTACCTGCCGCGCATTCGGGCCAAGGCGGAAAGCCGTGCGGCGGCGCGGGCGCGGGTGACGGGGCAGGTTGTCGATACGATCACCAATATCAAGACGGTCAAACTCTTCGCCCACGCCGATCACGAAGATCAGGCGGCCATCGGCGCGATGGACCGCTATCGCGACCGGACGCTGGCCTTTGGCTATGTCTCGACGAGCTTCCGGTTCGAGTTGATGGTCATTGCTGGCCTCCTACCGCTTCTCTTGGTGGGCACGACGCTCTGGCTTTGGTCGCTTGGCCTGACCACACCGGGCGAGATTGCGACGGCCGGGGCGGTCAGCCTGCGGATCGCTCAGATGTCGGGCTGGGTCAGCTTCACGCTCATGGGCATCTATGCCAATGTCGGCGAGGTCGAGGACGGGATGCGGACACTGACGCCGCGCTATCGACTGACCAATGCCGAAAACGCCATCGACCTTCCCCCATCGCGCGAGATCCGGTTTGAAAAGGTGAGCTTTGCCTACGGGCGTGAAAGCGGCGGGGTCGACGGGATCGACCTGACGATCCATCCGGGCGAGAAGATCGGCATTGTCGGCGCTTCGGGTGCGGGCAAGTCGACGCTCGTGGCGCTGCTTCTGCGGCTATACGATGCCGAAAAGGGGCAGGTGAAGGTGGGCGGGCATGATGTGCGCGAGGTCACGCAGGAAAGCCTGCGTCGCAATATCGGGATGGTCACGCAGGAAACCGCGATGTTCAACCGCACTGCGCGGGACAACATCCGCTATGGCAGGCCGGATGCCGACGAAGCGGCGGTGACCAGCGCTGCAACCCGCGCCGAGGCGCATGATTTCATCCTCGGACTCGTCGATCACAAGGGCCGACAGGGTTATGATGCTTTCCTCGGCGAGCGCGGTGTCAAACTGTCGGGCGGCCAGCGCCAGCGGATCGCCTTGGCCCGTGCGATGATCAAGGACGCGCCGATTCTGGTTCTTGATGAGGCGACCAGTGCGCTCGATTCCGAGGTCGAGGCGGCGATCCAGTCGGCGCTGGAAGAGGCGATGAAGGGCAAGACCGTGCTTGCCATCGCTCACCGGCTTTCGACGATTGCGCGGATGGACCGGATCATCGTGCTCGAGGCCGGCAGGATTGCCGAAGAGGGCTCGCACGACGAACTTCTCGCCAAGGACGGGCTTTATGCCCGCTATTGGAACCGCCAGTCGGGCGGGTTCCTTGGCGTGCCGGATGAGGCTGTCGAGGCGTGATGACCCGCGTTGAACACCTGACCCATCAGGGCATGGGCCGCACCGCCGAGGGCAAGTTTGTCCCGCGCGTTTTGCCGGGGGAAGAGATCGAGCTTCTGGATGATGGGACAGCCCGTATTCTGACGCCTTCGGCGGATCGGGTCGCGCCGCCCTGTCGCCATTACAAAAGCTGTGGCGGTTGCGCGATGCAGCACGCGAGCGATGCATTTGTGGCCAAGTGGAAGATCGAGACCGTTGCGCGGGCTTTGGCGGCGCAGGGGATCGAGGCCGAGATTTCGGGCATCGAAACGTCCCCGCCCGCCTCGCGCAGGCGCGCCAAGCTCTCGGGGCGGCGCACCAAGAAAGGCACGCTCGTCGGCTTTCACGGCCGCGCCTCAGATGTGGTGGTCGAGGTGCCCGATTGCAGGCTCCTTTCGCCTGCGCTCCTCGCGATCCTTCCGGCGCTGCACGATCTGACCGCTCTGGCCGCCTCGCGCAAAGGCGAGGTGGGCCTGACCGTGACCGAGAGCCTTGCTGGCCCCGATATCCAGATCGAGACCGATAAGGAGCTGACCGGCGAATTGCGGATCGAGCTTGCGGCGCTGGCGCAGAAACACCGGATCGCCCGCCTTGTCTGGCAGGACGAGCAGGTGGTGATGATCGAGCCGCCGCAACAGCGGTTTGGCAAGGCGCAGGTCGTGCCGCCCGCGGGCGCGTTCTTGCAGGCGACCGCCGAGGGAGAGGCCGCGCTTCTGAGGGCGGTCAAACAGGCGGTTGGCGGAGCCTCAAAGGTTGCCGATCTTTTCTCGGGATGCGGAACATTCGCCTTGCCACTGGCCGAAACCGCCGAGGTTCATGCGGTCGAGGGCGACAAGGCGATGGTTGCGGCGCTCGATCGCGGCTGGCGCGAGACGCAAGGGCTAAAGCGGGTGACAAGCGAGGCGCGGGATTTGTTCCGCAGGCCTCTCTTGCGCGACGAATTGGCAAAGTTCGACGCAATCGTGATCGACCCGCCGCGCGCGGGGGCCGAGGCGCAGGTGGCCGAGATCGCGGCGTCGACCGTTCCCCTCGTGGCGATGGTGTCGTGCAACCCGATTACCTTTGCCCGCGATGTAAAGGCGCTGATCGCCGCTGGATTCAGGATCGAATCGCTGGTCGTCGTCGATCAGTTCCGCTGGAGCAGCCATATCGAGGTTGCCGCCAAACTGGTGCGCTAGCGCCCCGCGAAACTGTTACTGGCTTCGAACGGGAATCTGCTATAGTCCGCGCCAAATAGCGTGGAAAGCGCAAGAGTAGGCAGGATGCGGACTTTCATTTTCGGACTTCTCGCGGCGGTGACGCTGGCGGTGGGCGGCCTTTCGGCTGCGCCCTCACTACCCGTCTATGACGGACCGCAGATCACGGCGGTTGTCGTCCACAAGGCGGCGCGGCGGATGTATCTTGTTGCGGGCGACGTGGTAATCCGCGCCTATGACATCGAGCTTGGCTTTGCGCCCGAGGGCGACAAGCAGATCGAGGGTGACGGCAAGACGCCCGAGGGGGCCTATCGGATCAATTTCAAGAACCCGAACAGCAGCTATTATCTGTCATTGGGAATCTCCTATCCGAACAACGGGGATCGTGCCGAAGCCGCAGCTCTGGGCAAGTCGCCGGGTGGAGATATTTTCATCCACGGAACCCCAAGCGGAAAGCTACGGGCCAAGGATTGGACCTATGGCTGCATTGCCGTGACTAACAAAGAGATTGAAGAGATCTTTGCCATGGTCAAAACCGGGACAGCGATCTTTATTCACCCCTAGCGTCCGGTGACCAAAGTCCACCAGATTTTGCCGGCAGGCTCCTGATACCACGCAAAGCCGATGACCGTGATCGTCGGGTCGAGGATGACGGCGCGGGTATCCTCTTGCCGCATCCATGCGGCGAGGGTCTCAAGCTCGGTCTCGTAGGTTTCCGAGATATTTTCCCCCATGATCCGCCCCGGGAATCCGACGCGACGGCCGCGATCCAAAGGCGAAGAGCCGTCGGACCCGAAATGCCAGGGGCGGTTTTGTATGGCCATGTCACGCGAATGGGTGGCGGCGGCGGCGTTGAGCTGCGCGTTATAGGCCACCGGCTGAAGCCTTGCCGCTTTTCGCAGGGCGTTCATGCCGTCCAGGAAATGGAACATCACCGCATCCTGCCCATCGGCGGCAATACGGTAGACCTGCGGGAGAGGCAGGCCGTCGGGGCCGATCTTGACCCCTGCAGCTGGTGTGCAGGCAGCAACCGTAGCCGAAAGCAGACCCAAAAGTGCGGCGCGGCGGTTCATGGAGTGTCCCCCTTGGTTTCCGCGCCTGATTACCCTTTCCTTTGGCACACATCAAACCCGGAAAGCGCCCTGTAACAGTGGTTTGAATTGCGCCTTGCCGTGGTTCTCAATTATGAGGCGCCATACGAGGAATCTGGCCAGAACCGGAGCAGTTGAGATGTCGGATTACACTACCCGAGCCCTGGGGCGCCGCGCGTTTGTTGCGGGGCTTGCAGCGACGGCAGCAAGCGGGGCGGTGGCGCAGTCGCAGGGCACCACCGAAATCGAGCGCGAGATATCGCAAACGCTGACCCATAACATTTCGAGCTTCCGCGCGCTCGACTGGAAACCGTATTTCAGCAATTTGCGGAATGGGGCGATCCTCGTCGATATCACCTCACGCGCGCTGCACTATTGGTCGCAGGATGAGTCGATCTACAAACTCTACCCGACCAGCGTTCCGCTAACCGACGATCTGACTCGCAAAGGGCGGACTGAGGTTGTTCAAAAAGTTGTGAACCCCACCTGGAGGCCGACACCTTCGATGCGCGAGCGCAATCCTGAATGGCCTGCCGTTATTCCCGGCGGCGATCCGACCAACCCATTGGGTCCGTTGGCGCTCTACCTGTCGTGGCAATATTACCGAATTCACGGGACTCACGACACCCGCAAGATCGGCAGACGCTCGTCAAATGGCTGCGTCGGGCTCTACAACGAACACATCACCGAACTCTTCTCTTTGGCGAAGGTTGGCACGCAAGTGTTGCTTATTTGACGAATTTTTGCTGATCTAGCGATGTTTGCCGATGTAGGGACTTGGCAAATCGCTAATTCTTCTGCTTAGAGATAAGCATGAGGTATGTCTTGGGTGCCCGCTGCCATCCTCTTTGAAAAAAGGTGGTGGGCGAAAACTGGAGAAATCTAATGAAAAAAATCGTTGTCGTCGCCGTCGCTCTCGTCGCCGTCGCCTCCGCTGCCTTCGCTGGCGGCATGGCCGAGCCGATCATGGAAATGAGCCCGGTTGTGATCGAAGAAGCCGCCGCCGGTTCGGCGGGCGCTGGCATGCTGATCCCGCTGATCCTGATCCTCCTCATCGCCATGGCGATGATGTAAGATCAGTCGATCATACAGATCGTGGAAGGGCGGCAGAGCAATCTGCCGCCTTTCTTCGTTTTAGGCCCAGCCTTGCAGGTTGGATTGAATGATGCCGCTCAGCGCCGCGATATGCGGTTCGTCGGCGTTCAGGCAGGGTACATAGGTAAAGCTCTCGCCGCCTGCGTGTTCAAAGCTCTCGCGGATCTCTTCCTGAATTTCCTCGAGCGTCTCGATGCAGTCGGCCGAGAAGGCCGGGGCGATCACGGCGATGTTCTTCACGCCTGCTTTCGCCTGCCGCGCCACTTCCTCGACCGTATAGGGCTTAAGCCATTCCTCGGGGCCGAATTTCGACTGGAAGGTCGTGATCAGCTTGTCGTCTGACCAGCCGAGCCGCTCTTTCAGGAGGCGCGTCGTTTTCTGGCATTGGCAGTGGTAGGGATCGCCCTCCTGCAAATAGCGCTCGGGCACGCCGTGGTAGGAGCAGACCAGAAGATCGGGCTTTACCTCGGCGGCGGCATAGGCGCGTTCGACAGACTCCGCGAGCGCGTCGATATAGGAGGCATCCTCGAAATAGGGCGGGACGATCCGTACCGAAGGCTGCCACTTTTCTTTCATCAGGGCGCGGAAGAACTGATCGTTGGCCGTAGCCCATGTCGCGCCGGCGTAGTGCGGATAGAGCGGGAAGAAGAGGATCTTGTCACATCCGGCGTCGACCATCTCGCGGACCTTCGATTCGGTCGAAGGGTTGCCGTAGCGCATACAGAAATCGACAAGAACCTGATCGCCATAGACCGCCTCGAGCGACCGGCGGATCGCGTCGGTCTGGTCGCGGGTGATGGTCAAAAGAGGGCTTTCGTTCTTTTCGGTGTTCCAGATCGACCGATAGGCCGCGCCGGATTTCTGCGGGCGGCGCGAAAGGATGATGCCCTGAAGGATAGGCTGCCATTTCCAGGATGGGTAATCCACCACGCGCTTGTCGGAAAGAAACTCGCTCAGATAGCGGCGCATTGGCCAGTAGTCGGTCGAATCCGGTGTGCCAAGGTTGGCAATCAAGACGCCGACCTTCGCGGGGCGGATCTTGGGGTGGTCTTTCCCGGCATGGGCCGGGCAAACCGCCGGCGCACCTTCGACAGCGGGAAACTTGGCATTGGTCATCGAGATGAGCCTCTCATCTTTGTTCGTTTGTTTGGCATAGAGGAATACGTGAAAGGATCAAACCGGATCATCCGATAGGGGCCTTTCTGTCGCGCCCAGTGCATCGGCAAGCCGCTGGGCCGCGCTTCCGGGGCGCAGGGGCTTTTGCTGGCTTTCGTCAGGGGCCCAGCCCGTCAGAAGGATGATCTCGAATGTCGCGGCGATGCGGCCATCGCCGTGCGGGAAGTTTTCGGCATAGATGCGCGCGGCCTCGTTCAAAACGGCGCGGCCGGTCGGGCGGCGAAGCCGGTTGGTCAGGGCGTTGGTCTCGCCCATCGCCCGCAGGTCGCGCATCAGGTGCCAGGGGGTCTCGTAGGAGACAGTCAGGTTCATGCTGTCGGCAACGGGCAGGGCGAAGCCAGCCCTCTGCAGAAGCATGCCAAGATCGCGGATCTCAGCCATCGGCGCGACGCGGGGAGAAAGCCCGCCGCTGACCCGCGCTTCGGCTTCGGCAAGCGAGGCGCGAAGCTCGTGGAGGGTTTGCCCTCCAAAAAGCGCGGCGATCAAAAGGCCATCGGGGCGAAGGGCGCGGCGCGCTTGAACAAGTCGGCCGATAGGATCGTTGGCCCAGTGAAGCGTGAGCGCGTCAATCACAAGATCATGCGCTTGAGGCTGTAGGGCCAAGAGGTCTGCGTCTGTGCAAACGGCCGCGTCGAACCCGCTGCCGCTCCATACCTCGGGCCAGCCGCTTACGATCGCAGGCGATGTAAAGGCTTTGTTAACCTCAGAGAGCCTTTCCTGAATCTCGTCCAGAACGGCGTCGTGAAGGAAAAGGGCCGGGCCATCCGCAAGGGCTCTGGCCCGGGCGCGGTGCCGGGCTAGGGCGGTCTGGTCGGTCAGGATCGGTGGGGCTTTCATGGCAAATGTTCTTACGGCGCTGTCGGCGGGAATGCAAAGCGTCGTCGCGGCGCTTTATCCACCGCAATGTGCTTTGTGCAGAGAACCTACCGAGGCAAACTTTGGCCTCTGTGCGGCCTGTTGGCGGGAGACCCGCTTTGTGGAGGGCACCCTCTGCGATAGTTGCGGGGTTGGATTGGCCGGCGAAGCGGCGGGCGGAGAGCGCCTGTACTGCGACGATTGCCTCACCCATGAGCGCCCGTGGTCGCGTGGCAGAGCGGCTTTGGCCTATGCGGGTGGTGGCAGGAAGCTGGTGCTTACGCTCAAGTCCGGTGACAGGACAGAGATCGCTCGCGTAGTCGCACCCCTTTTGGCAAGAGCGGGAAAGCCGCTCGTACGCCCCGACACTCTGATCGTGCCAATCCCGCTTCACTGGTCTCGCCGGATGGGCCGCCGCTATAATCAGGCGGCTTTGCTGGCTTTGGCGCTGAGCAGGCAGAGCGGGATTCCGGTCTGCCCGGATGCCCTTGTCCGTACCCGCCGTACCCGCCCGCTGGATTTCCCCGACCACGAGGCCCGATTCGCCCTGCTGTACGGTGCGATTGCCGCCAATGCTGCGCGTGCGGGCGCGTTGAAGCGCAGACCGATCCTCCTTGTCGACGACGTGATGACCTCGGGCGCCACGTTTTCGGCGGCAACAAGGGCCTGTTATGCGGCGGGCGCACGCGAGGTTTGCATCTTGGCACTAGCGAGAGCGGCAAAAGATGCCTAAATCGTCATGGAACGAAGATGGGGGCGATCGCCGTGCCGAAAATCGAAATCTATACCTCGCATACCTGCGGCTATTGCCACGCAGCCAAGCGTCTTCTCGACAAGAAGGGTGCCAGCTATGAAGAGATCAACGTCGCCTTCGCGCCCGAGCGCCGGCCGGAGATGGTCGAACGTGCCGGTGGCCGCCGCACCGTTCCGCAGATTTTTATCGACGGCAAGCACGTCGGCGGTTGCGACGATCTCTACGAGCTTGATTTCGGGGGTGGGCTCGACGGCCTGCTCGCTTCGTGAAGGCGGCGCTGCTTCAGTTGAATTCGGGGGATGACCCCGTAGAAAACCTCAAGACCATTCGCGCCATGCTGCGCGAAGCGGCCACGAACGGCGCCGATTTTGTCCTGACGCCGGAAGTTTCGAACTGTGTTTCACAGGATCGGGCGCATCAGCGCGAGGTTTTGTCCTACGAAGAGGATGACCCGACGCTGGCGGGCCTTCGCGCCGAGGCGGCGGCGCTGGGCGTCTGGCTGGTGATCGGCTCGCTGGGGATCAAGACGCATGACGCGGATGGGCGCTTTGCCAACCGCTGTTTCGTGATCGCCCCCGATGGCGAGATCGCCGCGCGTTATGACAAGATCCATATGTTCGATGTCGATGTGACCGCGACCGAGACATTCCGCGAATCCGCGGGCTATCGCCCCGGAGATCGCGCCGTTGTGGTGGATACGCCATTCGGCAAGATCGGCCTGTCGATCTGCTATGACGTCCGTTTCGCCCATCTCTATCGCAGGCTTGCCAAGGCGGGGGCCGAGATCCTCTTGGTTCCCGCCGCCTTTTCGCCCGTGACCGGCGAGGCGCATTGGGAGCCGTTGTTACGCGCCCGCGCCATAGAAAACGGCTGTTTCGTGCTGGCGGCGGCGCAGACCGGCGACCATCCGATCACCAAAGGCAAGCCGCGTGTGACGCATGGCCACAGCATGGTGATCGGCCCTTGGGGGAACGTGATGGTTGACGCAGGCACCGAAACCGGCATCGTTTACGCCGACATTGATCTTGGTGAAGTTGCCCGCGCCCGAGGGCGTGTTCCTTCGCTGACCCACGACCGACCCTTCGAAGGCCCCTGATGAATAATCCCGTCAACAGTCTCGCCGTTTCGCTCTTTAGCGAGGTCCTGACGGTCGATCAGTTGGCGCGGATGAACGTGGCCAAGGCGCTTCCCAAGGGGATGGAGCTTTCGCATTTTTCCGTTCTCAATCATCTTGCCCATGTGGGCGGAGAAAAGACGCCCGCGCAGTTGGCAAAAACCTTCCACCTTACCCGTGGGGCGATGACCAATACGCTTGGCAAGCTCGAATGGGCGGGCTGGGTGCATATCCGCCCCGATTGGGAGGATGCGCGGCGCAAGCTCGTCTCGATCAGCCCCACCGGAATTGCCGCCCGCGATGCCGCCCTTGCCGCAATCACGCCGGTGATTGCCGAGGTGGTCGAGCAGATCGGCGCCGAAAAGGTGCGGCAGGCGCTTCCGGTCTTGCGCGAGATGCGCAAGCGGCTTCTGGGGGCGGAAATCTAGGCCGCGGGTCGTAGCGAGGCGGTGACATAGTTCACCGAAAGATCGCGGTCGGACAGCTTCCAATCCCAGAGGATCGGGTTGAACTGGAAACCCTTACGGTCGACAGGATCCATTCCGGCTTGGCGGATCAGATCGAAAAGCTCATCGGGCGTGATGAACTTTGCCCACTCATGCGTGCCCTTGGGCAGCCAGCGCATGACGTATTCCGCCCCGAGGATCGCCATGGCGAAACTCTTGGGATTGCGGTTGATGGTCGAGCAGATGTGTAGCCCGCCGGGGCGCAAGAGATCATGCACCGCCCTGAGATAGCCAAGCGGATCGGCGACGTGCTCGATCACTTCCATGTTGAGCACCACGTCAAACTGTTCGCCTGCCTCGGCCATCGCCTCGGCGGTGGTGTGGCGATAGTCGATATTGAGGCCCGATTGCTCGGCATGGACCTTGGCGACGGGAATATTTCTTGCGGCGGCATCCGCGCCGATCACTGTTGCGCCCAAACGGGCCATCGGCTCGCACAGAAGCCCGCCGCCGCAGCCGATATCGAGAAGGCGCAGGCCCTTGAATTGCGCATCGTCAGCAAGGTCGCGGCCGAACTCGGCGGCGATCTGTCGGGTGATATAGTCAAGACGGCAGGGATTGAGCATATGCAACGGCTTGAACTTGCCGTTCAGATCCCACCATTCGGCGGCCATCGCCTCGAATTTGGCGATTTCAGCGGGGTCGACGGTGTTTTGGGTCGAAGTTGTCATCTGGGCTACCGGGGTCATGGCAAGTCACCACACCTGACTATATAGTTTGATCATGGACAAGGTCTTGGGACAAATAAGCGCCGCCGCGCACCTATATCCGCCGATTGATCCCTTCGATCAACGGATGCTGGATGTGGGTGATGGGCACCGTGTCTATGTCGAACAATGCGGCAATCCTGACGGTATCCCCGCGCTTGTCCTTCATGGCGGGCCGGGCGGTGGGTGTAGTCCGGCGATGCGTCGGTTTTTCGATCCCGAGCGATACCGGGTGATCCTGTTCGATCAACGCGGCTGTGGCCGCTCGCGGCCCAGCGGTTCGGTCGAGGCGAACACAACCTGGCATCTGGTCGAGGATATCGAGCTGATCCGCAAGACGCTTGGGATCGAGAGATTTACCCTATTTGGCGGCAGTTGGGGCGCGGCGCTGGCGCTTATCTATGCTCAGGCGCATCCTGATCGGGTCCGGGCGATGATCTTGCGCGGAATCTTCCTGATGACCCAGCCCGAGCTTGATTGGTTCTACGGCGGCGGTGCCGGCAAGTTCTGGCCCGACCAATGGCGGCATTTTTCCTCGCTCGTCCCGCCCGAAGAACAGGCGGACCTCATCGGGGCCTATCACAAGCGCCTCTTTGGAGATGACAGCCTGACAGCGACCCGGTTTGCCCGCGCCTGGACCCGCTGGGAAAATGCACTGGCGTCGTTCGAGGCCGACGGTTCGGTTGGCGATAGCCCGGTCGACTTCGCGCGCATCTTTGCCCGCCTCGAGAACCACTATTTCTTCAACGGAGGCTTTCTCGACGATGAAAGCCAGATCCTATCGAATATGGACCGCATCGCCCACATCCCCGCCGAGATCATTCAGGGCCGATACGACATGATATGCCCGCCCGAGTCGGCCCATCGAATCGCAAGTCTTTGGCCAGAAGCCCGACTAAGGATGGTATCCTTTGCAGGGCACGCCCTTTCGGAGCCCGGAATCTGTAAACAGCTGGTAGCTGCAACCGATCATTGTGCGAGCATACGCGACAATCAGTGAGTTTTGCCAAACGAGGGCCGCAATTAAGCGCGATTTTGGGCCGATCCATCTAATGCTATGGCCGAGAAATACTCCATACAGGGGATCAAGATGACCTTCACAATGCACGCAACAAAGAAGCTCGCCCGCGGTGCGATCATTGCGATGACCGCTGTTGCGCTCGCGGGCCCAGCGCTGGCCGCGAAGGGTGGCAATGGAAACGGCAACGGGAACGGCAATGGCCGCGGCAATAGCGCGAACGCGCAGAATGCCGAAAAAGGCAACAACGGCCGCGGCGCGATCGCGTCCGAGCTCAAGGGCCTGAACGCCGCTCACGCCAACATCAACGGCCTCATGAATGCCAACCCGGACAGCCAGGTTGGCCAGATTTACGCCTATCAGCAGGCGATCGCCGCTGCTCGAGAGGCCGGTGGCGATCTCGACTATTGGGGCAACCTCTATGACGAATTGCTGCTGGTAGAAGATGTTGAGCAATACAACGCTGACGCCTACGTCAACGCTATCCTCGACCAAGGGATAATCATCGAATCTATCGAAGGGTGCGCAGACTATTTGACCAACCCTGACTGGGACGGCGTGCTCTCCGAAGAGGACGAAGCCACTTGCAGCGCGGCAGGTGCGGAGCAATTACGGCTGTTTGAGGTCGGTGCGGAAGGCAACGAAGAAGCCTATGAGGCCGAGTTTGGCGGAGTTTACGACGCCGCGCTTCAAGAAGCCGAGACCTATTATTCCGCCACACTTATTACCGAAGGCCTGAGCGAAGAGGCCCTCAACGAGTTCCTGCGCATGCTCGGCCTTCTGGAATAAATCCCTCGGGGGGCGGGGCCATCTGGCCTTGCCCCTTGCAGACTCGGGATTGCGCGCGTATATGCGCCTTGACAGCGGCGCCTTGGCCTCCACCCCCAAGGCTCCACCGGGAAAGACCAACGGGCCGCGCGCCCGTTTTTTTGTGCCCGAAATAAAGTTTGAAGAGACCATGACCGATCTAATCGCCAAGGCGGCCATCGACCGCCGCATCGCCGAAATCGTCGGCCCCGTGATTGAGGATCTGGGGTTTGAACTGGTGCGTGTTCGTCTGATGACGGGCAAGGAATCGACGCTGCAGATCATGGCGCAGAAGCCAGACGGCACCATCGAGGTTGACGATTGCGGCGAGATCAGCACTGCCGTTTCCGCTGTGCTCGATGTCGAGGATCCGATCGTCGAAGCCTATACGCTTGAAGTTTCGAGCCCCGGCATCGACCGGCCGCTGACGCGGCTCAAGGATTTCGAGCAGTGGGCCGGCTATGTCGCCAAGATCGAGACCACCGAGCTGATCGACGGCCGCCGCCGTTTCAAAGGAACGCTCGCGGGGACCGAGGGCGACGAGGTTTTGATCACGCTTGATGATCAGGCCGAAGAAATCACGATCGGGCTCAAGTTTGATTGGCTGTCGGATGCCAAACTTGTGCTGACGGATGAATTGATCCGCGAGGTTCTGCGCGGACGGAAAGATGCGGGCCAGATCGACGAGGCCCAGTTTGACGAAGTTGAGACCATCATTGATGGGGACGAGGAGTAAACCAAATGGCAATCACTTCAGCTAACCAGCTCGAGCTTTTGCAAACGGCCGAAGCCGTTGCGCGCGAGAAGATGATCGACCCCGGCCTTGTGGTCGAGGCGATGGAAGAGTCGCTCGCCCGCGCCGCCAAGAGCCGCTACGGCGCCGAGATGGACATCCGCGTGAAGATCGACCGCAAGACCGGCAAGGCGACGTTTACCCGCGTTCGCACCGTTGTCGAAGATGATGCGGTTGAGAACTATCAGGCCGAGATGACCGTCGCGCAGGCCAAGCAATATATGGAAGATCCGGCCGTCGGCGATACCTTCGTCGAAGAGGTTCCCCCAGTTGAGCTGGGCCGGATTGCTGCCCAGTCAGCCAAGCAGGTTATTCTGCAAAAGGTCCGCGAAGCGGAGCGTGATCGCCAGTACGAAGAATTCAAGGACCGCGCCGGTTCGATCATCAACGCGCAGGTCAAGCGCGAGGAATATGGCAACGTCATCGTCGATGTGGGTGCCGGCGAAGCCATCCTGCGTCGCAACGAAAAGATCGGCCGCGAGGCCTATCGCCCCGGCGACCGTATCCGCTGCTATATCAAAGAGGTTCGCCGCGAGCCGCGCGGCCCGCAGATCTTCCTCTCGCGCACCGCGCCCGAGTTCATGGCCGAGCTTTTCAAGATGGAAGTGCCGGAAATCTACGAAGGCATCATCGAGATCAAGGCCGTCGCCCGCGATCCGGGCAGCCGCGCCAAAATCGCCGTTGTCTCCTATGACAACTCGATCGACCCCGTGGGCGCCTGCGTCGGTATGCGCGGCAGTCGTGTGCAGGCTGTGGTCAACGAGCTTCAGGGCGAGAAGATCGACATCATTCCGTGGAACGAGAACATCCCGACCTTCCTCGTCAACGCGCTCCAGCCGGCCGAGGTTTCCAAGGTCGTGCTCGACGAAGAGGCGGGCAAGATCGAGGTCGTGGTGCCGGAAGAGCAGCTTTCGCTGGCCATTGGCCGCCGTGGCCAGAACGTCCGCCTTGCTTCGCAGCTGACCGGCCTCGACATCGACATCATGACCGAGGAAGAGGAATCCAAGCGTCGTCAGGCCGAGTTCGAGAGCCGCACCAAGCTCTTCATGGAAACGCTCGACCTTGACGAATTCTTCGCCCAGCTTCTGGTGGCCGAAGGCTTCACCAATCTCGAAGAGGTCGCCTATGTTGACGTTGACGAGCTTCTGGTGATCGACGGTGTCGACGAAGGCACCGCCGAAGAGCTTCAGGCCCGTGCCCGCGACTACCTCGAGGCCCAGAACAAGAAAGCCCTCGAGCACGCCATCGAGCTTGGCGCTCAGGAGAGCTTGATCAACTACGAGGGTCTGACCCCGCAGATGGTCGAAGCCTTGGCCGAGGATGGCGTTCTGACGCTCGAAGATTTCGCGACCTGCGCCGACTGGGAACTGGCTGGCGGCTGGACCACGGTGAAGGGCGAGCGGATCAAGGACGACGGCGTTCTCGAAAAGTTCGACGTCAGCCTCGAGGAAGCTCAGGACATGATCATGAACGCCCGCGTCATGCTGGGCTGGGTCGATCCTGCCGAGCTTGCCGATGAGGGCGACGAGGGCGAGGAAGAAGAGGCCTGAGAAAGCCAGAGGAACGCGCGATGACACGCGGTGGCCGCGATAAATCAGGCGACGAGGCCGAGCGCCGGTGCATAGTCACCGGCGAGGCCAAGCCGAAAGAGGGTTTGATCCGTTTTGTGGTCGGCCCTGACGGTGTCGTTGTGCCTGACGTTCTGGGCAAGCTGCCCGGCCGCGGGATGTGGGTCACTGCCGATCGCGCGATCCTTGAGAAGGCGGGCAAGGGCCAGTTTTCGCGCTCTGCGAAAACGCCGGTCACTGTGCCCGAGGGCTTGGCCGACGAAGTTGAGCGGCAAATCGCCCGTCGCGTGATCGACCTGATCGCCATGGCGCGGAAGGCGGGCATCGCCGTCTGCGGCTTCGAGAAGGTGAAAAGCTGGTTGGCGGGCAATGAGCACGTTCGGGTTCTGTTGCAGGCCGATGATGGCTCTTCGCGCGGCAAAGCCAAGCTCTGGACCCCTGAAGGGGCCCGTTATTTCGACTGCCTGACCGCTCAGGAATTGGGTTTGGCATTTGGACGTCAAAGTGTGATACATGGCGCGCTCGCGACTGGCGGACTCAGCAACCGTGTTGTAGAGGAAGCCGCAAAGCTTAAGGGCTTGCGCGCAAACGACGGCGGCGATCCTGCTGCCGGAAAGGAAAAAGTAGCTAGATGACCGATAACGACGGCAAAAAGACCCTGGGTCTCGGCGGCTCCCGTCCGGGGAGCGTGAAGCAAAGCTTCAGCCATGGCCGGACCAAGAGCGTCGTGGTGGAAACCAAGCGCAAGCGCGTTGTGGTCCCCAAGCCCGGCGCCGCGGCCAAGCCCGCCGGATCTCCGGCGGCTCCTGTCGCGAGCGATCCCTCGAAGCGCCCCGCAGGCATTTCGGATGCCGAGCTTGAACGCCGGATGAAGGCGCTTGCTCTCGCCAAGGCACGAGAGACGGAAGAAGCCGCCCAGCGTGAGGCCGAAGAGCGTGAACGTGCGGAAGAGCGCGAGCGCCGCCGTGCCGAGGCAGAAGCCAAGGAACGGGAAGACCGCGAGCGCGAAGAGAAAGCCCGTGCCAAGGCCGAAGAAGAAGAGCGCAAGCGTGTCAAAGCCGAAGAGGCCAGCCGTCGCGCCGCGACCAAGGCTATCGGCGAAGGCGAAGTTGGCGAGGCTCGCGCCCCGTCTGCCCCGCGCAAGCCCGACCGTGAACGCGAAGCCCGTGAAAAGGCGGCCAAGGTCAAGCCGGGACGTGATGACGAAGGTCGTCGTGGCGGCAAGCTGACGCTGAACCAGGCGCTCACCGGTGGTGAGGGTGGCCGTCAGCGGTCGATGGCGGCGATGAAGCGCAAGCAGGAGCGTGCGCGCCAGAAAGCTATGGGCGGGATGCAAGAGCGCGAAAAGATCGTGCGCGACGTGCAGATCCCCGAGGCAATCATTGTCTCGGAACTCGCCAACCGTATGGCCGAGCGTGTGGCCGATGTGGTCAAGGCGCTGATGCAGAATGGCATCATGGCGACCCAGAACCAGGCGATCGACGCCGATACCGCCGAACTGATCGTCGAGGAATTCGGCCACCGCGTTCAGCGTGTCTCGGATGCCGATGTCGAGCAGGTGATCGACACGGTCGAGGACAAGGCCGACGATCTGCGTCCGCGCCCGCCGATCATCACCGTCATGGGCCACGTCGACCACGGCAAGACCTCGCTTCTCGACGCGATCCGCAAGACCAAGGTTGTTGCAGGTGAAGCCGGTGGCATCACCCAGCACATCGGCGCCTATCAGGTCACAACCGATAGCGGCCATGTTCTGTCGTTCCTCGACACGCCCGGCCACGCCGCCTTTACCTCGATGCGCGCTCGCGGTGCTCAGGTAACGGATATCGTGATTCTGGTCGTGGCTGCCGACGATGCGGTCATGCCGCAGACGGTTGAAGCCATTAACCACGCCAAGGCGGCCAAGGTTCCGATGATCGTCGCCATCAACAAATGCGACAAGCCCTCGGCCAACCCGCAGAAGGTCCGCACTGATCTTTTGCACCACGAGGTCGTGGTCGAAGAGATGGGCGGCGATGTGCAGACCGTCGAAGTTTCGGCGCTGACTGGTAAAGGCCTCGATACCCTTCTTGAGGCAATCGCGCTTCAGGCCGAGATCCTTGAGCTCAAGGCCAACCCGAACCGTGCCGCCCAAGGCGCCGTGATCGAGGCCCAGCT
>RFZI01000001.1 GCA_009920775.1 Paracoccaceae bacterium | reverse complement strand
CCGGCCCCGAGGGGTTTGTGGCCATCTGGCGCTGGAGCGGCGATATCAACAGCCATTCCTACACCTTCCTGCCCGATCCCGAGGCCGACTGACCCAAGTTCGCCGTTTCCGCCCCCGTGCGCCTGTGCTATGCGGCGCCCGACACGGGACGGACCGCAATGATCTATGCAATCGGCGATATCCACGGCCAGCTTGGCCAGCTTGACGAGGCTCTGCGCCTGATCGAGCAGGACGGCGGCCGCGACGCTAGAATCGTCTTTCTCGGTGACTATACTGATCGCGGCCCCGATAGCCGCGGCGTGATCGAGCGGCTGATCGACGGCGTCGAGGCGGGCCGCAACTGGACCGTCCTGCGTGGCAACCATGACCGGATGTTTGCCCGCTTCGTGCGCTATGGTTCGGCAACGGATGCCCGCATTAGTTCGGGCAATACCTGGTTGCATCCTACGCTTGGCGGCACGACCACTCTCGCCTCCTATGGCGTCTTTGCGGAGGCCCAATCCGGTCAGGACGAGATTGTGCAAGCCGCGCGCCGCGCCGTTCCCGAAACACACCTCGATTTCCTCGACAGCCGCCCGCTTTGGCATGAGACCGACGATCAGATCTTCGTTCACGCCGGAATCCGTCCGGGGATCGAGATGGCGCGGCAAGAAGAGGACGATCTGATCTGGATCCGAAAAGGCTGGCTCGAGGATCCGCGCGATCACGGCAAGCTGATCGTGCATGGCCACACGGCGCTGGATTTCCCTTGCCACTATGGCAATCGGCTCAACCTTGACGGCGGCGCGGGCTTTGGCCGCCCGCTGATCCCTGCGGTGATTGAAGGGCGCGATTGCTGGCTTCTCACTGGCAACGGCCGTGTGCAACTCATGCCGATTGGCACTGGATTCTGAGCAAGACGATGCCGCGCGAGTTTCAATCCCTTGCTGACCTTATGAACCACGGGTTTGACACCGTGATCGACGTACGCTCGCCCGCCGAATACGCGCTCGATCACATCCCCGGTGCGGTGAATATGCCGGCGCTCTCGAACGAGCAGCGGGCCGAGGTCGGCACGATGTACACGCAGGTCAGCGCTTTCGAGGCCAAGAAGATCGGCGCCGCGATGGTGGCCCGCAATGCCGCCGATGCTATCGACCAACATATGAGAGACCGCGACGGAAGCTGGCGCCCCCTCGTCTATTGCTGGCGCGGCGGGCAACGGTCGGGCAGCTTTTCCAGCATCCTCGCCCAAATCGGCTGGCGGACCGATACGATCAAGGGCGGCTATCAGGCGTTTCGGCGGCTGGTGCACAAGGTCGTCTACGACGATCCGCTGCAGCATCGTCTGATCCTGATCGACGGCTATACCGGCACCGCGAAGAGCGACATTCTCCGCCTTCTGCCCGGCCTCGGTGTGCAGAAGCTCGATCTCGAGGGCCTCGCCCATCATCGCGGCTCGCTTCTTGGCGGGTTCAGCGATGATCAGCCAAGCCAGAAGGCTTTTGAAACCGCTGTCGCCTGCGCGCTAGTCGGGCTTGATCCGGCGCGGCCTGTGGTCGTCGAAGCGGAAAGCAGCAAGATCGGCAAGCTGATCGTGCCGCCCTCGGTCTGGGCCGCCATGTGCGCGGCACCCCGGATCGAGATTACTGCGCCTTTGGAGGCACGGGCCGAGTATCTGACCCGCGCCTATGCCGATGTGATTGCCGAGCCGGCGGCGCTTCGGCAAAAGCTCCAGCCGATCCGCCAGCATCGCGGGCATGAGACGGTCGAACGCTGGGAGGCTTTGCTGGCCGAGGGCAAAATGACCGAACTGGCAGCCGCTCTCATGTCGGACCACTACGACCCCGCCTATGCCAAATCCCGCGCCGTGCACGAGCCGGAGCGGATCGGCACGGTCAGGGCCGAGCGCCTTGATGCCGAGACTTTGGTCGAGGCCGCAAAGGCGGTGGCCGGGATCGTCAGACCAGTGTGACCGACGGCGGGCCGTCGATCATGCGCCCGATCCGCGCCGCCGGATAGCCCGCGAGCCAGAGCTTCTTGACCAGTTCATCCGCCCTGTCAGCCGGAACCGCCGCCAAGAGGCCGCCCGCTGTTTGCGGATCGAATACCAGATCCGCGAGCGGCCCTTTCCGGCCTGTGACAATCCCCGCCCCCGCGACGTTGTCGGGGTAGAGCGACGAGCGGACACCCTTTTCGGACAGCGCAAGCGCCCCTTGCATCAGAGGCACGGCATCGAGGCTGATTTCGGCGGCAAGGCCCGAAGCCTCGCAGATGCCCGAGAGGTGTCCGGCGATACCAAAGCCGGTGAGGTCGGTCATGGCGTGGGCTTTGCCGAGGATTTCCGAGGCAAGCCCCTGCGGCTGGAGCATCTGCGCATAGGCCGCCACCACATCCGCCCCCGGCGCAATGCCTGCCATCTCGGCGGCCATCAGGACGCCCGAGCCGACAGGCTTCGTGAGGATCAGCGCATCGTCTGCCCTGGCCCCGCCGAGGGTGATCGGTGCTTTCTCGCAAAGGCCAGTGAGCGTGAAGCCGATGGTCAGCTCGTCGCCCATCGAGGAATGGCCCCCGACAATCGCCGCGCCCGCGCCGGAAATGACTTCGTTCGCCGCGCCCATGATCTCGCGCATCGTGCGCTCCTGCAGGGCGGCCGACATGCGCGGCAGGATGACGTTGACCGTCGCCGCCTGAGGCTTCGCGCCCATCGCCCAGATATCGCCCAGCGCATGGACCGCGGCGATGCGGGTCATCAGGGCGTGATCATTCGTCAGACTGCGCAGGTGGTCGGTGGTGATCACCTGCTGCGCGCCGCCGGTGGTCAGGAGCGCGGCATCATCGCCGGGCAAGGGTGTGATATCCTTGCGCGTGGTCGCGGGTAGGCTGGCAAGCGCATTGCGAAGCGCCCCGCGCCCGACCTTGGCACCGCAGCCGCCGCACATCGGCTTGTCACCCAGCGCCTCGACGGCACCGGCGGCGATTTCCTTCGGCAGGGGCGGCACGGGCATCTTCGGCAGATCGTCGAGCATCGCCATGAATTTGCGGTCGATCCGGTCTTTCCAGAGCCACAGAAGCGGCCCGCGCACGGCGGTGCCGAACTTGTCGGCCAAAGCCGAACGGCGACCGAGGGAGACCAGCTTGAGATAATCGCGCTGCGGCTGATAGGGGCGCATCCGGCCCTTTTCGGTCAGCGCGGAGCGCAGGTTGTTGTAGAGGATCGGCGCCTGCCGCACGGCATAAACGCCCGCCTTGGGGCGCGGCGCGTGGGTCATGTGGGCGCAATCGCCGGTGGCGAAGATCGCCGGATCGCTCGAGCGCAGGGTCGGCCCCACGGCGATATAGCCGTCGACCAGATCGAGCCCCGAGGTGGCGATCCAGTCATGCGGCCGCGCACCCGCCGCGCCGTTGACGAATTCGGCCTCGATGAGCCGCCCGTCCTCAAGCCGGACCCCATCGGCGCCGACGGACGCAATCGGCGCGTTCTCGATCAGATCGACCCCCGCCTCTGCCATCGCCGCCAAGACCTTGTCGCGCGCCTTCTCGGTCATCCCCGGGAGCGCTCCTGACTTGTCGATCAGCGTGACCTTGCCGCTCCGATCCTTCAACGTATGCGCCATCGCCATAGCCAGTTCCGCGCCAGCAATCCCCGCGCCGATCACGGCGACCTTGGGTGCTTTGGCGGTGGTGCGATAGGCGTCCCACTTGGCCGCAAACTCAGCCAAGGGTTTGGCAGGAATGCCATGCTCGGGAAACCCCGGCAAAGCTGGCATTTCGGAGGTGATGCCCACATCGACCGACGCCACATCATAGGAAATCGGCGCCTGCCCCGCGATGCGGACCTCACGTTTTTCGGTGTCGATCCCCTCGGCCGCACCGATGATCACGCGGGCTCCGGCAAAGCGGGCGAGGCGGACGAGGTCGATATCCAGCTGCTCTCGGGTGTAGTGCCCCGCGACGAACCCCGGCAGCATCCCAGAATAGGCGGCAGTCGGCAGCGGGTTGACCACCGTCACCCGCACCCCCGGCAAAGGGTTCATCCCCCACATCCGCAGGACAAGGGCGTGGCTATGGCCGCCACCAATCAGAACAAGATCACGGGTCAAGGGAACGGTGCGTTGCATGGGCCGGATATAGGCCCGCTTTACGCCCTTCACCAGAGCCAGCGGCAGACCGCCGCGCCTAGCTCGTGCGGCCCCAAATGCTCAGACCGATCAGGATCACACTGAGCAGCAAGAGAACCCGCCGCACGTTGGCCTCTTCCCGGTCGGCCAACCACTCTTCCGTAGCCGAAATCCACTCGGCAGGCCGCGGCACCATATGCCCCGCGTGATCCCTTGCCCTTGCACGTAGGTGCAGAAGGATGCGCACGGCGAGAAGGGCCCAGAGAAGGAACACCACACCCTGAACGATGAGCATGACCGGAAAGCCGCTCATGCCATCACCTCGATAACCATGACGAGGGCAATGGGCAGCGCCTTGCCGATGCAGAAGAACACCGCCGCGATGCGGATGAAACGGAGCGTATCTGCGGCGTATCGTGTCATCCTAGCCCCCAGCCCAGACCGTTGCAGTCTGACAGGAGCTGAAAACGGGTCAAGTCCAGTCGAGAACGACCTTGCCCGACGAACCGCCGCGCATCGCGTCAAAGCCCTGCACGAAGTCATCGACCTTGAAGCGATGGGTGATCACGCCCCGCACATCGAGGCCGTTCTCCAGCATGGCGATCATCTTGTACCATGTCTCGAATATCTCGCGGCCATAGACGCCTTTGATGGTGATCGCCTTGAAGACAATCCGGCTCCAATCCACCGGAGATTTGCCCGGCGGGATGCCGAGAAGCGCGATCCGCCCGCCCATGACGAGGTTTTCCACCATCTGATCAAGAGCCTGCTGGCTACCCGACATCTCAAGGCCCACGTCGAAGCCCTCTTTCATCTTGAGGCCGGTCTCGACCTCTTTCAGATCCTGCTTCGCCACATTGACCGGAACCACATCCGCCACCCGCGCCGCAAGGTCGAGGCGATCTTGGTTGATATCGGTGATCACCACATGGCGTGCGCCCACATGGCGGGCGACAGCGGCGGCCATGATGCCGATGGGGCCAGCGCCGGTGATCAGAACATCCTCGCCCACCAGATCGAAACTCAGCGCCGTATGCACGGCATTGCCCAAGGGATCGAGGATCGCGCCGATTTCATCGTCGATGGCATCGGGCAGCGGCACCACGTTGAAGGCGGGCAGCTTGAGGTATTGCGCAAAAGCCCCCTGCTCGTTCACGCCAATCCCCCGCGTGGCGGGATCGAGGTGAAACTTGCCGGCGCGGCTCTGGCGGCTTTTCTTGCCGATGAGATGCCCCTCACCCGAACAGCGCTGGCCGATCTCGAGCCCTTCGACATTGCGGCCGATCTCGACGATCTCGCCCGCAAATTCGTGGCCGGTGATGAGCGGCACGGGGACTGTCTTCTGCGCCCAGGCGTCCCAGTTCCAGATATGGATATCGGTGCCACAGATGCCGGTCTTGTTGATCTTGATGAGAACGTCGTCGGGGCCGATTTCCGGCACCGGCGCATGGATCATCGACAGGCCCGGTTCGGGCTTGGTCTTGGCAAGCGCTTTCATCTGGTTGGTCATTTCAGAACTCCGGTATCGCGGCCTGCTTGGGCAAAGGCGGCGAGAGCTTCATCGAGGTCGGCGCGGGTCAGGGCCGCGTTCATCTGGGTGCGGATGCGGGCGCGGCCTTTGGGGACCACGGGAAAGAAGAAGCCGGCGACATAGACGCCAAGCTCGAAAAGCCGCGCGGCCATCGCTTGGGCAAGGCGGGCGTCATAGAGCATGACCGGCACGATCGGATGCTCACCGGGCAGCAGGTCAAAGCCTGCTTTTTCCAGCCCCGCCCGCCAGTAGGCGGCATTCTCGAAAAGCCGGGCGCGGAGGTCGTCGCCCTGTTCCACCAGATCAAGCGCGGCAAGACCGGCGGCCACCACGGCGGGCGGCAGGGCGTTGGAGAAGAGATAGGGGCGCGCGCGCTGGCGCAGGAGGTCGATCACGGGCTGCGGTCCCGCGATATAGCCGCCCAAGGCCCCGCCAAGGGCCTTGCCCAGAGTGCCGGTCATCATATCCGCCTTCACGCCGAAATGCGCGGGCGTTCCTGCCCCCTTCGGCCCCATGAAACCGGTCGCGTGGCAATCATCGACCATCAGGAGCGCATCGTATGTGTCGGCCAAGGCGCGGATTTCCGGCAGCTTGGCGAGATAGCCGTCCATCGAAAAGACGCCATCTGTCGCGATCATGATGTGCCGCGCCCCATCGGCGCGGGCCTGTTTCAGCTGGGCCTCGAGATCGTCCATGTCCGAGTTGGCGAACCGATAGCGCCGCGCCTTGCACAGGCGAATGCCGTCGATGATCGAGGCATGGTTGAGCGCGTCGGAAATCACTGCGTCTTCCGGCCCCAAGAGGGGCTCGAAGAGCGCGCCATTGGCGTCAAAACAGGCAGCGAAGAGGATCGAGTCGTCGTGGCCAAGAAAGGCGGCGAGGCGCTCTTCCAGCTCGCGGTGCAAATCCTGCGTGCCGCAGATGAACCGGACCGAGGCCATGCCATAGCCGTGGTCGTGCATCGCGGTTTCGGCGGCGGCGATCAGCGCGGGGTGGTCGGCAAGGCCAAGATAGTTGTTGGCGCAGAGGTTGATCACCTTGCGATCGCCCACTTCGATCCGCCCGCCCTGCGGCGAGGTGATCAGGCGTTCGCGCTTCATCAGGCCATCGGCCTCGATCCCGGCGAGGGTCTCGCGGATCGAATTCAGGAAATCGCTCGACATGGAAGACTCCGGCTCAGCTATCTCGAAAAGACACCAATCGCGCCGAAATGCAACCTGCAGTGACGGGACGTCGTGCTTTCCCGCCCGCGCCTGATCGCTAGAGTGCACCGCGACTCATTCCTCAGGAGGCCCCCATGTCCGACATCGTCATCCTCTCCGGCGCCCGCACCGCCATCGGCACCTTCGGCGGAAGCCTTGCCGGAACCTCGCCCATCGAGATGGGCACCATCGTTGCCAAGGCTGCGCTTGAACGCGCGGGCGTAGAGGGCGGCCAGATCGGGCAGGTGGCCTTTGGTCAGGTGATCAACACCGAGCCGCGCGATATGTATCTCAGCCGCGTCGCCTCGATGCAGGCCGGTGTGCCCAATTCGACGCCAGCGATGAACGTCAACCGCCTTTGTGGTTCGGGCGTTCAGGCGATCGTCTCGATGGTTCAGTCGCTCATGCTGGGCGACGCCGATTTCGCCCTTGCGGGCGGCTCGGAAAGCATGAGCCGCGCCCCCTATATCGTCCCCGATCAGCGCTGGGGCGCGAAGATGGGCGATATCCGCACGCTCGACATGATGCTCGGCGCGCTGCACTGCCCCTTTGGCACCGGCCACATGGGCGTGACCGCCGAGAACGTGGCGCGTGAGCACGATATTACCCGCCAGATGCAAGACGAGTTTGCGGCCGAAAGCCAGCGCCGCGCGGCTGCGGCCATTGCGGCCGGCCATTTCAAGGATCAGATCGTGCCGGTTCCGGTGAAGGTGAAGCGCGATATGGTCGATTTCGTCACCGACGAACACCCCAAGCCGACCACCACCGAGACCCTCGCCGGCCTGCGGGCCGCGTTCGAGAAGGACGGCTCCGTTACCGCAGGCAACGCCAGCGGCCTCAACGATGGCGCGGCGGCGGTGGTTCTGGCGCGGCGCGAGGCGGCGGAAAAGGCCGGGCTGACGCCCAAGTTCAAGGTCTTGGGCTATGCCCATGCGGGCGTGCGCCCCGAGGTCATGGGGATCGGGCCGGTTCCGGCGGTGAAGCTTCTGTTGCAGCGCACCGGCCTCAAGGCCAGCGATTTCGACGTGATCGAATCGAACGAAGCCTTCGCCTCGCAGGCGCTTGCCGTGTCCAAAGAGCTCGGCTTCGATCCGGCCATCGTCAACCCCAACGGCGGCGCGATTGCTCTTGGCCATCCGGTCGGCGCGACGGGCGCGATCATCACGGTCAAGACGATGTATGAGCTCGAGCGCACCGGCGGCAAGCGCGGCCTCATCACCATGTGCATCGGCGGCGGTCAGGGCATCGCGCTCGCCATCGAGCGGCTCTAGCCCTCGCGCAGGAACACGAGGCGGTCGCCTTCCGAAAGATCGGGGTCGAAGGCATAGCCTCCGGCCCCGAAATCCTTGAGCGCCTCGGGATCGGTGAGGCGGTTGTCGACGATATAGCGGGCCATCGCGCCGCGGGCCTGTTTGGCAAAGAACGAAACGATGCGCGGCTGGCCGTTCTTGACCTCCATGAACTGCGGTGTGACCACCCGCAGCTTCAGCGCCTTGTTGTCGACCGCGCCGAAATATTCCTGACTGGCGCAGTTGACGAGGATATCGGTCCCCGCCTCGGCCCCGAGACGCACAAGCTCTTTCGACAGGCTCTCGCCCCAATAGTCATAGAGGGTCTTGCCCCGCCGCGTTTTCAGCCGGCTGCCCATTTCGAGGCGATAGGGCTGGATTCCATCGAGCGGACGCAAGAGGCCATAGAGGCCGGACAGGATCCGCAAATGCCCCTGCGCCCAGCGCAGCTCGTCTTCCGACATCGTGGCCGCATCGAGGCCCGTATAGGTATCGCCATCGAAGGCATAGGCCGCTGGTTTGATCGCCTCAACCGAGGGCTCGTCCTGAAACGCGCGAAACCGGTCGCGGTTGAGGTGGGCGAGGTCGTCGGAGATGCTCATGAGCTTCTTCAGATCGCCCAGAGTCAAATTGCGCGCCGTCTTGGCAAGGCGCGCGGCATCGGCCCGATAGGCGGGTTCGGTCGGCGCGTGCGGCACGGGCGAGAAATCAAGCGCCTTGGCGGGCGAGATCACAACGAGCATGGCAGTCTCCTTTGCGGGCGAGTGCTAGCAGATAGGGCCGGAGGTTCAACCGCCCTGCAGGATTTCAAGGAAGGCGGGGCCGAACCGTTCGGCGTGGCGGGCGCCGATGATCCGCTCGATCCCGCCAAGATCAGCAGGGTGAGCCTCGGCCAAACGGGCCAGCACCGAGGCGGTGCAACTCATGGGTTTGCCGGTGCCGTCAGCGCCGCGGCTCAGACTATTCTGCGCCTCAAGCAGCTGATCATAGACCGACCCTGCCTCTTTCCCCGCCAGCTTGCGCCGCCGAGGGTGCAGCGCCTCGGCCTCTCCGGCGATCACCTCAAGAAAGGCCATGCCGTAGTGTTCGAGCTTCTTCGCCCCCACGCCGCCGACCCGCGCCATCTGGTCGAGCGTGGCGGGGCGGGTCTCGGCCATCTCGATCAGGGTCTTGTCGTTGAAGATGATATAGGCCGGGACGCCTGCCGCCTCGGCCAATGCCCGCCGCTTGGCCTTGAGCGCCGAGAGAAGCGGCGCGTCCTCGTCGCTCACCAGCATCTTGACCTTCGGCCCCGCGCCTTTGGCCGCGCGGATCGTATCGGCGCGGAGCTGGATCGTCTCGTCGCCGCGCAGGATCGGGCGGGCGCGATCGGTCATCCGCAGGCCGCCGTGCATTTCGGGATCGGGGCGGATCAGATCGTGGCCCATCATCTGCCGAAAGATCGCCTGCCACTGGCGGCGGTCATAGGCCTTGCCCACGCCAAAGGTCGGCAAGCTGTCGTGACCGTTCTGGCGGACCTTGTCGGTCTCGCCACCGAGAAGGATGTCGATAAGATGCCCCGAACCAAACCGCTCACCGGTGCGAAGCGCTGCGGAAAGGGCCATGCGGACAGGTTCCGTCCCGTCAAACACCTCGGCGGGCTTGTCGCACAGATCGCAGTTGCCGCACTGGGCAACTTCTTCGCCGAAATACTGCAGGAGCGCGTGGCGACGGCAATCGAGCGCCTCGGCGAGACCCAGAAGCGCATTCAGCCGCCCGTGGTCGGCCATGCGGCGTTCGGGCGGGGCGAGGCCTTCATCTATCTGTTGGCGGCGAAAGCGGATGTCGTCGGGGCCGAAGAGGGTGAATGCCTCGGCGGGCGCGCCGTCGCGGCCCGCGCGGCCGATTTCCTGATAATAGGCCTCGATGGATTTCGGCAGGTCGGCGTGCGCAACCCAGCGGATATCCGGCTTGTCGATCCCCATGCCGAAGGCCACGGTCGCCACGACGATGAGGCCATCCTCCTGCTGAAACCGCGCCTCGGTGATCCGCCGGTCCTCGGCCTCCATTCCGCCGTGGTAGTGGGCGGAATTGTGGCCGGCCTCGCGCAGTGCCTGCGATAGAACCTCGGTCTTGGCCCGCGTGCCGCAATAGACGATCCCCGATTGCCCACGCCGTGCCTCGGCAAAGCGGAGAATCTGCTGGCGTGGGCTGTCTTTGACGGCGAAGGAGAGGTGGATGTTGGGCCGGTCAAAACCGTGCAGGAAAACCTCGGGCTCGGCCCCGCCGAAGAGCTTTTCGATGATCTCGTCGCGGGTTTCGGCGTCGGCGGTGGCGGTGAAAGCTGCAAGCGGCACGCCAAGCTCGCGGCGCAGATCGCCGATGCGCAGGTAGTCGGGGCGGAAATCATGGCCCCATTGGCTCACGCAATGCGCCTCGTCCACGGCGATGAGCGTCACGCCCGCGCGGCGGAGCATCTGCGGCACGCCACCGGCGGCGAGGCGTTCGGGCGCCATGTAGAGGAGCTTGAGCCGCCCCGCCTCGAGCGCCTCCCAAACCGCGTCTGTCTCTTCCGGCGTATTGCCCGAGGTCAGCGCGCCTGCCTCAACCCCCGCCTCGCGCAGCCCGCGGAAGGCGTCGAATCCGAATACGTCGCGTAAAAGCGTGGCAGCGCTCATGCGGGAGGGGCCTGTGGGTCAAACTGCTCTTGTTGAAGGGCAGAGTCACACAAGCCGCCCCCGGGGGCAAGCGGGGTTCGACCTAGTAGAAGACCGCGATGTTGTTCATCAGAACGATGCGGATGATCTCGAGACCGACCAGCGCCACGAGCGGCGTCAGGTCCATGCCTGCCATAACCGGAACAAACCTGCGGATCGGCGCATAGACCGGCTCGAGCAACTTGTTCAGACCGTACCAGACCTGCGCGACAAATGGTTGCCGGATGTTGAGCACCTGAAAGCTGATGAGCCAGCTCATGATGAAATGGGCAAAGATGAAAACCCGGGCGATGCCGATCACCAGCATCAGAATGTCGTAGAGCGATTGCATATCTGGTCCTTTCGTTTGCCCACAGGTAGTCAGTGCCGGCGCGCGCGGCAATCCCCTGCCGCAACGTTACGGTTGATGCCTTCATCTCAGTCGCTCATCTGATGCAAAACGGAGATCACGATGTATCCTGTCGCACGAATGTTCTGGCAGCTTGGCAAGGCCAAAAAGACGCCGAAGCTCGGCCTGACGGATACCTATGTGAGCCAGCATCACTGCCTCCCTTGGGATCTCGACGTCTGGATGGAGCTGAATAACGGCCGGACGTTAACGCTTTATGACCTTGGCCGCATTCCGCTGAGCTGGGTCACGGGGCTTCATGCGGCATTGAAGCGCAAGGGCTGGGGGATGACCGTGGCCGGATCGACCACGCGCTATCGGCGGCGGATCACCGTCTTTCAGCTCATCACCATGAAAAGTCGGCTCGTCACTTGGGACGACCGCTTCCTCTATATCGAACAGTCGATGTGGACAGGCAAAGGCGAGTGCGCGGGGCACGTTTTGCTGCGGATGGCAACGGTCGGCCCCAAAGGCATCGTCGCGCCGAAAGAAGCGATCGACGAAATGGGATATGACGGCTCAGCCCCGCCGCCGATGCCCGAGTGGATCAAGACATGGGTGGCGGCCGAAAACCAACGCCCCTGGCCCCCGATGCAAGACGACTGACAACGAGATTTCTTGCCAGAACCCTGCTTTGCCTGTCTTATCCGATCAAACAGGGGGAGAGCGGTCATGGAAATTTCGCAAAAGCGGCGCATCTGGGGCTGGATGTTTTTCGACTGGGCCCAACAGCCCTTCTATACGCTCGGCCTGACCTTCGTATTCGGACCCTATTTCGCCTATGTGGCGACCGAGCATTTTGTCTCGCAGGGCGAAGCTCTGACCGAGGCCAAAGCCCATTCCCAATGGCTCTGGTCGCTGGGTCAGACCATCTCGGGCGTCATCATCGCGCTGTCCGCTCCTCTTCTGGGCGCCATAGCCGACAGATCGGGCCGCAAGATGCCTTGGATCATCTTCTTCTCGGTGGCCTATGTCGTGGCGTCGGCGCTCTTGTGGGGGCTGACACCGGATGGCGCCAACCTGATCCTGATGCTGGTGATCTTCTATGTCGGCTTCGTTGCCGCAGAATCCGGCCTCAATTTCGTCAATGCCTACCTGCCCTCGATGGGAACGGACGAAGAGATCGGCCGCGTCAGCGGTTCGGGCTCGGCCTTTGGCTATTGGGGCGGGGTTGTCTCGCTTTTCATCATGCTCCTCTTGCTGGCGGAGAACGAAAACGGGGTGACTTTACTCGGAACCGCGCCGCTCTTTGGTCTTGATCCCGACCTCCGCGAAGGCACCCGCAGCGTCGGGCCGTTCATCGCGATTTGGTATCTCGTCTTTATGATACCGTTCTTTCTATGGGTGCGGGATGTGCCGAAACCCGCCGGCAGCCCGGTCGCGAGCAGAGGAGTGGTCCCCGAGCTTGTCACCTCTATCCGAGCGATCTTTCGACGGAAAAGCCTTGGCAGCTTTCTCTTGGGCTCGATGCTCTACCGCGACGCGCTCAATGCCCTCTACGCCTTCGGCGGGGTCTATGCCGCGCTTGTACTTGACTGGTCGATCATCCAGATCGGCGTTTTCGGCATCGTCGCGGCTATTGCCGCTGCGATCGTAACCTGGGCCGGCGGCCTTCTGGATCAGCGGACGGGCCCAAAGCCGGTGATCCGCGTAGCCGTTTGGGCGCTTATCGTTGTTTGCATCATCATCGTCGGAATGTCGCGCGAGAGCCTTCTTGGCATCCCGCTGGCCGAGGGATCGGCGATCCCCGACATCATTTTCTACCTCTGTGGTGCGGTCATTGGCGGGGCCGGCGGCTCGCTTTATGCCTCCTCCCGCTCGCTCATGGTGCGCCATTTGGACCCAGCACGACCGACCGAAGCCTTCGGCCTCTTTGCCCTTACCGGCAAAGCGACCGCTTTCCTCGCTCCGGGCCTGATCACCATCTTTACCGCGGCGACGGGCAGCAATCAGAAAGGCTTTATCCCGGTCATCATCCTTTTCATCCTCGGGCTTTGGATCCTGCGCTGGGTAAATCCAGATGGCGAAAAGGGCTCGTGGGCCGAGGCCGAATAGGACCAGACCTATCCACCTGATCACCAGATATGCGCTTTGCGCAGCCCTACTCTTTGCCGGGCAAGCCACCTCGGCGGCGGAAGCCCGCCTTCTGAGCCGGTTTCATTGGCAGACCGACAACCCCGAACTTGGTGGTTTCTCGGCGCTTGAGGTTGGGGAGGATGGCCTTGCTCTCACAGTCCTAATGGACCGGGGACGCCTTGTTCAGGGCCGGCTCCTGCGAACTTCAGCCGGTATTGAAGGAGTGAGCGCCACTGCCGAAACCAACCTTCTAGGGTTGGACGGACAGCCCCTCTCGGAGGACGACGACGATAGCGAAGGACTTGTTCTCGACGGGCTGGGCGGTTTCTCGGTAGCTTCGAAGGGCCGGCGCGCGTATGGCACTACGCTTCGCCCGATGCGGTCCCAACCGAGATCAAACTCAGCCGCGAGTTTGCACAAATGCAGAATAACGCCAGTCTGGAGTCTTTGGCGGCGGCTGACGGCGCCCTATTGACTATGCCCGAGAGGTCGGGCCGGTTCGACAAGGACTTTCCTATCTATCGCTTTGATGGCACCCGCTAGTCCGTCCTGCGCGAACTCAGCCGCGATGGCCCTTTTCTCATAACTGGCGCCGACGTCGGGCCGGACGGCTATCGCTATATCCTCGAACGGGATTTCGTCGGCGTTGGCTTCCGCTCGCGCATACGGCGCATGGACCTCGCGGATGGCGCGACCGAGACGCTGATGGTCTCGGCGCCTTGGGAGTACGACAATCTCGAAGGCATTTCGGCATGGCGGGATGGCGAGGGGCGCCTCCGGTTGACGACCGTTTCCGACAACAACTTTCTGGCCATTCAGAAAACCGAGTTCGTCGAGTTCGTCGTCACCGATTGACGAAGCCCCCTCTCGGGCGTAGAGGGGCGCGTCCCCATGGTGGGGGCCAAGTCGCCGCACCCTTGTAAAAAACGGAGCACCCTATGCGTATCCTGCCCGGCGTTATCGCCATGGCCATCATCGTGGTGGCCTCGAACATCCTCGTTCAATTCCTCCTTCTCGACGGCCTCCTCACCTGGGGCGCCTTCACCTATCCCTTCGCCTTCCTCGTGACCGACATCATGAACCGCGTCTATGGCCCGGCCTCGGCCCGCCGCGTGATCTTGGCCGGTTTCGTCGTCGGCATCGTCTGCTCGCTGATCGGCAGCCAGATCATGCTTGAGGGTGACGGTTATACCTATGCCGCCGTGGCCTTCCGCGTGGCCATCGCCTCGGCCACCGCCTTCCTTGCCGCCCAACTCCTTGATGTTGCTGTGTTTAACCGCTTGCGCGATGGCAGCTGGTGGCGCGCGCCGCTGGTCTCGACGCTTGTCTCGTCGGTCGTCGATACGGTCATCTTCTTCTCGCTGGCCTTCTCGGCGACCTTTGCCACGCTGTTCTCGGCGGCGGCGAATGACGAGGTCTCGTGGGCTTGGGAGGCCGCGCCGTTCCTGACCACCGGACCGGATGCGCCGCTCTGGGTTTCGCTCGCCGTGGCCGACTGGGGCGTCAAGCTGGCGATCGCCATCATCGCCCTCGTCCCGTTCCGCCTTTTTGTGGGCAGAATGATTCAGCAGAAGGCCTGATCACGCCAAATTGTGTATTTTCATTTGACATACACAATATCTGTGCAAACCTCCTCTTAGGCGAAACCCATTGAAAGGAGGTGATCCAGTGTCGAGAAAGAGATTGGAGAAAGGTGTCGGGACATTTCGGGGGAGTCGTAGCTGAGGCAGCCCTTGGCTGACGAGACCACCGGGGTGGGGTTTCCCTAACCGAACCACCTCCTGAACTTTCGAAGGGTCGCTCCATCGCCGGAGCGGCCCTTTTCGTTGGAAAATGAGCGTTTTGTACAAGGGCTGAAAGGCCTATTGTCTGGTTTGTACAAAATTGGATGTGCGCCGATGGGCCTGAAAATCACCGATCAGATCGAGATCGCCGACTGGGAGCTGACCGAGCAATTCGTCCGCGCCTCGGGCCCCGGCGGGCAGAATGTGAACAAGGTCTCGACCGCGGTCGAGCTGCGCTTCGAGGCCGAGCGCAGCCCGAACCTGCCCGATCCGGTGAAGCGCCGGTTGAAGCGTTTAGCGGGGAGCCGCTGGACCCTCGACGGCGCCATCGTGATCTTCGTGCAAGACACCCGCAGCCAAGCCCGCAACCGCGAGATCGCACGAGAGCGGCTGGCGGAACTGGTGCTGAAAGCCACCGTGACGCCGAAACGGCGGGTGAAGACCAAGCCGACCAAGGGCAGCATCGAACGGCGGATCAAGGCGAAGAAGGAGCGCGGAGAGGTGAAGGCGTTGCGGGGGAAGGTGGGGTGATGCAACCCAAGGTTGCTTTTGGGTGTGGTGTTCACCTAACCTGTGATGACCATAGGTCAACTATCGATCCAAGAGGACTCGAGAACAGGGGTGTTGACTTTTGTTTACACTTTCCCGATATGAGGAACGAAGTGGCTAGAAGGCGACACAAGAACAAACACCTAGAGGCAGCGATTTCTCATGCGGAAAGTAGAGGTTGGCGGATCGAAATTGCGACGGGTCATACACACGTATGGGGCAGACTCTATTGCCCGTATGCGGACCGCTCTGGCTGTCGTGTCTCGGTGTGGTCAACACCTAGAAATGCGGAGAACCATGCGAAGGACATTTGTCGGGTAGTCGACAGGTGCACCTGCGGAGGAGACCATTCGAATGCCGACCTTTGAGTTTACATTTGTAATCGACGGCCTGGACCCCGAAGATCCTGGCTTTGAAGATGCCTTGTTTGACGCAGGGTGTGACGACGCAACAATCGCTGTTCAACATGGGGCACTCACGCTTAGCTTTGCGCGAGAGGCTACTAGCTATCTAGACGCCGTTCTATCCGCCTACCAGAGCTTGAACGCAGCGGGGGCAAAGCCAGTAAGATTTGAGCCCGATTTTCTAGTTACCGCTTCCGACATCGCCGCTCGTGCTTCTATGAGCAAGGCCGCTATTTCGCTTTACGAAAGGGGTCAGAGAGGCCAGGGTTTTCCAAAACCTGTTGCTCGAATAACTACTGCTAGCCCACTTTGGGACTGGTTTGAGGTAGCCTATTGGCTTCACAAGACTTCGAAAATTGGCTTTGAAGAGTTGCAGGCCGCGATGATTTCAAGGTCAGTTTGCAGTTCCGCGAGCCGCAATTTGTCGTTTGAGCAAACGCTGCAATCGGTAAAGTCTGATTTGGCGAGCCTTCCCTAAACCCTAACCTCCCGCGCCACCTGTTCACCCACGCCAAACACCCGCTTATACCGCGCGATCTCGGCCTTCGGGCCCATCGCTTTGTTCGGGTTGTCGCTCAGTTTCACGGTGGGGCGGCCGTTGGCGCTGACGGCTTTGCAGACGAGGCTGAAGGGGGCCAGCGCGTCGTTTTTCACGAGACCGGTGAAATCGTTGGTCAGGAGCGTGCCCCAGCCGAAGGATACGCGGGCGCGGCCGCGGAACTGGGCGCTGAGTTCGGCGATTTTCTCGACGTCGAGGCCATCGGAAAAGATGATGAGCTTTTGCCGCGGGTCTTCGCCGCGTTCTTGCCACCAGCGGATGGCGATCTCGGCGCCCGTCGCGGGATCGCCTGAATCGATGCGGATGCCGGTCCATTTGGCGAGCCAGTCGGGGGCTCGTTCGAGGAAGCCCTCGGTGCCGTAGGTGTCGGGCAGGATGATCCGCAGGTTGCCGTCGTGCTCTTCGTGCCAGTCGGCCAGAACATCGTAGGGCGCCTGGCGCAGTTCGTCGTCGGTCTCGGCCAGCGCCGCATAGATCATCGGCAGCTCGTGGGCGTTGGTGCCGATCGCCTCGATATCGCGGCGCATGGCGATGCGGCAGTTGGAGGTGCCGATGAACTTGTCTCCGAGGCCCTCCATCAGCGCCTGAACGCACCAGTCCTGCCAGAGGAAGCCGTGGCGGCGGCGGGTGCCGAAATCGGCGAGCTTGAGGTCGGGGATCTCGCGCAGGCGCTCGACCTTTTCCCAGAGCTTGGCCATGGCGCGGGCGTAGAGCACCTCGAGCTCGAACTTGGCCATTTCGTTGAGGACGGCGCGGGAGCGGAGCTCCATCAGGACCGCTAGCGCCGGGATTTCCCAAAGCATGACCTCGGGCCAGTTGCCCTCGAAGGTCAGCTCATATTGGCCGTCGCGCTTTTCAAGGTGATAGGGCGGCAGGCGGAGGTTTTCGAACCACTCCATGAAATCGGGGCGGAACATCTGGCGCTTGCCGTAGAAGGTATTGCCGCGCAGCCATGTGCTTTCGCCGCGGGAGAGGCTGATGGTGCGGATGTGGTCCAGCTGCTCGCGCAGTTCGCCTTCGTCGATCAGATCGGCCAGACGGATATGTTTGGAGCGGTTGATGAGGCTGAAGGTCACTTGCGTGTCGGGCTTGTTGCGTAAGACCGACTGGCACATCAGGAGCTTGTAGAAATCGGTATCGATCAGCGAGCGGACGATCGGGTCGATCTTCCACTTATGGTTCCAGACGCGGGTTGCGATATCGACCATGACGGCTCCGGGTTGTTTGGGACGTTAGACCACTTCGGCGCGGGCGCTGGCAAGCGTGTCAGACGATGGTGACACCGGCCTCGAGCATCTGGGCGGTCATCGCGGCGAGGCTGCCGCCGAGGTCGATGGCACGGCAGAGGTCGGTGCGGACGGTGACGGCAAAGCCGAGGCGGGCGGCGTCGATGGCGGAATAGGCCACGCAGAAATCGGTGGCGAGGCCCGCGAGGGTCAGGGTGGTGATGCCTCGGGTGCGGAGATAGCCTTCGAGGCCGGTGGGCGTTGTCCGGTCGTTTTCGAAGAAGGCGGAATAGCTGTCGATCGCGGGGTTCATGCCTTTGCGGAGGATGAGGTCGGCATCGGTGCGAAGAGCGGGATGGAAGGCCGCGCCTTCGGTTCCTTGGATACAATGGTCGGGCCAGAGCGTCTGCTCGCCGTAGGGCATCTGCACGGTCGAAAAGGGCGCGGCGCCCGCGTGCGAGGAGGCGAAGGAAGAGTGGCCCTTGGGGTGCCAGTCTTGCGTGAGGACGGTGACTGCAAACTGGTCCATTAACGCATTGATCGGCGCGATGATCTCGTCGCCTCCCCCCACGGCCAAAGCGCCACCGGGGCAGAAATCGTTTTGCACGTCGATGACGATCAGGGCGTGGGTGGCGGGGTTCATGGCGGGCTCCTTCAATTCGCGCGGACCATAGGAAGGAAACTGGGGCAGGAAAAGGGGCCGGAGGCTTGCCAGCCCGCGCAGGCGGGCATATGCCGCAACTATGTATACCGTCGCCGCGCTCTATCACTTCACCCCGTTTTCCGATCCTGCCACCCTGCGGGGGCCGCTTTTGGCGCTGTGCGAGGCAAAGGGCGTGACCGGCACGCTTCTACTGGCGCGCGAGGGGATCAACGGGACCATCGCGGGAAGCCGCGAGGGGATTGATGCGGTGCTCGCGCATATTCGCGCCCTGCCCGGCTGTGCCGATTTCGACTGGAAGGAAAGTGCGGCCAGCGATCAGCCGTTCGGGCGGATGAAGGTGCGCCTCAAGAAAGAGATCGTGACGATGGGCGAGCCCGACGTCGATCCGCGCGCCGCCGTCGGACATTACGTTTCGCCACAGGAGTGGAACGCTCTGATCTCGTCGCCCGATGTGGCGGTGATCGATACGCGCAACGATTATGAGTTTGCCATCGGCACCTTCGAGGGCGCGGTCGATCCCGAAACCAAGAGTTTCCGCGAGTTTCCGGCTTGGTGGCATGCCAACAAGGATCGCTTTGGCAACAAGCGGATCGCGATGTTCTGCACCGGCGGGATCCGTTGCGAGAAATCGACCAACTATCTGATGTCGCAAGGGATCACCGAGGTCTATCACCTCAAGGGCGGGATCCTGAAATACCTTGAAGAGGTCCCCCAAGAGGAGAGCCTGTGGCATGGGGAGTGTTTTGTCTTTGACGGGCGGGTATCGGTCGGCCATGGGCTGACCGAGGGGCCGCACGAGCTTTGCCACGCCTGCCGCCGCCCGATCCTGCCGGAAGACAAAGCGCGGGCCGAATTTGAGGAAGGGGTCTCCTGCCATCACTGCGCCGCCGAGACGAGCGAGGTCGACAAGGCCCGCTTCCGCGAACGGCAGAAGCAGATCGCGCTCGCCAAGAAGCGGGGCGAGCGGCATTTGGGCCGGGTGGCGGATGCCTAAGACCGCGCGGATCGCCCTTGCGCTCGTGATCGGTGGCGCGGCGGGCTATCTGGCCAACTGGCTTGGTATGCCGCTGCCGTGGATGCTCGGCCCGATGATCGCGACGACGATTGCCTCGATCATTGGCTTGCCGGTTGCGGGGCCGCTGGTGCTTCGGCCCATCGTGATTCCGATTATCGGTGTGATGCTCGGCTCGGCGGTCAATAAGGGGATCTTTGGCCATCTCGGCGATTGGGGCGTGACGCTTGCCATCATGATCCCGTTTCTGGCCAGCGCTGCTGCGGTGTCGATCTTCATCTATCGCAAGGTGGCCGGATACGATCCGGTGACGGCCTATTTCTCGGCCATGCCGGGGGGGCTGAATGATATGCTGATCCTCGGCACGGCGGCGGGCGGCAATGAACGGCGGATCGCGCTGGCGCACGCGAGCCGGATCCTCGTGGTGATCACTTGCGTGGGGATGTTCTATGGCTTTGTCCTTGGCGTGCGCCCCGGTGGGAGCGGCGGGCGGCCGTGGATCGCAATGGATGTGCTGACGCTGGAGGACTGGCTCTGGCTTGGGGGCTGCGCTGTTTTGGGCGTGCCGTTTGGCAAGCTCTTGCGTGCGCCTGCGCCGAATATGCTTGGGCCGATGCTTCTGAGCGCGGCGCTGCATCTGGGCGAAGTGGTCGAGTCCGCGCCACCGACGCTTGTTATCGTCGTGGCGCAGGTGGCTTTGGGGACTGTTATCGGCTGCCGGTTTCTCGGGGCGACCTTCCGCGAGGTGGGCAAGGATCTGAGCCTTGGGGCGCTGTCGTCCTTGGGGATGCTTTTTGTGGCCGTGGCTTTTGCCTTCATCGCGGCCGAGCTGACCGGATCGCAGGCCAGCCAGATCTTCCTTGCCTATTCGCCTGGGGGCCTGACCGAGATGTCACTCCTTGCGCTGGCCATGGGGCAGGATGTGGCTTTTGTCTCGGTGATGCACCTCTTGCGGATCCTGCTGGTGATCATGGGCGCACCGCTCGTTTTCGGGCGGATCGGCCGCTAGATCAGGCCAGTTTCCTTCAAAAGCCCGAGGCGTTTGGCCTCGTAGTAATAGCCACGCGCATACCAGCCGACCGCCGCGTCAGGATCGCCGCCCGCGACGAGCCACGCGCCACGCAGGTATTTCACGCCGTAGCGGAGATTCACGTCGGGATCGAACAGATCGGCGGCGGGGCCCCTGTGGCCCATTGTTGCCGCTGTACGACGCGATGCACGAGGCTGCGCGGCACATCGTAGAGATCGGCGTAGTGGTTGATGAGGGCGCGGATCTGCGGGGTCTCGCCGGGGTAGAGCGGGGCATCCGTAGCAACATCGGCCACCTCGGGCGTGCGGCTACAGGCGGCAAGCGCGGCAAGGCCGGTGAGGATCAAGGCGCGGCGGGGGATTTGGGTCATGGGATCTCCTTGGCGCAAATGAATAGAGCCGGCTGCAATTCCTGCAACCGGCTCTTTTCAGCTTCGGCGGAAGGCCGCCGGATCAGAAATCGAGGTGTTCGACGCTCAAAGCGTTGGTCTGGATAAACTCGCGCCGCGGTTCGACATCGTCGCCCATCAGCTTGGTGAACATATCGTCGGCCTCGGTCACATCGTCGATCTTGACCTGCAGGAGCGTGCGGGCATCGGGATCGAGGGTGGTTTCCCAAAGCTGCTCGGGGTTCATCTCGCCAAGGCCCTTGTAGCGCTGGAGCGTGAGGCCCTTCTCGCCCTCGGCAAGGATCGCCTTGAGGAGATCGAGCGGCCCGTGGATCAGCTGGCTGCGATCCTTGCGGACGAGCGTGGCGGGCGTCTCGTAGACCTCTTGCAGCGAGCGGGTAAAGCTGCCGGTGCGGCGCGCTTCGCCGGAGCGGAGCATCGAGCCATCAAGCGTGCGGACCTCTTCGACGCCGCGCAGGATGCGGGCGAGGCGGATACCGTGATCCTGCGTGATCCGGCCCTGCCAGCCGCGCTCGTATTCCAGCGCGATAAGGTCGAGCCGCTTGGCGACCTTGTCGGCCACGCCTTGCAGATCGGCATCCACAGCGCCCGGCACAAAGGCGCTAGCGATGGCGGCCTGTTCGAGGATGTGGCGGGGATAGTGGGTCGGGAAGGCGTCAAGCACGCGGCGCAGCTGTCGCGCCTCTTCGACCACGCGCAGAAGATCGGCGCCCGCCATCTCGGCGCCCGAGCCAAGGCGCAGCACGGCGCCTTCGATGCCCTGCTGGATCAGGTAGTCATCCAGCGCCGCCTGATCCTTGAGATAGACCTCGGACTTGCCGCGAGCGACCTTATAGAGCGGCGGCTGGGCGATATAGAGATAGCCGCCTTCAATGAGCTCGGGCATCTGCCGGAAGAAGAACGTCAGGAGGAGCGTGCGGATATGCGCGCCGTCCACGTCAGCGTCGGTCATGATGACGATCTTGTGGTAGCGCAGCTTGCTGATGTTGAACTCGTCGCGGCCAATGCCGGTGCCAAGCGCCATGACGAGGTTGCCGATTTCCTGGCTCGAAAGCATCCGGTCAAACCGCGCGCGCTCGACGTTGAGGATCTTGCCGCGGAGCGGCAGGACAGCTTGGGTGCGGCGGTCGCGGCCGGTTTGGGCCGAGCCGCCGGCGCTGTCGCCCTCTACAAGGAAGACCTCGGTTTTCGAAGGGTCTTTCTCGGAGCAATCCTTGAGCTTGCCGGCGAGGAAGTTCACGTCCATCGCCGTTTTGCGGCGGGTCAGCTCGCGGGCCTTGCGGGCGGCTTCGCGGGCCATCGCGGCCTCGATGATCTTGCCGACGATGGTTTTCGCCTGCGCGGGATTTTCCTCGAACCATTCGGCCAGCTTTTCGCCCACGAGGTTTTCCACCGCGGGGCGGACCTCGGACGACACGAGCTTGTCCTTCGTCTGCGACGAGAACTTGGGATCGGGCACCTTGACCGAAAGCACGCAGGTCAGGCCTTCGCGGGCATCGTCGCCGGTAAAGTCGATCTTCTCTTTCTTGGCGATGCCGCTGTCTTGGGCGTATTTCGTCAGCGTCCGCGTCAGCGCGGCGCGCAGGCCCGCAAGGTGGGTGCCGCCATCGCGCTGGGGGATGTTGTTGGTGAAGGGCAGAACCGTCTCGTGGTAGCTATCGTTCCACCACATGGCGACCTCGACCCCGATCCCCGAGCGCTCGCCAGTCATAAAGATCGGCTCGGGCATCATCGGATGCTTGGAGCGGTCGAGATAGCGCACGAACTCGCGCACGCCGCCATCGTAGAACAGCTCGGACCTGAGCGGCACGGCGGGGCGATCATCCTCGAGGATGATGCAGACGCCGGAATTGAGGAAGGCAAGCTCGCGTAGGCGGCGTTCGAGGGTCTCGAAGCTGTAGTCGAGGTTCGAGAAGGTGCCTTTGGGATCGGTGCCCTTGTTGGAGGCGAAGAAGCGGACTTCGGTGCCCTTCTCGCCATTGGCGTCGCCCACGACGCGCAGATGCTCGGCGGTGTCGCCATGCTCGAAGCGGGCATAGTGTTCCTTGCCGTTGCGCCAGACGCGCAGCTCGAGCCAATCCGACAGCGCGTTGACGACCGAGACGCCGACGCCGTGCAGACCGCCCGAGACCTTGTAGGAATTCTGGTCGAATTTGCCGCCCGCGTGCAGCTGGGTCATGATGACCTCGGCGGCGGAAACGCCCTCTGTCGGGTGCATATCGACCGGAATCCCGCGGCCGTTATCGCGCACGGAAACCGAGGAATCCGCGTGAATTTTCACGTGAACATAGTTGGCATGACCGGCCAGAGCCTCGTCGATGCCGTTGTCGACGACCTCGTAGACCATGTGGTGCAGACCCGAGCCATCATCGGTATCGCCGATATACATACCGGGGCGCTTGCGGACCGCTTCTAAGCCCTTGAGAACCTTGATGGAATCGGCGCCGTATTCGTTCGGCTTGTTATCGTCTTCGGACATGCGGTCTCACCTTGCATTCAGTCGCCAAAATATAGGGGAACGCGGGGGGATTGTCACGGCGAAACCCCCATATTTTGTGGGTTTGGTGACGGGTTCAGATCGCAGCGGGGCGGTCGAAAACCCGATCTTCGCCCCAGAGCCGCGCCACCTCTTCGAGAACCCTCTGTCGAAGCCAAATCTGCGGCGGCGCCTTGTCGTTTCGGCTGTGCCAATAGAGCTGCATTTTCGGGGTCGGAATGGCGAGGGGCGGCTCGTAAAGGGCAAGGCCCAATTCATCTGTGCGGCCTGCGACAAGCTGGACCGGCACCACCGAGATCATCCCGCTTTGAGAGACAGCATGAAGGATTGCCTCGAAATGCGGCAAGACCAAAGCGACCCGGCGGGCGCGGCCCTGAGCGGCGAGAGCCGTGTCGGTCATGCCCGACATGGTGCCATCGGTGGAGCGCAGGGCATGGGGCAGATCACAGAAGAGATCGAGCGGCAAGGTCGCGCCCGCCGCAATGCCCCGCGCGGAGATGGCGGGATGATCCCTGGCCGCGACCAGCACGAAGGGCGAAGGGAAGAGCAGCGTGCGCGAGACCCAAGGCGGGGGATCCATGGGTTGTTCGAGCGCAAGGTCGATGCTGCCGTCTTCGAGCAGATCGAGCGTGTCCCCCCGTGCGCTGTCGAGAAAGCGCAGAGTGACGCCCGGCGCTTCCAGAGCCAAACGGCCTGCGAGCGGCGGCATCAGGCGCATCGAGAAGAAATCGGCGCCGCGCAGGGCAAAGGTTTCGGTCGCGGTGGCTGGGTCGAACGGGGCGGTTTCGCCCAATGCGGCGGCGAGCGAGTTTAGCGCTGCGGAAACCGGACCGGCGATCGCCTCGGCCCGCGCTGTTGGCACCATCTTGTTGCCAACCCGCACGAAAAGCGGATCGCCCAGATGATCCCGAAGCCGCCCGAGCGCGGCGCTGACGGCGGGCTGGGTGAGGCCCAGCGCATCGCCGGTGCGGCTCACATTGCGATGGTGCATCATCGCCTCGAAGACGCGCAAAAGATTGAGGTCGAGCGTTCGAATATTCACCATGTGAATATCTTATATAATTACTATCAATTTCCAATATGATTTGGTCGGTTCTAGCCTTCTCTCATCCCACCCACTCAAGGAGAGAGAAATGCAGAACCAAACCCAAGACCCCGCCCTGTGGTTTATGAACACCCGTGTGAAGATCGTCGTGCCTTCCTCGGCGGGTGACGACAGGATTTCGGTCTTGAAACACTGGGCCCCGTTTCAGGATTCCCCGCCCCTTCATATCCACGACACCGAGGACGAGGTTTTCCATGTCCTGTCGGGGCGCATCCGGTTCAGCGTTGATGGCAGGCCGGTGATCCTGAATGCTGGCGATATCCTGATGGCGCCAAAGGGCATTCCCCACAGCTATATCGTTGAATCGCAAGAGGGGGCGCAGTGGATCACCGTGACCACGGGCGGCGATTTCGAGGCGATGGTGCGCGAGACATCGCGCCCTGCCACGGTGGCGGGCCTGCCCGAGGCGGCGCATCCGACACCCGAGATGATCGCGGCCGTTGATGCCGCCTGCGCACGCAACGGGATCCGGCTCGTGGGGGCGCCTCTGGCCGCCTGAGCCCTAGAGGAAGGGGATCGCAAGCCCCACACCGATCAGAAGGACGCCCGCGGTCTGGTTCATCCGGCGCAGGGCGTCCGGCGATTTCAGGAGGCGTCGGGCGCGGTCGACGAAGAGCGCAAGGCAAAGGTTGCCGACGAAGGGGATGACCATCGACACGGCGCAGATGGCGGCGATGTCGGGCCATGTGAGGCGGGTCACGTCGAAGAAACCGGGCAGCATTCCCATGTAGAACAGGATCGCCTTGGGGTTGCCCACGATCACCGCAAGGCCCGCGAGGAAACCGGCCCATTTGCCGGGGCGGGTGAGGCGGCTGTTGCGGTCAATCGGTTTGCCTGCCGAACGAATTACGAGATAGCCCATGACGAGGAAGGTCGCCGTGGCGACCCAGCGCATGAGTTCGAGAAAATCGCCATAGACCGAGAGGATCCATGTCACGCCAAGGATGGCGAGGAAGGGCCAAACGAGATCGCCGAGCGTCACGCCCAGCGCAAGAGGCCATGCTGCGGCAAAACCGCCCGCTAGAGCACGGGCGATGAGCGCCACCCAGACGGGGCCGGGGGTGATGAACAAAAGGAAGATTCCGAAGGCATAAAAGGCCAGTTCGGATGGAGAAATTGTCATGCGATGTGGCCTTCGGCGTTCAGGGGCGAGAACGGGTTGTAGGCGAATTCCCAAAGGTGCCCATCGGGATCGGCGACATAGCTCGAATAGCCGCCCCAGTCGGTCTTGAATGGCTTGGTCACGGGCGTTGCCCCCGCCGCGATGGCGCGGTCGAACATCGCGTCGACTTCAGCTTCGGACGGCTGGTTCTGCGCGAGCGTCATCGCGCCGGTTTTCAGGTCGGCAATCTCGCGGCCGGTCTCGCGGGCAAGGCCAGCCAGCGTGAAGAGGCCAAACTTGGAGCCGCTCATGGCATAGAAGGCGACCTCGTCCATCGCGCTTTCCAGCTCCCAGCCCAGCGCCTCGTAATAGGCCCGCGCCCGCGCCAGATCGCGCACGGCAAGCGTGATGAAGGTCACACGGTTCATCGGCAGGGTCATGGTGTTGTCTTTGCCTCCGTGGCGCTTGTGCCGTCCGCGTCGTGGACCTCGACGTACTGGGCGCGTTGCCCGAGCTCATCAAACAGTTCAGCCCCTGTCCCCGTCATGAACGCCTGTGCGCCGAGAGCGCAAATCTCGTCATAGAGGGCGGCGCGGCGGGTGGCGTCGAGGTGGGCGGCGACCTCGTCGAGGAGAAGGATCGGCGGCGCGCCGAAATCGCGGGCCAGCGCTCGGCCATTGGCGAGGATGAGCGAGATGAGCAGCGCCTTCTGCTCGCCGGTTGAACAATCCTTGGCCGGAACGCCCTTGGCGCGGAAGGTGGCCTCAAGGTCGCCGCGATGCGGGCCGATGAGCGTGCGCCCCGCGGCCAGATCGCGGGCGCGGCCTTCGGCGAAAGCCTCTCTCAGCCCCTCTTCATCCTCCGGCGCATCACCTTCGGGCTGGCTCAGGGCCAGATCCGCCACGGGAAAAGCCGTCTCCGCCGCTTCCTGCGCGTCGAGAAGCTGGGCTACGGCGAAGCGGCGGTTTTGCCAGATGGTCGCGCCGGACGCCGCCATCTGCGCCTCGAGCGCGGCATACCAGTGGGCGTCGCGGACCATATCCTTCAAGAGGCGGTTGCGCTCGCGCATGGCCTTTTCATAGGCGAGGACGGCCTCGGCATGGGTCGGCTCGAAACTGAGGGTGATCCGGTCAAGAAACCGGCGGCGACCATCGGCGCCTTCGATCCAGAGCCGGTCCATCGAAGGGACGAGCCAGAGGATGCGGGCGATGCGGCCAAGGGCGACCTGCGTGGCGGCCTTGTCGTCGATCCGCACGACACGGGCGCCGCCCGCCTCGGCCCATGTCTCGACCTCGTGGACCTGATGCAGCGAATGGAGAACGGCCGAGACCTTCCAGCCAAGCCCCTCGGGCCGCCGCACCAGATCCTCGGCGGCCGCACGCCTGAGGCCGCGGCCCGGCGACAGGAGCGAGATCGCCTCGAGGATATTCGTCTTGCCCGCCCCGTTCGGCCCATAGATCGCCACCGGCCGCGGATCGAGATCGAGCACAGCCTTCCGGTGCGACCGGAAATGTGAGAGCCTAAGCTCGGAAAGGAAAAGGCCGCTCATCGCGGGCGGCCTCCCTTCAGATCAATGGCAGGGGGCACGTCAGACGCGCATCGGCATGACGACGTAGACGGCGCTCGTGTCATTGCCTTCGCGCATCAGGGCCGGATCGCCGGAAGAGTTGAAGAGGAAGACGGCGTTTTCACGGTCGACCTGGCTAGCGATCTCCAAGAGGTATTTGGCGTTGAAGCCGATCTCGAGCCGCTCGTCGCCGTAGGCCACGGCCAACTCTTCCTCGGCGGCGCCGCTGTCGGGGGAATTGACCGAGAGGACAAGGCGATCCTCGTCGAGGCTCAGCTTCACGGCGCGGGAACGTTCCGACGAAACGGTTGCCACACGGTCAACCGCCTTGGCGAACTCGGCGGCGTCGACCTCGAGGCGGCGGGTGTTGCCGGAGGGGATGACGCGGGTGTAGTCGGGGAATGTCCCGTCGATGACCTTGGAGGTGAGCGTGATGTCGGGGGTCGCAAAGCGGATCTTGGTTTCCGAGACACTGACCGCGATCTTCATCTCGTCGTCTTCGAGCAACGTTCGCAATTCGCCGACTGTCTTGCGGGGAACGATCACGCCGGGCATTCCGGCCGCGCCTTCGGGAAGGTCGGCGTCGATGCGGGCGAGGCGGTGGCCGTCGGTCGCCACACAGCGCAGAACCTTGCCGCCATCGCTATCGGCGACGTGCATATAGACGCCGTTGAGATAGTAGCGGGTCTCTTCGGTCGAGATCGCGAATTTGGACTTGTCGAAAAGCCGCCGCAGGACCGGCGCGGGGGCCGAGAAATTCGAGGCATAGTCAGAAGAGGCCATCACGGGGAAATCTTCGCGCGGCAGGGTGGCGAGCGAAAAGCTCGAGCGGCCCGCTTCGATATTCAACCGGCCAGTGGCGCCGTTTTCGGTGAGGGTTACCAGCGCCCCATCAGGGAGCTTGCGGACGATCTCGTTGAGCATCACGGCGGCAACCGTGGTCGCGCCCGCACGCTCAACCTTGGCGGGAGCGCGGTCGACCACCTCGATATCGAGGTCGGTGGCGCGGAATTGGACCGTGTCGCCCTCGGCCTCGATCAGCACGTTGGCGAGGATCGGAATGGTGTTGCGCCGCTCGACGACCGACTGGGCCTGAGCCACTGCCTTAAGAAGGGCTGCGCGTTCGATAGAGAATTTCATTTTTCTTGCTCCGCATTCCACGGCACTGCGCCGGTCGGGAGGGAAAACCTAGCGGTTTTCCTTCTCGGCTCAAGTGCTTTTCTCAACTGTCGAAGAGTGTTGCGGCGGCGTCAAGCTTCGAGAGAGCGGCGCAAGAGCTCCAGATCGTCGGCGATCTGGCTATCTTTGTTGCGCAACTCTTCGATCCGTTTGACCCCGTGCATGACGGTGGTGTGATCGCGCCCACCGAAACGGCGGCCGATCTCGGGAAGAGAGCGGCTGGTGAGCTGTTTGGCCAGATACATCGCCACCTGACGCGGGCGGGCATAGGTGCGCACGCGCTTGGGGCCGATCATGTCGGACAGGCGGATGTTGTAATGCTCGCTCACCTTGCGCTGAATTTCCTCGACCGTGACCTTGCGATCCGAGGCCTTGAGGATATCGGCAAGGCAATCCTGCGTCAGTTCAAGCGTGATCTCGCGGCCAACGAGGCTGGCGAAAGCGAAAAGGCGGGTGAGCGCGCCTTCGAGAACGCGAACGTTCGTCGAAATGCGGTGCGCGAGGAATTCGAGAACGCCATCGGCCAGCACGAGGCCCGGATACTGGGCCTTATAGAGATCGGCCTTGGTCTGAAGAATGCCAAGGCGCAGCTCGTAGTCGGTCGGGTGCAGATCGACCACAAGGCCGCACTGAAGCCGCGAGCGGATGCGATCCTCGAGATCCTTGATCTCGCCGGGGGCACGATCAGCCGAGATGATGATCTGCTTCTGACCATCCACCAAGGCATTGAACGTATGGAAGAATTCTTCCTGCGTGCTGTCCTTACCGGCGATGAACTGAACGTCATCCACCATCAGCACATCGACCGAGCGGAACATCTGCTTGAAGTCGATCATCTTGCGTTCACGCAGCGCGGTGATGAAACGATACATGAATTGCTCGGCCGAGAGATAGAGCACATTCAGATCAGGCTGACGGCGTTGAAGCTCGTGGGCGATGGCGTGCATCAGGTGCGTTTTGCCGAGGCCGACGCCACCGTAAAGGAAGAGCGGGTTGAAGGTGACAGGGCCGCCTTCGGCCACCCGGCGGGCGGCGGCATGGGCGAGCTCGTTGGGCTTGCCGACAACGAAGCTGTCGAAGGTAAAGCGGGCGTCGAGCGGTGCGCCGGGGAGCTCGTCGGGCTCGGCAGCGGCTTGGGCGGCTGGGCGGCTTTGGGCTGGGCTGCGCATGACACTGGCGGATGGCACATTAAAGCTCAGGCGCTGAACGGCGGCACCTGCACGGTTGAGTTGATAGAGAATCTGATCACCGAAATTCTGGGCGACATAATTGCCGATGAAGTTGGTCGGAACATGGAAGATCGCGACGCCATCGCCCAGCTTGGAGAACTCGAGGGGTTCGATCCAGTTCGAATAGCTATTCGCTCCGAGCGTTCCGCGAAGGATTTCGCGGACGTCCCCCCAAATTTCTTTCGTCATCTTCAACCTGTCCCGTTCTCTATTCTTTCCGGGCTTTGCGGCCCCGGGCCGTCGGTTCACTCTGCCTGTCTCAAAGCGTCACTTGGCCATCGGCCAAGTTGTCCCGACGCCGAAACATGGCTCCTTGGGGCAAGGTGAAATACCACCTCATCATCTGGCGCGCTGCCGGACCTTAGGCCTCTGAGCAGAAACCACACATCTCGCAAAGCCGCGAAATGGTACACCAAACAAATATTGCAGGGGTCGATGCCAAAAGGCCAAACCGTCCCTGCGCCACCCTGTTCCCCCAGGAACGATGTGAATCGCATCGGCAAGCTAGCAAGTCGGATTGGGCTCAATCAACAGAACATCGCGCTTGACTCTGGGTTTGGGGAAAAAGAATCTCCCCGCCCCCTGCATCGCGGCGAAACTATGGCTGGGTCGGACGAAAAAAAGGGCGCGCCGAGACCGGCACGCCCTTTTGGATCAACGGTAGCCGAGGCTATCGGAGAATCAGTTGATCGCCTTCACACGCGAGGCAAGACGCGACATCTTGCGAGCGGCGGTGTTCTTGTGAACGACGCCTTTGGTGACGCCGCGCATCAGCTCGGGCTGAGCGGCGCGCAGGGCGGCGGCGGCGGCGTCCTTGTCGCCCGAAGCGATCGCTTCTTCGACTTTGCGCAGGAAGGTGCGGATGCGCGAACGGCGCATCTTGTTGATTGCAAAACGGGTCTCGCTCTGGCGAGCGCGTTTCTTGGACTGGGGCGTATTTGCCATGTCTCGGTTCCCTTAGGTTCGGGTCAATGTTCAATATCTGCGCAATCGGCCCGACCGGGTTTTAGAACCGGCTGATTCTGGCCTAAGCGGGCCTCACGCGCATGGATGGGGCGGCTATAACCATAGAACGCCCCGATTGGAAAGCCCAAAATCGCCTTATCTGTCGCGGAATTGGGCTTCGCGCTTTTCAAGGAAGGCGGCCATGCCTTCTTTCTGATCTTCGGTGGCAAAGAGCGCATAGAAGAGCGCGCGTTCAACCCTCAGGCCCTCGGCCAGCGGGGTCTCGAAGGCGGCGTTGACCGCTTCCTTGGCGGCAGCGGCGGCTAGAAGCGATTTCTCGGTGATCTTTACCGCGGCGGCGAGCGCCTCTTCCTTGAGCTTCTTGACCGGCACAACGCGCGAGACAAGGCCGCAGCGTTCGGCTTCGGCGGCATCCATGAACCGGCCCGTCAGGTGCATATCCATCGCCTTGGCCTTACCGACATAGCGCGGCAGGCGCTGCGATCCACCAAGGCCGGCGATGACGCCGAGGTTGATCTCGGGCTGGCCGAATTTGGCGTTGTCAGCGGCGATAATGAAATCGCACATCATGGCAAGCTCGCACCCGCCGCCCAGCGCATAGCCGGACACAGCAGCAATGATCGGCTTGCGGGTCCGGTTAAAGCGCTCGCCTTCGTTGGCGAAAAGTTTTTCGGTGTAAACGTCGACGAAAGATTTCTCAGACATCATCGAGATATCGGCGCCCGCAGCGAAGGCCTTTTCCGAGCCGGTGATGACGATGCAGCGCACCTTGTCGTTGGCGTCGGCCTCTTCGAGCGCGTCGCACAGCTCTTGCAAGAGCGTGAGGTTGAGGGCGTTGAGGGCATCGGGGCGGTTGAGGGTGATGTAGGACACATAGTCATGCATCTCTACGATCAGGGTTTCATAAGCCATTTTCGGGCCTTTTGTTGTGAGCAGTCGGGCAAGTGCTTAGCATTGCGGCCGCCGCGATCAAGCTATCTTTGGCAGCGGGGGCAATAGAAGGTCGACCGGCCGCCCTGAACGACGCGGTGCACGGTGCCGCCGCAGCCTGGGGTCACACAAGGGGCGCCTTCGCGGTCGTAGACCCTGAAAACGTGTTGAAAATAACCGAGTTCGCCATCGGCCTGCCGATAGTCTTTCAGCGACGATCCGCCCGCCTCGATCGCCTCGGACAGCACCTCGCGGATGATCGGCACAAGCCCGCCGACCCGCGCCTCGGAAATCTGCCCGGCCTTGCGCCGGGGGTTGATTCCGGCACGGTGGAGCACTTCGCAGACATAGATATTGCCAAGGCCCGAGACGATTCTCTGGTCGAGAAGGGTCGTCTTGATCGGACTTCCTTTGCCTTTGAGGCGGGCGGCCAGATAGGGGCCGTCAAAGCTGTTGCCCAAGGGTTCGGGGCCAAGATCCTGCAAGAGCCAGTGATCCTCGGCGGTGGCGGTATCGAGAAGGTCCATCGCGCCAAAACGGCGGGCATCGTTGAACGTGACACGCGCACCGCCTTCGAGATCGAGGACCACATGATCGTGCTTTTGCGGTTCGGGGTGATCGTCGGTAACGCCGACATCTTGGTGAAACTCCCCAAGAACACGGCCCGAGACGAGCATCCGGCCCGACATCCCGAGATGGATCAAAAGCGACTCGCCCGACGACAGATCCGCGAGGATGTATTTCGAACGGCGGCGCAGGGCGAGAACGCGCTTGCCTTCGAGCCTTTCGCGCATCCGCTCGGGGAAGGGCCAGCGCAGATCGGGGCGGTTGATCTGCGCCCGTTCGATCACGCGGCCCTCCATCGCAGGCAACAAACCGCGGCGGACGGTCTCGACTTCGGGCAATTCGGGCATGGCAGGCTTCCTATGGGCGGGGGTCCGGTGTATGCCCCTTTCGGCGCCCATTGTTTCGGCCCGCAGGATTCACGGCAAGAGCCCATGACGGACACGACGGACAGAACAACGCATTTCGGTTTCGAGACCGTGCGGGAAGAGGAAAAAGCCGGCCGCGTGCAGGGCGTTTTCACCTCGGTCGCCTCGAAATACGATGTGATGAACGATGTCATGAGCCTTGGCATTCACCGCGTCTGGAAGGATGCGATGATGGATTGGCTCGCGCCGCGGCCGGGGCAGAAGCTCTTGGATGTGGCGGGCGGCACGGGCGATATTTCCTTCCGCTTTCTCAAGCGTGCGGGGCGCGGCCATGCGACCGTGCTCGATCTGACCGAATCGATGCTGGTCGAGGGGCGCAAGCGGGCCGAGGCGGCGGACATGGCCGAGAGCCTTGATTGGGTGGTGGGCGATGCAATGGCCCTGCCCTTCGCCGACAATACCTTTGACGTCTATACCATCAGCTTTGGCATCCGGAACGTGACGCGCCCGCAGGAAGCGCTGAACGAGGCCTATCGCGTGTTGCGCCCCGGCGGGCGGCTCATGGTCTTGGAGTTTAGCCAGCTGCCCAATCCGATGATGCAGAAGGCCTATGACCTTTACTCCTTCAACGTGATCCCGCGCATGGGGCAGGCCATCGCCAATGATCGCGACAGCTATCAGTATCTCGTGGAATCGATCCGCAAATTTCCCGATCAGGAAACCTTCCTCGGAATGTTGAAGACCGCCGGTTTCGGCAACGCCGCCTATCGCAACCTCTCGCTCGGCATCGCCTGCCTGCATTCGGGCTGGAAGATCTAGGATGCGCGGGCCCCACAATACTTGGCGGCTGATCCGCACCGGCGCGACGCTTGAACGGGCGGGGGCGATGAACGTCGTGCTCGACGCCTTCGAGGCCGGGCCGATGCTGCGCTTTGCGGCGCGGACCTTTGCGCTGCCGTTCAAGTGGCTCGGCTATCGCGGCGATCCTTCGCTGCCACCGGCGACGCGGGCGATCACGGCGCTGGGGCCGGCCTATATCAAGTTCGGCCAAATCCTTTCGACCCGCCCCGATGTGGTGGGAGATGAGCTGGCCAAAGAGCTTCGGGTTCTGCAAGACAAGCTGCCGCCGTTTTCCACTGATGCGGCCAAGGCCGAGATCGAGCGGGAGCTGGGCATCAGGGTTGATGAGGTGTTTAGCGCGTTTTCCGAGCCTATTGCCGCCGCCTCGATCGCGCAGGTGCACCGCGCGACCCTGAAGGCCACGGGCGAAGAGGTTGCGGTCAAGGTTCTCCGCCCCGGGATCGAGCGGGCCTTTCAGCGCGATATCGACGCCTTCTATTTCGCGGCCAATGTGATCGAGTTTCTCTCGCCTTCGTCGCGCCGCCTGCGGCCGCTCGACGTGATCCGGCATTTCGACGGGGTGGTGCAGGGCGAGCTCGATCTGCGGCTGGAAAGCGCCGGGGCCTCGGAATTTGCCGAGAATACCAAGGGCGATCCGGGGTTCACGGTGCCCAAGGTCAAATGGGGGCTGTCGTCGCGGCGGGTGATGACGCTCGACTGGGCGGAAGGGGTCAACGCGGGCGACAACGCGGCGATTGATGCCGCCGGGCACGACCGCGTGGCGATTGCCGCGCGCATCCTGCAGATCTTCCTCCAACACGCGCTGCGCGACGGGTTCTTCCACGCCGATATGCATCAGGGGAACCTCAAGGTCGCGCCGAATGGCGATGTGGTGGCCTTTGATTTCGGGATCATGGGGCGGATCGACGAATATACCCGCCGGGTCTATGCCGAGATCCTCTATGGCTTCATCAAGCGCGATTATATGCGCGTGGCGCAGGTACATTTCGAGGCGGGATACGTTCCGGCCGACCGCGATGTGGACGAGTTTGCCAATGCCCTTCGGGCCGTGGGCGAGCCGATCTTCGGCATGGACGCGAGCCGCATCTCGATGGGGCGGCTTCTGGCCTATCTCTTTGAAGTGACAGAACGTTTCGGGATGGAGACGCGCACCGAGCTGATCCTTCTGCAGCGCACGATGGTTGTGGTCGAGGGCGTGGCGCGGTCGCTCGATCCGCATATCAACATCTGGGAAGTCGCCCGCCCGGTGGTCGAAGCCTATATCAAAGACAGCATCGGCCCGAAGGCTGCGATCCGCGATGCGATCCGCACGATGCAGGTCTTGTCGCGCTTTGGTCCGAAGCTGCCGAAACTGGCCGAAGACCTATTGAGCCGACAGGGCCAGCCCGAGCCCGAGCCGGAAGGGCCGAGCCTATGGCTGGCGGCATCGCTTGTCCTTCTTGGTGCTGCGGCAGCGACGGCAGGCTTCATTCTGTCGATCAGCCTCTGGGGCTAGCCGCACGGCTAAACCCCAGCGCGCACGCCTGTAACCTCGGAAAATGGCACTTCGATTCCGCCGGGCAGGGTAAAGACGAGCCCGTCATCGCCCGCCCGAACTTCCTTGACACGCGCATAGACTGCGGCCGGTGTTTCTTCATAGCTCGCGTCGGCCGCATCCCGAACCGAAAACCGATAAAGCCCCTCCGATAGGCGCTGGCCGTAGGCATCGGTTCCGTCCCAATCCACGCTTGCCGCACCCGAAGGAATCGGCCCGGTCGCAACCACAGCGCCATCCGCATCGCGAACGATAAGCGCCAGAGATTCAGCGCGGCGAGCGGCGGGGATCTCAATTGTCAGCGGATCGCCCGCAAAGAAGGCGGGGGCAACGGCCAAGACATCCTTGCCGATCCACTGCGCCGTCTGTCCAAGGCCGCTTCCGCCCAGAAGTTCGCTCAGATCGGAGAGGATCTGGTTGGTACGAACCTGCTGCTCCACACCCGAGAATGTGGCGAGCTGAACGGCATAGTCGGTTGAATCGATGGGGTTGAGCGGATCCTGATTCTGCATCTGAACGGTCAGCATTTTTAGGAATGTCTCAAAATCCGAGCTGATTCTGGCGGACTTTCGGGGCGAAGAAAGCGCGGCGGGCGCTGCCGAATTGGGTTGGATCTCCATGACTGCCTCCTAAAGCCGCAGGTCCAACCCGCCGGCTCGAACCGGGCGGCGTGGGGTGATTGTGCCAGCGTCGGGCAACGGCGCTGTTTCCGCCGAAGCGACGTGCGCTGGAACATCTGCCTGGCTTTTGTGCCCCTGCCGGTTTTGGCCTTGGGCAAAATCAAAGGCCACTTGCGAATAGCCTTGCTGGCGCAGGTCATTGGTCAGCGCGTCGATATGCCGTCGGATAAGATCAAGCGTCTTAGGACGCTCGACCATGACCGAGACGGCAACGCGCGTATCATGTGGGGTCAGTGTCAGCCGAACTTTGCCAAGCTCTTCTGGCTCAAGGGCGATTTCGATTTCCCCCCCTTCCGATCGCCGTTTGGCCACTGCAAGCTGCTGAATGGCGGCGCGCCCCAATCCTGCGCCCGGGGTCGATGCAAAAGCGGGCGCAGCCGACTGGGCAGAGGCGCCCGAGGTGCCGGAAATCTGACCCTCGGCCTGCCGGATCGCTGCACCTTCCTCAAGGGGAGCGTCTTGCACCTGAGGCATTACGAGTGCTGGCTGGGCAGGCCTGTCCTTGTCGGGCTGTGACGTCTGGGCGCTGCTTGCCTCGACCTTTCGATCCTTTGAAGATTTTTTTCGGCCTTCGTTGCCGTGGAGAGCCTCGGCATCGGGTGGCGGCGGTGTATCCTTGGCTCGGGCCGGCAATAGCGGGTCCGTTTTGTCAGGCTTAGCGCCAGCATCGGCCATATCTTGAGGCGCTTCGCGCACTCCTTTGGCAACGGCTGTGTTTGGCAAAGCCTCGTCACCTGCAATTCCTGGCGCCCGCGCGAGACCCAAGGCCTTGGCTTGCTCCGGCGGCATAGGCTGTGCAGCTGCGGGGCCGGAGGAGACCGTTGCAGGGGCTTCTTTGGCGGGTTGCTCTTGGCCTGCGGCTAGCGCCTCAGGGGGCAGAGTGGGTCGCGCATTGACGGGGGCCGCATCTGTAGCGATCCGGGCGAACGCCGCCTCAGGGCGCTCGATTCGGGCCCCTTCCGCTCGTGTTTGGCGCGGCTCCTCGCGCGTCTGGCCAATCCGGGAATGATCGGGCGGCAGCTGGCCCGCCCGCACCTGATCCGATTCCAACCTTGGTTCAGACAGGACCAAGGGGGCGCCGTGCTCAACAAGATCGCGGGATTCTATCGGATTGGCCGCGATTGACCCGACCTTGGAGTCATCTTCCAGAACCACATCAGGCACCTCGGCGGGCATTTGCGCCCCTTCAGTCCCGCCTTCGGCAAGAGTTATGACGGGCACAGAAAACGGCAGGACAACGCCGACCTCGCCCTCCACCGCGCCCTCTTCGATACCGGCGGAGATATCCGGTTCGTTTGTGTCGACTGCTCCAAAAAGATGTCGGGCGAAATCCCGCGCCGCGCGGAAGGGTTGGCCATCGGGCGGCACCGCTGCCTCGGAAACATCAGTGCCTGGGGCTTTGGCAAGGAAGGAATGAATCTGCATTTCTGTCTGATCCTTTCTGGAACCGACCTGCAGTCTGGCACAACAAAGTTACTCGAAATTTACCGCCGACCTGCAACCTGAGCCGACTCGGAAGATTACAGGAGCCTGCGATGATCTCGGGATTGAACAGATCGGTAAATTCTCTCCTCACCGCCGAAGGCGATGAGCCGCGGCTTCGCAAAGCAGCGCAGGATCTAGAGGCGAGCTTTCTGAGGGAAATGCTCAAGAGTGCCGGTCTCAACGCCACACAATCCGGCTTTGGCGGGGGTATCGGGGAAGACCAGTTCGCCTCGTTCCTGACAGAGGCGCAGGCCCAAGAGATTGCCCGCGCAGGCGGCATCGGTCTTGCTGAAACAATTTTCGAAGCCATGAAAGGGAGAATGAATGACACAGTCGATCATGGATGAACTTCTGTCCGGCCTCGATTCGGAACGGAAAGCAATCTTGTCCGGCAGCTATGCGACCCTTGCCTCGGTGGCCGACGCACGGGAACGGCTGATGGCCGGAGCGTCAAAGCTCTCGGCAGATGAGGCAAGGCTGTTGCTCGATCGCATCGGACGCAACCAGCGGCTTTTGTCGTCGGCAATTCGCGGCGTACAGACCGCCATCGGACGCATCGCCGACATAGACCGCGCGCACACCCGACTGGGCACCTATCGCAAGGATGGAACGCCGGGCGAGGAAGGCGGCCGGAGTGGGCGTCTAGAACATCGCGCATAGGGATTTGAATCAAATTCGCCGCATTTGCGGGATCAGGATTCACCCTCCGTTAGGCACAGATGCGAGAGATTTCATTTCGTGCAAAGCACAGGCTGGGTCTTACGGCACGGGTCAGAATGACAGATCAAACGCCGCTCAGCGGCTTTCCTGAAAACCTGGCGCAAAACGCGCCACCCATCAAAAGGAAACGCTCCTATGGCGACCTTCCACGCGCCGCCGTGGTGGCCATCGCCCCCCGAGACCTTCTTGCGTTTGATAATGACCGGAGCAATCGCGTCCGCGCCCATAGCCTCACCCTTTTCTCACCCAGCGACAGGTCTATCAGCGCCGGGTTGAGAGGGGCTTAACAGGGGTCAGAGGCTAAGCGAGCAGCCGTTCTGGCGATCCGAGTCTTCGGCAAGATCAAGGACAGCCTGTAGCTGGGCACCGCGGCGGAAATCGGGGCGCTCTGCGCGGCCCTCGCGGATCGCGGCGATGAACCGTTGATAGTTGGTCTCGACAGGGGGCGTTTCGATCTCGGTCCATTTCGCGGCGGGCATATCCTCGCCGAGGCAGCCGCGCAGGTGGCTTTCGTTGTTCTCGAAGCGGACATCCAGACCGCCTTTGGTGCCAAAGATCCGCAAGGACAGATCGTTGAGATGCCCCGAGGCCATGCGGCTTGCGTGGACAACACCGACAGCGCCGTTTTCAAGCTGGAGGTGCATGTTGAAGCTGTCGTTGGCGTCAAGTGTATACTCGCCAATCCGCCCGCCCGGCGCCTTGTCAAAGGTGGTGAGGCGGCAACTCACGCTGGCTGCGGCGCTGCCGGCCACGAAGGTTGCGTAGTCAAGGATATGGACGCCAATATCGCCAAGAACACCCTTCGATCCATGCGCCGCGGAAAGCCGCCAGAGCCACTGGCTCTCTTTGTCCCAATGGCCCCATGCGGGCTGGGTCAGCCAGCTTTGAAGATAGGCGGCCTCAAAATGACGAACCTCGCCAATCGCGCCTTCGGCCACCAGCCGCGCGGCGTGGATCAGTGCGGGCACATTGCGATAGGTCAGGTTGACCATGTTCACCACGCCCGCCGCCTCGGCGGCATCGGCCATCTCTTCGGCGTCAGCGCGGTTGGCGGCCAGCGGCTTTTCGCACATGACATGCTTGCCCGCCGCAAGAAGCGGCATCGTCGTGCGGTGATGCACGGCGTCTGGGGTCACGTTGGTTGCGGCGTCGAATTGCCCCCAAGCCAGCGCCTCGTCGAGCGACGCGAAGCGATGGGCAATCCCGTGCTTGTCGCAGAAGGCGGCAAGGCGTTCGGGGCTGGTATCGACCCCGCCGACCACTTCGACGCCGTCGATGGCGGAAAAGGCCTCGGCGTGGGCATTGGCCATGCCGCCGGTGCCGACGATCAGAAGGCGCAGGCTCATCTGAAGCCCTCTTCGCCATCGTGATGCAGGCGCGGCCCGCGCTCTTCGAGCGGTTCGAGCGCCTCATTGATCGGCACATTCGGCGCGTCGGTTACGCCGGTGAGGCGCGGCGCGGGGTTGTGCGCCCACTTCACGGCGTTCTTGAGAACGCGGCGGACGTTGGCATCGAAATAGGTCGGATAGGCTTCGTGGCCGGGGCGGAAATAGAACACGTTGCCCGCCCCGCGCTTGTAGGTCACGCCCGAGCGGAACACCTCGCCACCCTGAAACCAGCTGATGAAGACGGTTTCCATCGGCTCGGGGATGCCGAAGGGCTCGCCATACATCTCTTCGTTCTCGATCTCGAAGTGATCCGGCAGGCCCGCCGCAATCGGATGGCTCCGCGAGCAGGACGATCAGGCCCATCCCGGCCCAGACCTGCTCGATCACCCGCTCGACGATCTCATCGGCCACGTCGCCATGCGCCGCATGGCCCCACCAGATCAGAACATCGGTCTCGGCCAAGCGGGCAGCGGTCAGGCCGTGCTCAGGCTCCTGAAGGGTCGCAGTAGTCGCCTCGATCGCAGCGTCTTCGTTCAACCCCTCGGCAATGCAGCCATGCATCCCTTTGGGATAAAGACCGGCAACGATCTTGTTGGTCTGCTCGTGGACGTTCTCGCCCCAGACTGTGACACGGATAGCCATGGATCCCTCATTTCTCGCGCCCCAGCGGGGCAGAATTGCCGCACTGTTAGCGCATGACAATCGGGTGGTCTATGCCCTTCTCACTGGCTCTGGGCGATCCGAGGGCGCCCCTGCGCGGTCACGCGGACTGCGGCCTCGATAAACATTGGCTGACCCTCGATCTCGACCTCGCGGACCTCGCTCTCGGCCTTGATGCGGATCTCTTCAACACCTGCCGCCCTTGCACGGGCCGTCGCATCCGCTTGCAGTTCAGATGTCAGCGCCGCGATTGCCTCGTCGCGCCCGCCGAACTGCTGCGGGCCCGCTCCGAGGTGGGCCACGAAAATACCCGGCCCCGGCGACGTCACCGTCCCGCTCGCCCGCATGGCCACTTGGCCGACCACAGCACCGATGGCATTGGCCACGCCCGCGTGCTCGGGCAGGATCATGCGCGTATTCAAACGTTCACCCACCGCGCCGTAATAGGACGGGGCCGAGGCGCCGAGGCCGATCACCGGAACACCAAGGTTGAGGCTCATGCTGACGACCCCCTGATGCCGGTCGAGCCCGGCCAGCGTCAGCGGATGCTCGGCCAATCCGGCTGGATCGGCCCAATCGCGATTGTCCTCGGCGAACGCCGCCTCGAGAAGGCAGGCAACGGTCTGGCGGGTCAGCTGGTCGATGATCTTGGTCGCCAGCGCCTCGGCACTCTCGGCCACCCGGTCGCCACTGCCCTTGCGCCGAAACGAGAAGAGCCGCAGCGCCTTCTCCGCCGCACCGGCATCCCAGGCATCGACCCGCCCGAGAACATGCGAGGCGTCCGACGGCGTGATCCCCGCCATCATCACCTGCCCCCGCGCCACAAGCCGCGAAAGCGCCGGCCCTTCCATCCGTGATTTCACCGCATCGCCGAGCTTGAGCGGGCCGCCCGCGAGCCGCAGCGCAATCGCCTCCTCACGGGCATCAAGCCCTTCGGGCATTTCGTTCCACACCGGCACCACAAAGCGGCCGCCATCCTCCGAAGGCAACCCGGTCGCCAGCGCCAGATCGAGCGCCTTGTGAACCACCTGCGGATGATCCCGCGCGAGGAGCGAAATTGGCATGACCCGCTTGGGCCCAAGCCTCAGGCCGCCCTCCAACCCCGCGGTAAGATGCACCTCGCTGTCGCCACCAAGGCCCCAAGTCCGCATCGCCACAGCTTCGACCATCGTGCGATAAGGCCCAACACGGGCGCCCTGCGGATCAATCGCCGGACGGCCATCGCGCAGAAGGCAGATGTCGGTCGTCGTGCCGCCGATATCGCTCACCAGCGCATCGCTCTCGCCGGTGAGCCAACTGGCCCCGGCAATCGAGGCAGCAGGCCCGCTCAGGATCGTCTCGATCGGCTTTTCCCGCGCGAGCGCCGCCGAAACCAAAGCCCCATCACCGCGCACCACCATGAGCCGCGCATCGACACCGATCTGGCGCAGGTGATCCTCGCAAGCCTGAATGAGCCGCGCGATCAACCCGATGAGCCGGGCATTCAACACAGCCGTCAACGCCCGCTTGGGCCCGCCCAGCGCCGAAGAAAGCTCGTGCGAGCAGGTCACCGGCTTGCCCGTCACCCGCCGGATCACCTCCCGCGCCGCCACCTCATGCGCCGGGTTGCGGGTGGCAAAACTCGCCGCCACGGCGAAACCGGTGATCCCCTTCGGCAATCCGCGCAGCGCCTCTTCAAGCGCATCAAGATTCAATGGCGCCACCTCGCCGCCCGAATGGCTGTGGCCACCGGAAAGCCGGATCACCGGATCACCATGCAGCGCGTCCATCAATCCCGCGCGGCCCAATTCCTTTTCATCAAATCCGATGAATACCAGCGCCACGCGCCCGCCCTGCCCTTCGACAAGCGCATTCGTGGCCAAAGTGGTCGAGAGCGACACCATCGCAATCTCAGACGATGCAACCCTCGCCTCGGCAATCGCCGCATCAATCGCCCGACCCACGCCCAAGGCCAGATCCGGCCGCGTCGTCAACGACTTTGCGCTGGCAATCACCCGATCCGCCGCCTCGTCGATCACCACCGCGTCGGTATATGTGCCGCCGGTATCAACCCCCAGCAAATAGGCCATGGGAAACTCCGCTCCTGTTCGCCCGCTCTCCATACAGCCGCTTGCGGCTCCGACAACCAAAACCTTTCTTTTGGCCCAAAATACTCCCGCCGGAGGCCTTTGGATCGACGCAGGCGATCCAAACGAAAACGCCCCGCACGAGCACGGGGCGTTTCCTCTAGGTATAACTGTCCTAGTTCAGAGCGGCGTCGGTGATGGCATGGGTCCAGGCGCCAACCGGCTCAGCAGTGATGACAGGGTCCGAACCACCCGCCAGAAGCGTCTGGACGGTGCGGTTGTAATCCGCCTCGTCCAGCGCGCCGTTCGAGCCGGCGGTGAGCTTGGCAATCTCGCCCATCATGCGGACCTGATGCGCCTCGGTCTGGGCGCCAGTATCATCGTTATCAAGAACGATCATCGCCGCATCCTCGGGATTCTCTTCGGCCCATTTCCAGCCCTTCATCGAGGCACGCACGAAACGCACCATGCGATCGGCAAAATCGGCATCGGCAAGGTTGCTCTCAAGAACATAGAGGCCGTCCTCGAGCGTGGCCACGCCCACATCCTCATACTTGAAGGTCACGAGCTCATCCGTGCTCACGCCCGCATCCAGAACCTGACCAAACTCGTTGTAGGTCATGGTCGAGATACAGTCGGCCTGCCGCTGCAGAAGCGGATCGACGTTGAAGCCTTGCTTAAGAACCGTCACGCCATTCTCGCCGCCATCGGTCGGAATGCCTTCCTGGCTCATCCAGCTCAGGAACGGATACTCGTTACCAAAGAACCAGACGCCGATGGTCTTGCCGCGGAAATCCTGCGGTCCGGTGATGCCGGTGTCTTTCCAGCAGGTGAGCATCAGGCCCGAGGTTTTGAACGGCTGGGCGATGTTGACGATCGGCAAGCCCTTTTCACGCGCCGCAAGGGCCGAGGGGAGCCAGTCGATCATCACATCCGCGCCGCCACCGGCCAGAACCTGACCCGGCGCAATGTCGGGGCCACCGGCGAGGATCTTTACGTTCAGATCTTCCTCTTCATAGAAGCCCTGATCCAGCGCCACATAATATCCGGCAAACTGAGCCTGCGTGACCCACTTCAGCTGAAGCGTCACATCGTCGGCCGCCCATGCCGGGGCGCCCAATACGGCAGCAAGGGCCGCCGTGCTTACCAACTTCTTCATTTGTCTGACCTCCTTGTCAGGTTTGCTTGGTACCTCCGGCCTTTTTGGCGGCCGGTATTCTTATTTGCGTTGCGAGGGATGCCAGAAGGTCATCCGCCGCTCGAGCCACGCGACTGCTCCGTAAAATGCTGTTCCGGTCAGGGCCGCGACGACGATCACCGCCCAGACCATGTCGAGCGCCAGCGTGCCGACCGAGGTCGAGATCCGAAACCCGAGGCCCCGAGTCGGAGAGCCGAAGAACTCCGCCACGATAGCACCGATCAAGGCGAGCGTAGTGGCGATCTTGAGGCCGTTGAAAATGAACGGCAGCGCGGCGGGGAAGCGAAGCTTGAACAGCGTCTGCCAATAACTTGCCCCATAGGTCCGCATCAGATCGCGTTGCATGGCGCTCGTGTCGCGCAGGCCCGCGACCGTGTTCACCAGCATCGGAAAGAACACCATGACGACAACCACGGCGGCCTTTGACTGCCAGTCGAAGCCGAACCACATCACAAGGATCGGCGCGGTGCCGACGATGGGCAGCGCGGCCATGAAGTTGCCCACGGGCAAAAGCCCGCGGCGCAGGAAATCGTAGCGATCCACAAGGATCGCGGTCAGAAGCGCCGAGCCGCAGCCGATGACATAGCCGCCCAGCGCCCCCTTGGCGAAGGTCTGGACGAAATCCGGCCAGAGGATGCCGAAATTGCCGAAGAACGCTCCAACGATGGTGCTCGGCGGCGGCAGGATCACCGGCGGAACCTGAAGCCCCCGCACGATCAATTCCCAGACGACAATCACCGTCGCCCCAAAGATCAGCGGCACGGCCAAGCGCACCGAGGCAAGGCCCGAGAAGCGGCCATTGGCGAGCCAGCCATTGAAGGCCCAAGCGCAGATCCAGACGGCCACGGCTGCAAGAACAAGGATCATGGCGTGACCCCCATCCGACGCAGCGTTTTGCCCTCGATCCAGCCGATCAGCCAGACGAGGATCGCGGCCATTGCGGCGGCAAACAAGAGCGCCGCCCAAAGTTGTTCGGTCTGGCCGTAGTAACTTCCACCCAGCATCCGCGCCCCGAGGCCGCCGCGCTGCACCGGCAGCTCACCGACGATGGCGCCGACGAGGCTCGCGGCGATGCCGATCTTGAGTGAGGCAAAGAGATAGGGAACCGAAGCCGGCAGGCGCAGCATCCAGAAGGCCTGTGGCTTGCTGGCGTTGTAGGTTCGCAGAAGGTCGGTCTGCATGGCGTCTGGGCTACGCAAACCTTTCACCATGCCAACGACGACGGGGAAGAAACTCAGATAGGCGCTAATGACAGCCTTCGGCAAAAGCCCCTCAACCCCGATGGAATAGAGCACGACGATGATCATCGGCGCCAAAGCGACGATGGGAATGGTCTGGCTGACAATCGCCCAAGGCATGACCGACATAGCGGGCCCGCTCCATGCTCCAGCTTTCGGCAAGATGCTCGGAGTTCTTCAGAACAAGCGCAAACCGGCTCTCATCGCGCCGGTTCATCGCGCCCTCGGGTTCGACAACCGCGCCCGCCCGTTCGGCCTGAGTCAGCACCTCTTGAATATTCATCGGCACCGCCGCCGCATACCACAGCGCGATGATCGCCGCGACAACCGCGAGGATGGGGCCCAAAGCCTTCATGCGCGCGCCTCAGTCATCAATATGCCCCGCCCGAAGGCCATCCCGCACGCGATGGGCGATGGCGATAAACTCGGCGCTGTCGCGGATATCGAGCGGGCGCTCGCGCGGCAGGGTGCTTTCGATCACATCGGTGATCCGGCCCGGACGCGGGCTCATCACCACAATCTTGGTCGAGAGATAGACCGCCTCGGGGATCGAGTGGGTGACAAAGCCGATGGTCTTGCCGGTGCGATCCCAGAGCTTCAACAGCTCCTCATTCAGCCTGTCGCGCACGATCTCGTCGAGCGCGCCGAAGGGTTCGTCCATCAGAAGGATATCGGCATCGAACGCCAGCGCCCGCGCAATCGAGGCCCGCTGCTGCATCCCGCCCGAGAGCTGCCACGGGAACTTCTTCTCAAACCCGGCAAGATCGACGAGCTCCAGCGTGCGCTTCACCCGCTCGGCCTGTTCTTCCTTGGAAAACCCCATGATCTCGAGCGGCAGGCGGATGTTGCCGCCAATGGTCCGCCACGGGTAAAGGCCCGCCGCCTGAAACACATAGCCATAGGCGCGGCTCCGGCGGGCGGCATCCGGCGAAAGGCCATTGACCGTGAGCGTCCCGCCCGTCGGTTCTTCCAGCCCCGCGATACAGCGCAGAAAGGTCGTCTTGCCACAGCCCGAGGGACCGATGAACGAGACAAACTCGCCCTTGCCGATCTCGAGCGACACATCGCGGAGCGCGTGAACCGGCCCGTCGTTCGTCTGGAACGTCAGATCGAGGTGCGAGGCAGAGATGACGGGCTGGTTCATTGGGTCTTCTTCTTGTGGTCTTTGGTCAGGTCAAACGCCGCTCGCCGGTATCCCGCTGCGCTCGACAGGGCGCGGCGAGGTCAGCTCTTTCCAGGTGCTCAGCGCCTTGTTCACCGCCGTATTCGGCTCGCGGGCGACGAACTGGCCGTGGCCCTCTTCGGTGCGGATCTCGCCGTCATACACGGCGACCTTGCCGCGGGTCAGCGTAAAGCGCGGCAGGCCCTTCACCTTGTGGCCCTCGAACACGTTATAGTCGATTGCCGATTGCTGGGTCTTGGCGGAGATCGTCTTTTCCTTCTCGGGATCCCAGACCACAAGATCGGCATCCGCCCCCACCAGAACCGCGCCCTTGCGGGGATAGCAGTTGAGGATCTTGGCGATATTGGTCGAGGTCACGGCGACAAATTCGTTGGGCGTCAGGCGGCCAGTGCCGACCCCGTGCGTCCAGAGCATCGGCATCCGGTCTTCAAGGCCGCCGGTGCCATTCGGGATCTTGGTGAAATCGCCCACGCCAAACCGCTTCTGATCGGTGGTAAAGGCGCAGTGATCGGTCGCCACAACCGAGAGGCTGCCCGATTGCAGGCCGGCCCAGAGGCTGTCCTGATGCTTCTTGTTGCGGAACGGGGGCGACATCACGCGGCGGGCCGCGTGATCCCAGTCGGCGTGGAAATACTCGCTCTCATCCAACGTCAGGTGCTGGATCAAAGGCTCGCCCCAAACGCGCTTGCCCTGCATCCGCGCCCGCCGGATAGCCTCATGCGCCTCTTCGCAGGATGTATGCACCACATAAAGCGGCACGCCTGCCATATCGGCGATCATGATGGCGCGGTTTGTGGCCTCACCCTCGACCTGCGGCGGGCGGGAATAGGCATGGGCCTCGGGGCCGGTGTTGCCCTCGCGCAAGAGCTTGGCCGAAAGCTCGGCCACCACATCGCCGTTCTCGGCATGGACGAGAGCAATCGCCCCCAATTCGCCAAGGCGCTGGAACGAGGCATACATCTCGTCGTCGTTCACCATCAGCGCGCCCTTGTAGGCCATGAAATGCTTGAAGGTGTTGATGCCCTTGTCGCGGACTACGGTCTCCATCTCGTCGAAGACCTTCTCGCCCCACCAGGTGACAGCCATGTGGTAGGAATAGTCGCAATTGGCGCGGGTCGATTTGTTGTGCCACATCTGCATGGCATCGACGAGCCCCTGCCCCTGCCCCGGTAGCACGAAATCAACCACCATCGTCGTCCCGCCCGACAGCGCCGCGCGTGTGCCGCTCTCGAAATCGTCCGAGGAATAAGTCCCCATGAAGGGCATCTCGAGATGCGTATGCGGATCAATCCCGCCCGGCATCACATAACAACCCGTTGCGTCGAGCACCTCGCCGCCCTTGAGTCCCTGCCCGATCTCGACAATCCGCCCGCCCTCGATCAGGACATCGGCCTTATACGTCAGATCGGCGGTGACGATGGTGCCGTTCTTGATGACTGTGCTCATGGCTCTCTCCCTATCTTGGCCCGGCCTCGGCCCCTATTTCTTTTGGCCTCAAATACTCTTGGGGTCCGGGGGCTAGCCCCCGGGCCTGCCCTAGCTCTCGATCCCCGCTGTCTCCAACACCGCGTGGAACAACACATCCGTCCCCTTCGCCGCCCAATCAGGGCTGATTTCTTCGGCCTCGTTATGCGACAACCCGTCGACACAGGGGCACATGATCATCGCGGTGGGCGCAACGTCGTTGATCCAGCAGGCATCGTGGCCGGCGCCCGAGATGATATCCATGTGGCTATAGCCCAGCCGCTCGGCGGCGTTTCTCACAGCAGCGACACATCCTTCGTCGAAAGCGGGCGGCTCGAACTGGCCGACGATCTTGGCCTCAAAGCCCACGCCGATCGCCTCGCACACCCCCGGCGCGCGGGCCATCAGCTCGTCGACCATCCCGTGCAGCTTGGCGGGCAGATGCGAGCGCATATCCACGGTAAAGACAACCTTGCCGGGGATCACGTTGCGGCTGTTGGGATAGACGTCGATATGGCCGATGGCGCCCACGGCGCCCGGCTGGTTTTTCATCGCGATCTCGTGGACAAGCTCGGTGATTAACGCGAGGCCGCGGCCTGCGTTCTTGCGCATATGCATGGGTGTCGTTCCAACCGATCCGCTCGAGCTCGTCGCCAAAGCGTTTGCCCTTGGCATCAACGCGGTCATAGGCCCAGTCGAGGCTGTGCCTGCCGGAGAAAACGCCCGAGGCGAGCATGGCCGGGGCAAAGCGGGTGCCTTCTTCATTGGTCCAGTTGGTGACGACGATTGGGTGCTTGGTCTTGATCCCAAGGTCGTTCATTGTGCGGATCACTTCGAGCCCGCCGAGAACGCCCAGAACACCGTCATACTTGCCGCCCGTGGGCTGGGTATCGAGGTGGCTGCCGATATAAACCGGTAGCGCATCAGGGTCGGTCCCCTCGCGGCGGGCAAACATATTGCCGATCTCGTCGACCGCCATCGTCATGCCCGCGGCCTCGCACCAGCGCTGGAACAGGTGGCGGCCTTCGCCATCCTCATCGGTCAGGGTCTGACGATTGTTGCCGCCTGCAACGCCGGGGCCGATCTTGGCCATTTCCATCAGGCTATCCCAAAGCCTCTCGCCGTTGATCTTCAGATTCTCTCCGGGTGCGGGCATCGGGCCTTCCTCCTGTCGTCGCGGCAATCTTGGTGCGCCTGCGAAAAAGCTTGATTTGACCAAGTGGTCAAAGGCACGCTAGCAGAGGTGAACCACCAGTCAAGTTTTCCGCGAGATCGGGGGCCAATTCGCTTGCCACTTTCGCGGATGACGCCATGTTGGGCAGAAGTGACGAAGGTTTGAGCATGACGAAGAGCGCACCAAGGACCAGGATTCAGGAAAAGAACCGCTCCACCATTCTTGAAGCGGGTCTCGATGTATTCTCGCAATTCGGCTTTCGCGGCTCGACCGTCGACCAGATCGCCGAGGCGGCCGGCCTCTCGAAGCCGAACCTGCTCTACTATTTTCCTTCCAAGGAAGCGATCTATCTCGAGCTTCTAAACAGCCTGCTCGACACCTGGCTCGATCCGCTGCGGGCGCTGAACGACGATGGCAAGGCGCTGCCCGAAATCCTCGACTATGTCAAACGCAAGCTGGCCATGGCGCGGGATTTCCCCCGCGAAAGCCGCCTTTTCGCAGGTGAAATCCTTCAGGGCGCACCCCGGATCGAGGATGCGCTGAAAGGCGATCTAAAGACGCTGGTCGACGAGAAGGCGCAGGTGATCCGACACTGGATCGCCGCCGGCAAGATCAAGGAAGTCGATCCCTATCACCTGATTTTCTCGATCTGGGCGCTGACGCAACACTACGCCGATTTCGACACTCAGGTGCGGGCCGTTCTAGGTGGGCAAGACCCATTTCCCGGCGCCGAACATTATCTCGAACAGCTATTCACTAGCCGTCTGAAGCCCTAGGTCGGATCGGGATCATCATTACGGTGGTCGTGCTGATCGCGCCCAGGCGCTATCGGCAGACGCTAGACTAGCGCAGGCGGATCACCGGCCCGCCTGCGGCTTCGGCGTCTTGCGGATCGTGGGTTACGAGAAGGGTAGGCAGGCCGCGGGCCTTGGCATGATTGAAGACTAGGCTTCGGATTTGTGACCGGAGCTCGGAGTCGAGCGATCCGAAGGGCTCGTCGAGCAGGAGCGCCCGAGGCTCGGAGAGAAGAACGCGCATCAGCGCCACCCGTGCCTTTTGGCCGCCCGAAAGTGTCGCCGGATCACGGGCGGCTAAGCCTTCAAGCCCGACCTCGGAAAGCGCCCGCTTGACCCTGCCCTGCCGTTCGGTCCGTCTGCCGCCTGGTGCGAGTCCCAGCGCGAGGTTGCCACCAACTGAGAGGTGGGGGAACAGGAGGTCGTCCTGATAGAGGATGCCGATATGGCGCTTCCACCCAGGGAGTGTGGCGATGTTTTGGCCGCCCAAAAGGATGTCACCAGTGGCAAATAGGCCATCGGGAACTGTGCCGGTGATGGCCGCGAGGATGCTCGATTTGCCAGAGCCGGAGGGGCCCATAAGGGTCGTGATCTCGCCAGCGGCGGCGGTCAGACTGACCGAGACAATGGGAGTTGCGCCCGCGGAAATCGTGAGGGTTTTCAGGATCAACGATTCAGCCATGGAGCATTCCCTGCCGATTGCGCCAGACCCTGCGAGGCAGGGCGAGCGCCAGAGCGAATGGCGCAAGCGCGGCCGCGGCCTGCGCCAGACCATAGGCTCCGATCACCCTCCTGTCGCCTCCGGCTGCGAGCGCCAGCGCTTCGGTCGTAAGTGTGGGAAGCCGCCCGCCGCCGGCCAGAAGGGTTGGCAAGTATTGACCAATGGAAACAGCCATGCCAACCGCCACAGCGCCCGCGATGGGCGTGAGAAGGAGCGGCAATCGCAGGCGCCAGAACTGACGGGCGGGCGAAAGGCCGAGGCCAGCGGCGATAGTGCGGTAGCGGGGATCGAGGGCATTGAAGGGATCGGCGAGCACCAGAAGAAGATAGGGCAGGACAAAGACCAGATGCATCAGGCCGACAGGGAGGGCGCCGCTGCCGAGGCCAATCTTCAGGGAGGCGGCCTGAAGGCCAGGAAGGAAGGTCACCTGCGGGACAATCAGGGGGAGGTAGACGAGAGCCGTGAGAAGGCATCTGTGTGGCTTAGCCTCAAGGCTTCCGAGGGCGAGGGCGAGGGCGAGAGCCACGACGGCAACGGCCAAGAGAAGGGTTGCTGCGCCTGTCTCGACAAGCGCCGCGCCATGGCTGGCCCAGACGTGGAAGCTAAGGGTTTCGGGCAAGAAGGCGGGGAAATGCCACGCTCCAGCGACCGACCAGAGCGCGAGGACCGCAAAGCCGGCGATGAGGAATATGCCGGATGTGGCGACGAGCGTGGCCGCGGCTATTTCCGCTGCCCTGCCGCTGCCGCGCTGGCCGCTTTCGGCAAGACTGCGGCCAAGCTGCGCGACAGCAATCTCACCCAATCGCCAAAGCACCAGCGCGACAAGAACGAGACCAAGCTGCACAAGCGCCCCTGCCGAGGCGAGGGCACGCAGGGAAAGGTCGGGGTCGGCGGCCCAGCGCAGGATGACTATGGCGATGGGCGGCGGGGTGGTCGGACCGAGGATTAGGGCAGCGTCGACAGCCGACATCGAATAGGCCAGGACTGCATAAACCGGCAGGCGGATCTGCCGATAGATCTCGGGAAATACGGCCAGAAGCCAGCCACGGGCGCAGCCATATCCCAGCGCGGTGACCACCGCCATCGAAGTGGCCGCCTTGGCCTGTGGCAGGGCGGCGATCATCATCAGGAGAAGGAACGGTAGCTCCTTCACGATGAGGCCAATAACCATGGCGAGACCGAGGGGATCGCCCAAGATCAGAAGGTCGGGCGGCCTTTCCCAACCGCTCAGCCAGGGCGACAGCGCACGGGCAATCCAGCCGGAGGGAGCGATGAGGACGGCGATGCCAAAGGCGGCGGCGGCGTGGGGGACGGCGAGAAAAGGGGCGAGCCAGTGGCGGGCACGGGCGAAGGATAGGGTGCCTGACCATCCGGCCATGATGAGCGTCGCCGAGGCGAGAGAGATCAGGGCGGCGAGAAGGCCGGTCCAGAACGATAGCGTCACCGAGCGGCCAATGCCGGGCCAGCTCCAGACCGCGCCCCAAACGTCCCCAGCTGGAATCGCATTTTGCAGCCCCGGCACATGGCCCATCGCCCCCGCCACTACACCAGTCAGTCCGGCGAGGACTGGACCGCCCAAGATGAGGACGGTCAGCCAGAAAAAGAGATGCGAGGGAGACAGGGTCATGACGGTATCTCCCCGCGCCGGTCCTTGCCTGTCAAGCCGCGCTAGAGGCCCGCGCCATAGCGGTGCTGCCAGTCGGCGGCGATGCGGGTCATCCAGTCGGGGTGCGGCTCGGGCTGTGCGGTGCCAAGCTCGGCGGGGCTCAGGGTGGCGATGCCAAGGTCGAGCGCGCCAAAGTCGGCGCGGTCGGCATCGGGCAGTTTCGCCATGTCGAGCACGGTGCCATAGCCGAGGATTGCCGGATCCTGCGCGCGCAGTTGCGCCTCGGACGACAGGAGGAAATCAGCCACGACCATCGCACCGGCGGCGGCATTGGCGTTGTAGGGAATGGCCAGGAAAGAGGCGTTGCCGATGGTGCCCTTGGCGAGAACCGATGTGCGAACTGTGTCGGGCAATAGCCCGTTCGAAATGGCGGCGGTGGCCTCGCCGGGACTGAAGGAAATCGCTAGGTCGATCTCGTTGTCGTAGATCAGCTGAAGTTGTGCGGGTCCGGTCGCCGGATAGGCCCGGCCCGAGCGCCAGAGATGCGGCGTCAACGCATCGAGATAGGCCCAGAGCGGGGCGGTCACGGCCTCATAGGCGGCATCACTTTCTGGCGCGGCTGCGAGGGCCAAGGCATCATTGGTAAGATCGACAAGCATCTGCTTGAGGAAGGTCGTTCCGAGGAAATCGGGCGGCTGGGGATAGGTGAAGCGGCCCGGATGGGCGGTGGCCCAGTCGAGGATCTCGGCAGCCGACCCCGGTGCATCGGGCAGATCGGCGGTATCCCGCATGAAAACCACCTGCGCCATCGCCCACGGGCTTTCATAGCCGTCAGTCGGCACAGTGAAATCGGTGGTTACGGTCTTGCCCTCGCCATCTACAAAGGCCCAATTCGGCAGGTTTTCAGCAAAGGGACCGAAAAGTAGTCCCTCAGACTTCATCGCCGCGAAATTTGCGCCGTTGATCCAAATAAGATCGATCGCGCCGCCCTCGTCGATGCCCGCGGCCCGCTCCGCTAGCACGCGGCTCACGGCGTCAGCGGTATCACTCAGCTTCACATGGACGAGCGAAACGCCATAGTCAGCCTCGACACGATCCCCAACCCAGCCGATGAAGGCGTTGGTGGCCTCCGAGCCGCCCCAGGCATTCCAATATACGGTCTGCCCTTGAGCCTCGGACAGAACCGATGGCCAATCGACGGGATTGGCAGCAAGAGAAGCCTGAGGTGCAGCCAAAGCCGCCGCCAGTGTATATGCGAGACGCATATCAGTCCTTTCCGAAGATCTTTCGCGCACCAAGCACTCGCATCAGCGCCGTGAGAAAACACAACGAGCCAAATAGCCATGCAAAAACTTGGAAATTTGTTGGCCAAAGGCAAATTAGAACAAAAAACAAAATGGTTTCTGTGCCCTCCAAAATCCCATCGGAGAAGTAGAGGGACTTTTTGCCATGAACTTCGGTCTTCATTTTGTGGCGCTCGGCCAGAACCGAAAACCCGAGGAAGGTCGCGCCATTGACGTAGAAAGACGCAAGGAGAAATCCACCCGCCGCACCGTTGGTTGCCGGATCGGCAAATATGAAGGCCAGCGGCACAGATCCGTAAAAAAGAAAATCGGCCGTTATGTCGAGATAGCCGCCGAAGTCGGTCGATCGGCCAGCGCGGGCGATGGCGCCATCGAGGCCGTCGGCCAGCCGCGAGGCGAAGAGAAACACTAGCGCCAAAGAATAGAGTCCCGCCACAATAAACGCCGCTGACAACAGCCCCATTAGGAGGCCAATCAGGGTCACTGCGTCTGCCCCGACGCCATGCGTCGCCAGGCGACGTCCCAGCGCCTCGAGGGGCGGATCTATCAATCTGCGGGCAGCGGCATCGAGCATGAGGATTCCCTAAAATCTTGCCTCTTTTGCGCGACCTTGGCTCTATCTGCAATCCGGGCCAGCGCGATAGTGACAATGACGCATGGCCCAGGCTCTGTCCAGTTTCTCGCCGACCGGCCTTGAAGGAACTACGACAGCTTTAAGTTTTTTATCCAACCGGGTACATGCTCTCATCACGAGACAAGAATGCTAAAGAATCTGGTACAAACCTTCTCTCTCAGCGGCTCGGGGCTTCAACATAAACGGCATTTCTTGTGATCTTGCATAGCGACAACCATCCTATGCTTCAAGTTGTTTCAAGAGAGGGCTTTTGCAACCTTTTGTTGATATTCAGTCAGACTATGTGAAGTGGACTGCCAATGACATTCCTCATAGGCTCGCGTCAAAACAGGGGAGAGTCCGATGAACTGGGAAGACTATCTGAGCGCCAATCAGAACAGGTTTGTTGAAGAGCTGCGGGATCTTGTGCGGATCCCTTCAGTCTCGGCCAAGCCCGAGCATATGCCGGATGTTGAAGCCGCGGGTGAGTGGGTTGTCACCCGTCTCAAGGCGGCGGGGGCCGAGAACGTCGCCATGTATCCGACAGCCGGGCATCCGGTAGTTTATGGTGACTGGCTTCATGCCGGAGCCGACAAGCCGACCGTGCTTCTCTACGGCCATTTCGACGTGCAGCCCGCCGAGCCCTTCGATCTGTGGGACACGCCGCCGTTTGAGGCGGCCCTGCGCGACGACCGGATCTATGGCCGCGGTGCATCCGACGACAAGGGCGGGATGATGACCCCGATCATCGCCGCCGAGGCGCTGCTCAAGACAACCGGAAAGCTGCCGGTCAATGTGAAGTTCTTCTTTGAAGGGCAGGAAGAGATTGGCTCGCCCACCCTCGCCCCCTTTATCAACGCCAATAGCAAGATGCTGAAGGCCGACATGATCATCTCGGCCGACGGCGGCCAGTGGAGCGAGACCGAGCCCAACCTCCTTCTGGGCCTCAAGGGCCTCGTCGGTTGCGAGGTAACAGTCACCGGTGCGAGATCCGACCTTCACTCGGGGATGCACGGCGGCGGCGTGGCCAATGCGCTGCACGGGCTGTCGCAGATCATCGCCGAGCTGAAGGGGCGTGATGGGCGGATCAATGTCCCGGGCTTCTATGAAGATGTGATCGACCTGACGGTGGAGGATCGCGAGGCCATTGCCCGCGCGCCCTTTGACGAGTCGGAATATATCGACGAGCTTGGGGTGCCGGATGTGTTTGGCGAGGAGGGCTATAGCACCCGCGAGAACCTCTGGGCGCGGCCGACGCTTGAAATCAACGGGCTTTGGGGCGGTTATCAGGGTGGCGGCATCAAGACCGTGCTGCCGCGCGAGGCCAAGGCCAAGATCACCTGCCGCCTTGTCGCCAACCAGATGCCGGACAAGATCTATGCGCTTCTGAAGGCGCATATCGAGAGCCTCACGCCCAAGGGCCTGCGGGTCTCGGTAGAGCGGTTGCCGGGCAATGCCGATCCGTTCCTTGTGCCGAATGGGCATAACGCAACGGCGGCGGTGAACGAAGTCCTCAAGGAAGTCTACGGCCGCGATCCCTACATTGTCCGCACCGGCGGCTCGATCCCGGTGATGACGCTTCTCCTCAAAGAGCTTGGCGTGCATGGCGCGGTCATGGCCTTTGGCCTTGATGACGAGAACATCCATGCACCGAACGAGTTCTATCGCCTGTCGAGCTATCGCAATGGCCAGATCGCCTATTGCAAGCTCTTGGAGCGGCTTGGGGCCTAGCTAGAGCCTATTTTCGGGCGGCGAAGCGTTCGATCGTGATGCCGCCCGCGATGAGCCTCTCGCGGATCACGTGCGCCATCTGCGCCGAGCCGGGTGTATCGCCATGCAGGCAGATCGTGTCGATGCGCGTGGGGATATACTGACCGCTTTCGGTGATGATCGCATCGGCGGCCAGCATCTTGAGCATCCGTTCGGCCGCCGCCTCGCCATCATGGATCACTGCGCCGGGCTTGCGCCGATCAACAAGGGTCGCGTCGTCGTTATAGGCGCGGTCGGCAAAGATCTCGCCGGCCCAGTTGCAGCCCAGATCGCGCACCACGCGCTCCATCTCGGTCGCGGCAAGGACGACGATGATGATCTCAGGATCGACCGTAAGCGCCGCGCGATAGCAGGCCTCGGCCATGGCGGCATTCTCGGACGCCATATTGGCGAGCGCCCCGTGCAGCTTGAGGTGCCGCACCTCGGCCCCGACAAGCCGCGCCATCGCCTGCGCGGCACCCAGTTGAAAAGCGACGAGGTTGGTAAGCTCGTCATGCGAAAGGTCGATCCGGCGGCGGCCGAAGCCTTGGGTATCGGCAAAGCCCGGATGCGCGCCGATGCCGACACCGCGTTCCGAAGCGATCTTCATCGTGCGGGCCATCACATCCGCATCACCTGCGTGAAAGCCGCAGGCGATATTGGCCGAGGTGACTACATCGAGAAGCGCGTCATCATCGCCCATCTTCCAAGGGCCATAGCCCTCGCCCATGTCGGAGTTTAGATCCACCCGTGTGACCATCCTAGTATTCCTCTTCGTCCCGCCCCGAGACTACGCCGCCGATGAGCTGATACCCAAGCAAATCCGAAATCTCGCTTGGATCGCGAACCAATGGCGCGACGCGGCTTTTCGCCTCGGCGATCATTTGCGCGGGCGAGCGATAGAGGCGATCGGCCTCCTCAACGCTGATCAATGTGAACCGGACCCGTCCGCCAAGGGATAACTGGGCAATGCGGGAGAGATCGGCTCCGATGACTGTTCCGATGCGGGGATAGCCGCCCATCGTCTGACATTCGGAAAGAAGGACATAGGGCACGCCATCGCCTGTCATCTGGACGTCACCGACGGCGATGAAATCGGAAGCCAAGCCTGCCGCTTCGCCTGCCTGAAATGGTGCACCCCCGTGCTCGAGCCTCACGCCCTGCCGGTTTGAAGCGGCGCCGCGGGCAAACTCCGACGCCAGAAAACGCGCAAGCTCGGCCTTCTCGAAAAGCCCGGTTTGTGGGCCAGGCATCATCCGAACAGCGCCACCCGAGAAGCGGGGTTCGGGGGTAATTCGAACCGTTGGAGCGTTTGGCGTGGGGTCCGGCCCCAAGATCAAGCCATCACCCGCGGCAAGGATCTGGCCGATATTTCCAACAAGGTGCGTCGAGCGGCTTCCTAGAACCGGCTCGGTGGCAATGCCGCCCGCTGTCGCTAGGTAGCCATAGACCCCCGAAAGCGCCCCGCCGATCGAAAGCCTCTGCCCCGGCAAAATGAGGTGGGTCTGTTTCCAGCCAATCTCTTTGGCATCGACCTTGGCGCGCATCGGTGCGCCGGTGAGGGCGATTCGGGTCGGCAATGTGACAGCAAATTCGCCCCCCATGCCCGCCATTTCGATGGCCGCCGGGAAATGAGCTAAGTTCAAGAGCGCCGCCGCTTCTGCAAGGGCCGTGCGATCGGCCGCGCCACCCGTGGCAAGTCCTTGCGCGGTCAGGGCTGGGCGGCCCAGATCCTGAACCGTCATCTGCGGACCGGCGCGGAGAATTTGCAGAGTGGGGGTCATCGCGTTTTTTCCAGCCGTGCTCCACCCAGACCCTCGGTTCTTTCAGGGGCGAGCGCTGCGAGGTCCATTTGAGAAACATGCTCGATTCGAATCGCATCGCCAACCTCGAGGCGGAACGGGGTCGAGCTATGGGGCCAAAACGGACGAAAGCCGGTTTGGCCGATCTGGCGCCAGCCTGTCGTGCTGTCGTTGCAGAAGAGCACGAGCTGGCGCACAGCGACCACAAGTGCTCCGGCCGGAACTTTGGGCGTCAGTTGCGACAGGCGCGGCAGGTTCCAGTTGTCTGGGAGTAGGCCGATATAGGGCTGACCGGGGGCAAAGCCGATGGCAAGGACGCGCAGATCAGCCTCGACCATTTGCCGGACTGCGGCCTCTTGGGTCAGGCCGGCAAGCGCCGCAGCTTCTGCGAGTTGGGGGCCTGCGTCTGCGCCGAAAGCAACGGGCAGATGCCAGCGGCGGGTGGGCGCCGGAAGGTCGGCATCAGGGCCCAATTCAGCCAAGGCCTTTTGGACAATCACCTCGATCCGGGCGCGAGGTGTTGCCCCCGGATCAAACCGGAGAAGCACAGAGGCCAGTGATGGTGCGACCTCAGTGATTTCGGAATGCTGTTGGCCGGCAATGACCGCCCGAAACCTTTGCGCCGCCGAAAGAGCGGATAGGTCCGGCTTGCGGGCAAAGCGCACGAGGACGCAATCCTGCCCGAGTGGCAGGATCTCGTAAGCGGGCGTCTGTGCCTTGGGGCCGGTCATCTGTAGGCGCCTTTGTTGATCCGCTTCGCATAGAGCGCGGGGATCGAGGTAGGGTCAACTCCGAGCCGTCCAGAGCCTCATCGTTCGATGCATGAAACAGATTGCCGCAAGGGTAGCCCCTGCAATATGTCTAGGAATATGTCTATAAAGTCGCCATTATGTCTGCGTTTGCTTCGCGAGGGTCTGGAAATTGCCGCAACACACCACCTATCGCGACATCAAGGCCGACATTCTTCGCAAGATAACCAAGGGGGATTGGCGGCCGGGCGCTTCGATACCCAATGAGATCGAGCTTGCCGCGAGCTATGGGGTCGCTCGGGCAACGGTGAACCGGGCGATGCGTGAGCTGGCGGAGGAAGGCATTATCGAGCGCAAACGCAAGGCGGGATCGAAGGTTCGGATGTCGCCCCTGCGGCGGGCCCGGTTCGATATTCCGCTCGTGCGGCGCGAGATCGAAGATCAGGGGCAAGCCTATCGCTATGCCTTGATTTCGTCAGCGGTCGAAGTTGCGCCCGATTGGCTGCGGGCTCGGCTCAAACTCGATGCAAAGACCGAGGTATTGCACCTTGTCTGTATGCATTTCGCAGACGGAAGCCCCTATCAGTTCGAGGATCGCTGGATCAATCTTGCGCTTTTGCCTGAGGCGCGAGAGGCAGATTTCTCTGTGCTGGGGCCGAACGAATGGCTTGTGGCGGCGGTTCCTTTTTCGGATGCTGAGATCAGCTTTTCTGCGGCTACAGCTGATCAGGCACTTGCCAATAACCTGAGCTGTTCACCGGGGGATCCGCTGTTCCAGCTTGAACGCTCGACATGGTGGCAGGATCAGGCGGTGACCTATGTCCGGCTTGTTTATCGGCCCGGCCATCGGATGACGACGCGCTATTAGAGCCCGTCGCGCAACGCCGACACGGCTTTGCGATAGGCTGAGGTGATGGCAGCGCGGTTGATGTGTTCGCCGCCACGCACCAGATGCCGCCCAGCGGACCAGACTTCGCCAATCATCCCCGTGCCGCCGGCAAAGGCGAAGATGTCGATCACCGTGTCGCCGTGCAGGCCGGATAGATCGGGGTGGCCCATGTCAAACGCCAACAGGTCGGCCCAGTTGCCCTCGGCAATGACGCCAGCGCCGCGTCCGGCCGCTTGGGCGCCGCCCTTGGCGGATGCCTCGAAAATACGGCGGCCGGTTGATAGCTCGGGCGTTGCAAGCGCCGCGCGGGTATGGTCGCGCAAGCGCTGGGTGGTATCGAGCTGGCGGATCTCCTCGGCAAGCGAGATGCGGATGTTGCTGTCGGACCCAAGCGAGATCGCGCCGCCGGAATTGAGCCAGCGCACACCGTCAAATATCCCGTCGCCAAGGCTTGCTTCGGTGAGCGGGCAAAGGCCAGCGATAGCTCCAGTACGGGCAAGGCTTTCTGTCTCGTGGGGCTGCATCTGGGTGCAGTGGATTAGACACCAATTAGGCCCGAGATCGATATTTCCGAGCGCCCATTCGACCGGTCGCGCTCCGCGAAAAGACAAGACTTCATCCATTTCGGCGATCTGTTCGGCGAGGTGCATATGCACGGGGCCGCTGCCCGCGAGGGCGGCGGTTTGAGCGAGGTGTTCAGGCGCGACCGCTCGAAGCGAATGGGGGGCGACGCCTAGAACGGTGTCCGAAGGCAAGCCGCCCAGCGCAGCACCGGCGGCCTCGTGAAGGCGAGCGAAGCGCTCGGGATCGTTGCCAAAACGCCGCTGGCCCGGTCCGAGGGCGCGCTTGTCGCAGCCGCCGTATTGGTAGTGCACCGGAAGGAGCGTTAGGCCGATGCCGCTTTGGCTGGCGGCGGCGGCGGCGATCCGCTCCGACATTTCGGCGATATTGTCATAGGGCTGGCCGTCGGGCTGATGGTGCAGGTAGTGGAACTCGACATTCGCCCCATAGCCCGCCTCGAGCATCTCCATCTGCACGAAAGCGGCAATGGCTTCGACCTGATCGGGGGTGATCTGGTCGAGGAAGCGATACATGAGCGTGCGCCATGTCCAGAAGCTGTCGGAAGCATTCTGACCGCGCCGCTCGGTCAGGCCCGCCATCGCCCGCTGGAAGGCGTGGGAGTGGGAATTTGCGGGGGCAGGAACAAGGTAATCGACCGTCCGACCCTGCGCCGAGCTATCGGGGACGACCGAAGCAATGCGCCCGTCCGCCCCGATTTCAATGGCCACATCCTTGGCCCAACCGTTTGCCAGAAGAGCTTGCCGTGCCCAGAGTTTCGTCATCTCAGCCAACCTTGACAGATATTATGTATGGACATAATACAGTATTGTTCACGCCAAACAAGAGGCGACTCCCGTGCTGCTGACCAACGCCACCCTTGCGACCCTGACCGGGCCGGAACGCTATGGCCTCATCGAGAATGGGGCCGTTGTCATTGAGGGCGAGCGGATCGTCTGGGTTGGAAAGGCCGACGCGATTCCTGCGGACCACAAGGCTCAGGAGGCGCGCGATCTCGAGGGGCGTCTGGTGACGCCCGCCCTGATCGACTGTCATACCCACATCGTCTTTGGCGGCCACCGCGCCCGCGAATTCGAGATGCGGCTCGAGGGCGCGAGCTATGAGGCCATCGCCCGAGCCGGTGGCGGGATCGTCTCGACCGTTGGCGCGACCCGCGCCGCCAGCGAAGCCACCCTCCTCGCAAGCGCCCTGGAGCGGGCCGATGCCCTGATCGCCGAGGGCGCGACGACCATCGAAGTGAAGTCGGGCTATGGCCTTGATCGCGAGACTGAGCTGCGGATGCTGCGTGTCGCCCGCGCCATCGGGCGCGAGCGCAAGGTGCGAATCAAAACGACCTTCCTCGGCGCCCATGCCATCCCCGCCGAATACGCAGGCCGCTCGGATGCCTATATCGACGAGGTGGTGATCCCGACCCTGCACGCGGCCCATGCCGAAGGCCTCGTCGATGCCGTCGACGGGTTCTGCGAGGGCATCGCCTTTCCGCCCGATCAGATCGCTCAGGTCTTTGATGCGGCCAAGGCGCTGGTCCTGCCGGTCAAGCTCCATGCCGAACAGCTTTCGTGGCTGGGCGGCGCGGCGCTTGCCACCCGATATGGGGCGCTGTCGGCGGATCATGTGGAATACGCCACGGCGGATGACGCCAAGGCGATGACTGCTTCGGGTACTGTCGCCGTCCTCCTCCCCGGCGCGTTTTATACGCTCCGCGAGACCCAGATGCCGCC